>DATAKF010000158.1:0-10662 GCA_036261775.1 Polyangiaceae bacterium | reverse complement strand
GACGAGAACCTGTGACGTCGAGCGTTCGTGCCGGCTTGGGACCGTTGTCGTTGGCCCAGAATCCTAAAGGCTTCGGTCCTTGAGCTCTTGAGGAAGCAGCGGACTGGCGCGCCCCACCACGAAGAGCCAAAGCTGGTGTGCCGCGCGGGTGGCGGCGATGTGCAGCAGGTGGCGCGCTTCGTCTTCGTCGGGGTACGACGATTCGGAGGCTTCGACGATGACGACGTAGTCGAACTCCAGGCCTTTGACCTGGCGCACGTCGGTGACGTCGACGCCCGGTTTGAAGCTGAAGTCTTGCTCGGCGACGCGGCGCAGGTACGGCACTTCAGCGCGTTGCAGACCGCCAAAATACAAGTCGGCTTGCTCGGGATAGCGCGCGATGACACAAACGGAAGCTTGCGGCTCGCTCTGCATGAGATCGCGCAGGGCTTCAGAAAGCGTGGCGACGGCGTCGCCCGTGTGGCCGTGCGTGAACAGGTCGACCGGGGCGCCTTCTCGGGTCGCCACGGGCGCGTCGGCGCTTGCCAGCGGGCCCAGAATGGCGCGCGAAAAGTCGATGATCGGCTTGGTCGAGCGGTAGCTGAGCTTGAGCGGCTCGACCTCGACGTGGCTGAGTGACAGCTCGCCCAGCACGGTCTTCCAATCCGAGAAGCCGTTGTCCATCAGCAAGCGCTGCTGCACGTCACCCGAAAGCGTGATGCTCTTGGCGGCGCTAGTGGTGTCGAGCACCACCGCGAGCTCGACCGGGCTCAGGTCTTGGGCTTCGTCGACCAGGATGTGCTCGTAAACGATGGGGTCCTTGCTCAGCTTGCCGCGGGTGAGCGGGCCGCGCAGGCGCTGGTGCAGCCGCAAGAACAGCGTGTCGTCCTCGAGGTCGAGCTTGGCGTCTTCGGCGATGTCGAAGCCGTCGATGCCGCGCCGCATCTCGTCATCGTCGACTTCTTCTTCGCGCTCGACTTCCTCTTCGTCCTTGCGGCCGCGCTTCTTGCCGCCGCCTTCTTCGTCATTGAGGCGCTGCTCCGCGCGTTCCTCGCGGCGTAGCTCGATCTCGCCGACGATTTCTGCGCTGCGCGCGCTGCACCAAGCGACCACGCGGTCCAGCTCGCCGGGGGTGAAGCTGCCAGGAGCCAATTTGTCCACGGCTTGGCCGAGCGCCGGGCGATCGCTGAGCAGCTCCGCCCAGGTGGTGGAGACGTCACGGGTGGCCTTGAGCAGCGCGCGACAGCTGCGCTCGATGCCGACGCGCACGTCGGTGGGTAGGCTGCGCGCCGCGTCGCCTTCGACGAGGTTGATCATGCCGTGCAGGCGGTGGGCGAGGGGCCGCGCTTCGCCCTTGAGCCAGCTGCTGCGCAGCCGTTCGCCGGCCTCACCGGCGTCGGCGCTCAGCGACTGCACGCGGGCCGTAATTTGCGCGGCCAACTTGGACACGTAGTCGTCGATCATGCGCAGCAAGAGCGGATGCTTCTTGAAGCGCGAGACCATCGACGGGGTGTCGTCGCGGTACTTGGACGGCAGGCGCGGGTAGAGCGACTGACGAATGCGCCGCACCCAGTCTTCGTAGGTGCGAATTGCCACGCCTTCGATGCCGAGCGCCGGCAGCACGCGCGCCACGTAGCGGGCCAGCGCGTCGTTGAAGACGATGACCAGCATCTTGTCGGGGCGAAAGCGCCGCGCGTCTTGGAACGCCAGGTAGGCGAGCCGGTGTAGGCCGATGGTGGTCTTGCCGCTACCGGCGCCGCCCTGAATGACCACGAGGCCGGCGTCCGAGCGTGTCATCAGATCGAACTGGCGCGGGTCGATCATCGCCGTGATCTCGCGCAGGTGCTTGTCTTCGCCGACGCCTTCCGTCCCAATGCCCAGCTTGCCGGGGCGGTGGTGCTGCTCGGCGCGAATGGCCGTGCCGGCGCCGCCCGTCAGCTTGAAAGCCTGCGATTCTACGCGGCGAAAGCCGTCTTTCCCGCGCACGAACGTGCCCTGCGGGCTCGTGATTCGGCGTAATTCGGCCTCCACGATGCTCAGGCTGCGGCGCGTCTTGATGAGCCCGGTTACCTCGCGGTCACCAAACACCTCGTCATAATCGTCGCCTTCCTCGTAGCGGTAATACAGGCGACTCACGGGGGCGTCGCGCCAGTCGACGATGCGCACGCCGCTCTTGGTGTCGAGGTAGGTGCCGCGACCGATCAAGACCTCGCGCTTCTTTTCGCCCTCCTCGATGACCAGCCGGCCAAAATACGGCGAACGCGCGTCGACCGTCACCGCGTTGGTGTCGCGACGATGCACCATCAGGCTCTGCAGGCGCTCCATTTCCTGCACGAGCGGCGGCACGTCTTCCATGCGCGCGCTGCTGATTTGGTCTCGCAGATCCAAGAGGCGCGCTTCGTAGTCAGCCGCGGCCGCGGCGGCGCCCGGACGATCTGACGTGCGCTGCGAGCGTTCACGCAGATGCGCTTGGACGCGCTGCAAACACGCTACTTCCTCGGAAACGACGGCGTCGCGCTCGGGATCTTCGGCTACTTCTGACATTGGGAGGTCGTTGCGTCGGTGAGGTTGCGTTGGTGAGGCGGGATGTCGCGTCGGGGAGGCGGAGCAACGGCCCCGCCGACACTAGGACCGAGGCGCCACCCTAAAAAAAGCGGCCAGAGCGCGTAGCATCGTGCCGCCGGTATGAAAAGGGGCTGCAGCTCATCTCGAGCTGAGACGCCAGAATTCCCCACGAAACTCGGGCGTTGCCTCGTGAGATTTTGCCGTGCGGTTGATTGACCTCCGCGTGCGAGGCGCGTACCCTGAAAAAGCTGGTGGGCTCACGTTCGCCAGCGAGGGATCTGACGCTTGGCACCCAGCATGCGCGCCATGGTGCTCGAGCGGGCGTCGCGTGCGCTCGTCGAGCAAAAGCTTCCCGTGCCTGAACCCGGGCCGACGGAGCTACTGGTCCGCGTGCGCTGCACCGGCGTGTGCCGCACGGACTTGCACATCCTCGACGGCGAGCTGCCGTCGCCGCGGTTGCCGCTGGTAATGGGGCATCAGATCGTCGGCACCGTGGTCGGTCACGGCGCGCTCGTCGAAGGCTTTGCGGAAGGTCAGCGCGTCGGTGTGCCGTGGCTCGGCTGGGCCTGTAGCGACTGCCGGCTGTGCCGCATGGGCCGCGAAAACCTGTGCGAAAGAGCTGAATTTACGGGCTATCAGCGCAACGGCGGCTACGCCGAGTACGCTGTGGTGTCGCCGCAATTCGCGCTGCCTCTGCCAGGCTCGTATCCGGATCTGCAGGCGGCGCCGCTGCTCTGCGCTGGGCTGATTGGTTACCGCGCCTTGTGTCTGGCGGGCGACGCGCAGCGGATTGGCCTGTATGGCTTCGGTTCGGCCGCGCACATCATCGCGCAGGTGGCGCGCCACCAAGGCCGAGAGGTCTACGCTTTCACTCGCCCCGGCAACGAGGCACAGCTGATCTTCGCGCGCAGTATGGGCGTGGATTGGGCTGGACCGTCCGATGGCCCGGCGCCCGTCACGCTCGACGCCGCGCTGATTTTTGCGCCCAACGGCGGGCTGGTGCCGCGCGCATTGGCGGCGGTTGGCCCCGGCGGCAGCGTGATCTGCGCCGGCATCCACATGAGCGACATCCCGTCGTTCCCGTATGAGCTCTTGTGGGGTGAACGCACGCTGCGGTCCGTGGCGAACCTGACTCGGCGCGACGGCGTGGAGTTCATGGAGCTGGTGCCGCGCGTGCCCGTGCACAGCGAGGTCACCGCCTATTCGTTGTCCGAGCTGCCGCGCGCCTTGGACGATTTGCGCGCTTCGCGGCTTTCAGGCTCGGCCGTCGTCAGGCTGTAACGCGACTGACCAGCTTGCCTAGCGCGTCGACCGCGCTGTTCGGAATGCCATGACCGCCGTTGAAGGCGATGAACTCGACCGCGACGCCCGCGGCCGTCAGCTCTTGGCGCAGAGTCTCCGCGATGGCAAAGCTGAGCACCGGGTCACTGCGGCCGTGGCTCTGTAGGACCGGCATGCCGGCGCGCGCTTTCATCAGCGGAAGCCACTCGTCCTTGGCGATCAAGCTGCCGCTCAAGATGGCCAGGGCCGCTGGCGGGCGCTCGGCGCGGAGCGCCACGTCGGTCGACAGCATGGCGCCCTGCGAAAAGCCACCCAGCACCAGTTTGTCGCGGCTGGCAGCGTGTTCTTTTTCCAGCGCGTCGAGCAGGCCGTTCACGGCCGCGCGCGCTTCGGCGAGGCCTTCGGGCACCCGGCGCTTGAGCGTTTCGAAATCGTTGTTCATGACCGCGCGCTGCAGCTCGAGCATGTCGATGTGCCACCAGGCGCGCCCCGAGCCGCCCAGGCCCATCTCGAGCACGTGGGGGGCGGCCGGGAAGGCAAAACGCACGCTGGGATCGACCGCGAGCTGGCGGGCCAGCGGCACGAGGTCGTCCCCAGGCGCGCCGTAGCCGTGCAGCAGGACCAGCATTGGGCCAGTGCCGCCCCCGTCGCGGTCCGGGCCGCCACCGAGCACTACATCGAGGTTTGCAAGCCGAACTCTGCGCATGTCGGCGCCACTCTAGAACGCCGATCAGTTTGCAGCCACCGATCTCGCTTTGACGGGGAGGCGTGCTCGTGGTTCCCTTGCCGACGTGGATCTCAAGCACCTGATGCAAGAGCTGCTGGAAGAGCTCGGCAAGGTGGCCAAGGCAGACGCCGTGGTCGGCGGCGTGCGTGACGCCGGCAAAGCCAAGGTCTTGCCGCTAGCCAAAATCAGCGTCGGTTTCGGCACCGCCATGGGCAGCCTGGACGGCAAGGCCAAGCGCGGGACAGAGGAGAGCGACGCAGGCGCGCAGGCCGGCGGGGCTGGCGGCGCGGTCGTGATCGAGCCGCGCGCCTTCGTAGTGGTGGGCGAAGACGGCGTGCCGCACATGCTGGCCCTGGCCAACGGCAAGCAAGCCGTGGTGCGCCGCGGCGTGCGTATTCTGCCCGAGGCCACGCTCACGCCAGCGCTCAACGGCGCTGAAACGCCGCGCCTCGGCGACGGCAAGCCGTAGCGGGGGCCGCGCATGGCCTGGGCGTATGGCGTGCTGCCCTGGGCCGTTGGGCTGCTGCTCGTCGGGCTACTCTTCACCCTGATGTGTTATTGGCCGCTGCGGCTCGAGACGAGCTTGCGGGCGCGCGGGTTACCTGACGGCAGCTGGTTTTTGGCGGGCGGCTTTTCGGTGTCGCTGGCGCAGGTGGCATTCGTCTGGGCGCGCGGCGTCAGCCCGCAGCTCAGTTTTCTGCTGTTTGGTCGCAAGCTGTCGTGGAAGCCCGACTGGAATCGGAAGCTCGCGCGACCGGTGCCCAAGCGCGTCAAAGCGGCGTCGCGGCGCGCCTGGGAGCGGGTCGATCCGCTGAACCTTGCCCTCAAGATCTTGGAAGAGCGACGCCACCTGCGGCTGCGCTACCTGAACGTCGATTTGGCCTACGGCTTCAAGGATCCGCTGCTCACGGGGCGCCTAGTAGGCGCGCTTTCGATGCTTTCCGCGGTGCTGCCAGAGACGGTCACGCTGCGGCAGGCGCCGCGCTGGGACTTCGAGGACGGCTGGGAGGTGACCCTGGACGGCCGCGCCGTGATGAAGCCTTGGCTCATGCTGCTGGACGTTGCAGCATACGTGGTAAGACAGATGCGCTCGCGGCCAGCGCCGCCGAGCCAACCCTTGGCTGCCGAGCCGATGAAGCTACGGAAATTGTCATGAGCGAAAGCAAGATCGCCGAAGTCGTCGAGAGCCTGCTGCAGGGCGTGCAGGGCATCTCGAAGAGCGAGACCATCATCGGCGCTGCCCAGCAGGCGGGTGACGCGACGGTGATCCCGGTGCATCGGTTGAAGATCGCGTTCGGCGCCGTCAGCGCGAACGCGGGCGCGCGGGGCGCCAAGGTCGGCGGCGACTCGGGCGGTCACGGCGCTGGTGGCGCGGTGGAGCTCGAGCCCGTGGCGGCCATCGCGGTCGCCAAAGACGGCAGCGCGCATTTGCTCACCGTCGAGGGCGACGAGAAGGCTGGCTGGTCGAACCTGCTGGCAGAAATGCCGGACATCGTTTCGCGGCTCGCCAACGCCGTAGGAGATCGCGTGCGGCTCGAGCTGTCGTCGCGCGGCTTACAAACCGCCCAGCTTTCCGAGCAAGCGACCGAAGCGAAGAGCGCCGAGCTGCCCGGCAAGAAGGACTGAGCCCGGGAGGGCTCCGGCCGCTAGGGCAGCTTCTCGAGCGCGCGGCCCAGGCGGCTGAGCATTTCTTGGATGTGCTCGCTCTGGATGTTCAAAAACGGGCGAAAACGCACGGTTTGAGCGCCGCAAGGCAAGAGCAGCAGCCGCTCGGCGAACGCGGCTTTAATCAAGCTGCCGCGCTGCTCGGTCGTGGGTAAATCGAGCGCGCACATCAAGCCGCGGCCGCGCACGTTGCGCACCAGGGCAGGGAAGCGCTGGCCGAGGGCCGCTAGGCCGTGCTGCAGCTCTAGGCCGCGCTGGGTAGCGTTGGACAGCAGCTTGTCGTTCTCGATGGTCTCCAAGATGCGGGTGGCCCGCACCATGTCGACGAGCGAGCCACCCCAGGTGCTGCTGATACGGCTGGGCACCTTGAATACGTTGTCGACGTCGTCGACCCGCGTGGACACCAGGATGCCGCCGACCTGCATCTTTTTGGCGAAGCAGATGATGTCCGGCGCTACGCCGAGCTGCTCATACGCCCACCAGCTGCCGGTCAGCCCAAGACCGGTCTGCACTTCGTCGAAGATCAAGAGCGCGCCGCGTTCGTCTGCCAGGCGGCGCAGGCCCTTCAAGAACTCGGGCCGAAAGTGGTTGTCGCCGCCTTCGCCTTGAATCGGCTCGATCAGAATCGCGGCGATGTCGGCGCCGTGCAGGTCGAAGGCGCGCTCGGCCTTGGCCAGCGTGAGCCGCTCCAGCTCGCGCACGTCGTTCACGGCGGCTTCGTCTTGCGGGAAGCGCATGGCCGGGTTCGGCAGGCGCGGCCACGGAAACTTCGGGAAGTGCAGAGTCTTGGCCGGATCCGTATTGGTAACGCTGAGCGAGTAGCCGCTACGGCCGTGAAACGCCTGCTCGAAGTGCAGGATTTGGCTGCCGACGTCGCCGTGGCCTTCGATTTGATTCCTGCGCACCTTCCAGTCGAAGGCGACCTTCATGGCGTTCTCGACCGCCAGAGAGCCGCCCTCCACGAAGAAGTAGTGCGGGTGCGTGGCGGGTGCGGCGGTGCGCGAGAGCGTTTCGACGAACTCGGCGAAGTACGTGGTGTAAAAATCGGGGTTGGCGACCTTGAGCGTGGCCGCGCGCAACAGCCGCTCTTGAAAGGCCGGCTCCGTCAGCGCGGGCGCTCGGAACCCCAACGGGTTGCTGGCGTAGAAGCTGGAAAAATCGAGAAACTCTTGGTCGCTCTTGCCGTCGCGCACGAACGGACCGGAGCTGCGCTCCAGGTCCAGAACGAAGCCGTGCCCGAGCGCGAGCAAGTGGCGGCTCAGGGTGGCATGGACATCGGCCGGAGCGACCCGATACTGCGGCATGGTCCCTCCAAACCTAGCATCCGCTGGTGATTCCGGCGAGGAGCTGTGGCTTACTCGGCGGCCATGCAAGAGCTGAAGGCCGTCCTGGAAGCAGGGTCCAAATACCTGCGTGATCACCCCGAAGAGCTGCTGCGCGCGCTGCGTAACTTGCTGGCGCTCCGCTTCGGTGTTCCGCTGGACGCGCTGCGCTTTTTTGCTGGACGCGCTGGCGGCAAGAAGGGCCCCAAGGATCTGGTGCTGGAAGCGGTGCCGCCCGGGTTGCGCGTGGGCGCTACCGTGGACTTGATGGGCACGCCGGTGCGGGCCGACGCGACGGTGTTCATCGAGCGCGTGAGCATCACACCCGAGGAGCTGCGCTTCGAGATCCGCTTGGCGAACGTCTCGTTGAAGGTGGCGGCCGACGCGCCCGAGTCGCCGATCGCGGCGCTCTTGCGTTCTGGCGCGCTGGACCTGAGCAAGCCGGGCAACCTGGCGGCGTACATGCCGAAGCGGCCGGCGTTCTTGGTCGACGCGAAGGACGACCGCGTGGTGATAGATTTGATGCGGCATCCCAAGATCGCCAAGAACCCGCGCGCGATTCGCACGGTGGCGCTGCTCGCGCCGCTACTCACGGTCGCGGGCATCGAGTCCGACTCCGAGCATTTGGACGTCACGCTGCGGGCGTTTCCAGACGGCCTGCGTCAAGCGGTTGGCGGCATCCGGCGCATCCTTGGATGAGCGTTGAGCGCTGAGCCAGCACGAAGCCATGCACCACATCGAACCCGTCGCGAACTACCACTGCGTTACGGGTGAAAACCCGCTGTGGCGCGCCAGCGAAGGCCGCATCTACTGGGAAGACATCGAAACGGGGCGGCTGTTTCGCGCCGTCGGCGCCTCCGGTGAGCACGAGTGCTTCTTTCACGGCGCCAAAGTCGGCGGCTTCACCTTTCAAGCCGACGGCTCGCTCTTGCTGTTCGAAGAGAACCGGATCGCGCGGCTCGGCGCGGACGGTGAGCGGCGGGTGCTGGCCGAGGGCTTGGATGCCCAGATGGCTCGCTTCAACGACGTCATCGCCGACCCGGAGGGACGCGTGTTCGCCGGCACCATCGGCACCACGGACGAGAACGGCGGCCTGTTCTGCGTCGAGCGCGACGGCTCCGTGCGTCTGTGCTGGCGCGGCACGGGGTGTGCCAACGGCATGGCCTTCACCACCGACGGTCGTGGCTTCTATTGGACCTGCAGCACCACCCGCCGCATCTACTTGGCGGACTACGACCGCGCCACCGGCGCGCTGAGCAATCGTCGGCTGTTTTACGCCGCGCCCGACGCCGAGGGCATTCCTGACGGCATGGCGGTCGACACCGACGGCCACGTCTGGACCACGCGCTGGGACGGCCACGCCATCTACCGGCTCACGCCACAGGCCGAAATCGTCGAACGCATCGTGCTGCCGGTCGCCAAAGTCTCCAGCCTCAACTTTGGCGGCCCCGAGCTCGACGTCGCGTACGTCACCACCGCCGGCGGCACAGGCACGGGTGAGGGCGGCCCGGAAGGCACGCTCTACCGCATCACGGGCCTAGGCGTGCGCGGCCAACCCGAGCACCTCTCGCGGATCCTGCTCTAGGGATCGCAGGAAGGCGGGAAGTTAGGAAGGCGAGAGGAAGGGCAAGGGTTGGGCTAGCCCAAATCCCTTCCCGCCTTCCCGCCTTCCCGCCTTCCTGCCAATCGCACTACTCCGCAGGCGTGCTGCTGAGTTGCGGCGGCGTCTTGGGCTTGCTGGGCACGTCGGGCTTGCCGTTCCACCAGGCCGTGAGGCGCGCGACCGAGAAGGGGCGCGAGTAGATCCACAGCCCCATCAGCGACAGACCGATGAACAGGTACGCCTGCGCCACAAAGCGATCATCGACCCAGTAGTAGCCGGTAGGCGACCACAGCATGAACGAGCTGACCCCTGCGACCACTAGGGCCGGTGGCCCCAGATCCTTACGCACGTGCACCAGCGCGCAGAGCGTGATGAACAGCGAATAGTAGTAGCAGGTCATATTGGACAGCGCGCACACCAACGGCAATGTCAGCGGCAGGCACAGCCAGAGGTGTTTGGTTCGGCGCATGGCCCAGACCATCCAAGCGGCGATGCCGACCAAGATGGCCAGATAGATCGGCTTCATCTGCTTGAAGCGCGTGCCGCGGTTGCTCTTCCAACCCTCGAACGGATCGTCCTGGTTGTCGTTGCGCAAGAAGCGCATCCGGCCGTCCCAGTTGTGCACCATCACGGATTCGAGACCCATGTGGTTGGTCAGCGCGGTGTTACCCAGGGTCTTCAGCGTGTGGTCGTAGAAGGCCACGTAGGGCGAGTAGATGTGCGGATCTTCCGGACCGCGCGTCGCCACCATGCTGGCCGAGCCGAGCAGGCTGAGCGCTAGGACAGCGCCGCCGATCAGCCGGTAGTGCTTGGCCTCGAGCAGGTTCAGGACGCCGGTGCGGCGGATGAAGCCGTCGAAGCCCGTGCCGCCCGTCGTCGACTCGCGGACGCCCTTCAAGCGCAGCGCCAGGTGAATCAAGATCGCGAACGCCCAGCCAAAGAAGAAGATGCCGGGGAAGATGCGCAGCAGCGTCGACCACATCAACGCGAAGCCCGCCAAGAAGAAGTACTTCTTTTTGGTCAGGCACAGCGCCGCCACCAAGAAGAACCACCAGTCTTGGCGCAAGAACGCGCCGCCCGTCCAATAGAAGTCGGCGGCCTTGTTGCAGCCCCAGAACACGACGCCGACGGCTGTCGTTTCCCAGCCGAACGCCCACACCAAAAGCACGACAGCGCCCACGTGCAGCAAGATGTCGATGCTGGCCAGGTATTTGAAGAACGCGTCTCCAGCATCGCCCATGTTGGCGAAAAACTTACCTGTCATGGTCCAGACCGGCGGCGGGTTGTAGCCGTGGTCTTTGATCATGTTCTCCCAGTAATTACCGGCCGCCGACTTGTAGAACCAATCGACGTCCTTCTTGAACGCAGCCCAGCGCTCCGGCTTGAAATGCGCCGTGCAGTGCTTCGGATCTTTGACGACCTCGGTGTCGATGATCGGCTTGATCAGGTTCACGCGTAGGTCGCGGATGTCACGTTTGCGAACGTTCGCGGCGCGGCCCAGCTCAATCTCTGCGATGGCC
>DATAKF010000124.1:0-10634 GCA_036261775.1 Polyangiaceae bacterium | reverse complement strand
CGCGAGAATATATTTCTCGAAACCAGAGACGTCGCCAAGCTGATGGGCTGGAACACGGATAAGGCCCGTTATTGGCTGAAGCGTGAAGGCGCCGCCGTAAAGCGCGGCGGACGTTGGTACACCACACAATCGCGTCTTCGGGCTGCCTTTCCGGAAGCCTTTGAACGCCTTGCCTACTGACACCTCGAACGTTGCTTGAGTTAGCAGGCCCGCGGTTCAGCGAACCGAGCAAACCGAAAACGGAAGGGCTCCCATAGGTATAGGGGTCGCGCAAAGTAACAGCCGGGCAGCGCGTACTACTGCGGGGTGCTGCTGCGGGTGTCGCGCCTGAAACTTTGGCGGTGGCTGCGCCCAGCCTCGCCCTGGAGTCAAAGCCATGACCGACAAGAACACCAACCGAACCAGGAAGCCGCCGACGCCTGATCGCGTCTACGTGTCCGAGCTGGTCGAGCGCATGGGAGTCGTGAAGGCCGCTCAGGCCCTCGGCATGTCCCGGCTCGCAACGCTGAACATTGCCCACGGCGGCGACTGCTACCCCAGCACGCTCGCTCGCGTTCGGCACGCCATGGGCCGAATCATCGCCTGAACGATTTGGGGCCGAAGCCACGGCCCGCTTCTTTTTTTAGGCCGCTCGAAAGTAACAGCAGATGCCCAAGCAATCACCGGGTGTCCTGGCGGAGCTCCGCCCGGGGCCCGCCGTCGTTCGTTCGGTCCCGGCGCCCAGCCGGGACGCCGAACTCATCGTGACCATGACGCGCGGCGAGTTCCGCACGCTCATGCGCGAAGCCGCCTTCCACGGCGCTGCTGAGGCGCTCGCCGAGCTGAAGGTCACCGTCGCCGCGCCCGCGCTGCTCAGCGTCCAGGAGATGGCCCAGCAGCTCGGGGTGAGCCGATCGAAGGTCAACGCCATGCGGCTTGCCGGCTGCCCGGCAGTGCGCCTGGGGTCGATCTTCCGTTTCTCGCCGCCCGCCGTGCTGGCCTGGCTCGAGAAGCAGGCGAGGGGAGACGCGCCGTGAGTTCGGCCACGCCTGCGCAGATCGCAGCCCTTCGCAGCGCGGTCGCTGTCACCGACGATACGCAACCCGGCACGCTGACCGCGCTGCTCGCCCGCCTGGAGCGCTTCTGGCGCGAGAGTGAAGCAGCTCGCGCTCGCGCGCTTCAAGCCCAGCCACACCTTCGGGAGCGTCGCGCGTGGTGACTCGATCGAAACCGCCTCAGCTGGTCAAAGAGCTGGGTACCATCCGCCGTGGCCCGACCGTGCTGTTTCGCTTCCAGCTCCGTCGGGTGAACGGAACCTTGTATTTCGACGCGAGAAAGTACGTCTCGGAAGCTGGCGGCGCGCCTTGTCCGACCACGCAGGGCGTTTCTGTTCGCGCGGAGACTGACGAGCTCGTCGCGCTGCGCGACGCCGTGGCCGCCGCCCTTGCGGAGATTGGCACGTGAACGCGCAGCCGCTCGCGCCGCTGCGCAAGGTCGACGATACCCGAGGTGGACGGGTACCGCCCAGCGATCTCGACGCTGAGGCCGCGGTCTTGAGCGCCATCCTGCTCGATCCGGACTCGTTCGATCGCGTCCAAGAGATCCTGCAGCCAGCGCACTTCTACGCAGACGCCAACCGTCGAATCTACGAGAGCTTCGTCGATCTGAACAGCGATGGGCGACCGCTCGACATCGTGTCGGTCGCTGGCTACCTGCGCGACAAGGGTCGTCTAGATCAAATCGGCGGCCCGCCGTACTTGGCGCAGCTGTCCGACGCCACGCCTGCCGTCGCTCACGTCGAGGCGCACGCCAAGATCATCCGTGAGAAATGGCGTCTCCGTCAGCTGATCTCGACCTGCCAACGCTTCGCAGCCGAGGGCTATGGTGATGTCGGCGACGTCGATGATTGGCGTGCGCTTGTGGCGCAGCACTTCGCGGCGCTCGTCGACGATGAACAAGCCAAACGGGCCGGCGCTGCCCCGCTCCAGAGGCTGAGTGACCTGGTCCCTTCCGCTCTCGATCGCGCGGAGCTGCGGTGCACGGGGCAGGAGCTACCGATCCCGGTGCCGTTTCCGCAGTACGGGGAGATTCTACAGGGCGGCTTCTGGCCTGGCGTTCACACGGTCGTCGCTGGCACCGGCGCCGGCAAGTCGACGTTCATGTTTCAGACCGCCACCCACGCTGCCAAGGCAGGCGTTCCCGTCCTGTTCGTCGGCTTGGAGCTCGACGAGATGCAGACGGCACTGCGCGCCGTGGGCGAGGCGAGCGGCACCAGCTGGTCAGGAATGTACACGGGGCGGTGTTCGTCGGCCGACTTGGACCGTGCGCGCGCTGCCGCGCCAGCTCTAGAGGGGCTGCCCTTCTACGTTGAGTTTGGTACCGCCCACGGGTGGTCGCCGTCCAACCTGATTGCCCGCGCCGAGCAGATCCGAAAGGCGCATCCGACCGGGCCGTTCTTGGTGGTGCTGGACTTTCTCCAGCTGGTTGGGGCCGACGCTGACGAGAGACGTTCCCCCGACTTGCGCGAGAAAATAGCGCGAGCTGCCTACTGCGGCGTTCACGTGGCGAACAAGTACGGCGCCGCCGTGGTGCTGATCTCGAGCGCCGCACGCGACAAGTACAGCCTGCTCGCCGGCGACGTGAAGGCCGCCGGCATCTCCACCCGCGGCGTCCCTGGGCGCATCGAGCCAGTCCGCACGATTCTGAACCCCGATGCCCTGATCGGCGTGGGCAAGGAGAGCGGCGAGATCGAGTTCGCCGCTTCGTCTCAGACGGTCCTTATCCGCTGGCCCGCACCGCTCGACAACGGCGAGAGGGCCATCATCGCCGCGGTACCCAAGCTCCGGTACGGCCATCCAAGCTGGGTCGCCATGAGCTTCTGGCAGCGCTTCAACGAGTTGCCGTTCCGAGACATCGACGACCTGCCCGAGCTGCAGGGCCGTGGGCGGCCTGCGCAGCCCGCCAATGAGCTCGAGGAGCGGATTCTGGAGACGGTCCGCCGCAACCCCACACTCGCGTCCAAGAGCGCCGTAGCGGCCGCCACGACAGGCACCAAGGGCACGCTCCTCGCGGTCTTCGACAAGCTGGTCGCCGCTGGGAAGCTCGCGGACACCGGAAAGGGGTTCGTGGTTCGTGAAGGCGCGAACCAGTGAATCAGCATGTTTTCTGCGGTTCGTGCGGTTCGAACCACCCTTTCCGAACTCCCGCAGCGTGGGGCAGGGAAGCATGGCGATGCGCTCCAAAGGGCGCTCGCCTGCTCCCCCCGCTGCTCGGCGGTTCGTAAAGTTCGTCTCCCCGTAGGGGACGAACCACGAACTCGAACCGCCCCCTCCCAGCGGAACGGTTCGCCCAACCGTTCGCGCGAACCAACGCGTTGCTAACGCCGTCACGTTCCGTGACGAGCCCTCGCGGGAGCTGGTCACAGAACGTGACGGCGACGACTTGCAGCAGATGACCGAGGACTGACAAGAACTACGGGGTCGCTCGCTTGGACGCGAGCATAGGACAGTCGAAAAGAAGCCACGTACAGACATGCGTGGCCGCCACGACGACCGGGATTCGAATTCCCGGGGCCCCACCATGACATTTCGCAAGCTCATGGCCGCCTTCTGCCGCGGCTTCGCAGACGCCATCGACCCGCCAACACCAGCGCCACCGATAGCGCTCCTACCGGACGAAATCGCGGCGCTGCCTCCAGTAGCACCAGGCGATCGAGCCCTCACGCAGGACGAATTCAACCACGCGCTTTGCGCCATCCACTTGCGCCGCGCCCTGCGGCGCTACGCACCAGACGAAATGTTTCAGGCCTGAAAGGACACGTATATGCCCCAAGAATTGACTGACAATCAGCTGGTCGTTCGCGAGCCCCAGCTGTCGAGCCGCGCCAGTGCCGCCCGCAAAGCCGCGCCCACGGTCGCTGCGCCCGACCACTGCGCCCTCGTCGACTCGGCGCGAGCTCACCACGGCAAGTCATGCAAGGCCGTCACCGAGGCGGAAGCCGGAGTGAAAACGGCCAAGGCGGCCCTCGAAGCTGCACCACGTGACCCGCGCGAGCGCGCTGTTGCCCGCGAAGCCCTCGTCATGGCCGAGGAGGACCTGGAGGCAGCCAAGACCAGCAAGTGCGGCGCCGAGCAGCGTCTACAGGCTGCCGAGCGCGCGCGCGACGAGGCCGAGGCGACGTCGCTAGGGGCGCGCGTGTCTCGCGCCGCACAGATGCGCGCCCTCGATACCATCGCCGAGTCGTTCGAGCGTCACGTCGTCGATGGAGTCCGGGCGTTCTTCGCCGACGTGACGGAGTGCCGTGCTCAGCTCGGCGACGTCGCCAGCGCGCTCAATCCTGTTTTGGCTCGTCTTGGGCACCAGCACCGCGTGGACGGTGTCGACCTCGCTCACGGGACCGGCACCGAGCAAATCCCCCCTGTCGTCTCGCTGGAGACACTGCACGCCTACAGCTCTGCGCTCTCTCGTCGGCTCGAGCAGCGTCGCCAGAGCCCCCAGATGGACCGCCTCACACGCGCGGCGCTGCTCTTCATCGATGGAGCGCTCGACGCCGAGCGAGCCAGCCACCGTTCCTTCCGCGAGCTCGATATCTTGCTCAACGAGCAGCCGGCGACCGCAGCGACTGGCGGTGCCCGATGAGCGGCGAGCCGATCGTTCGTTGGGCGGGCGGTGACCCTGACCCGGCCGTGCTCGATGGCATCGCCGATGCGATGGGCGTGGCGCGCGCGTCAGCGAGTCCGAGCGACTCTGCCCCGGCTCCCGTCGCTGGCCCAGGTCCCCAGACCCAGCTCGCGCGCGAGGCCATGTCCACGCTGCGCAGCGTCGTTGCTGTTCGCGACCGGGCCACACTCCAGGACCAAATCGCCGACGAAATCGAACAGCAAACCAACAGCTCGTTCTCACTTGCAGGAGCGTCGTAATGCACACAGTAGACATCAGAGTAGGTTCCGGACCGCATCGGTTCATCAGCGAGCAGGCCGAGCAGCAGCACCAGCAGCAGCTGCAGGCGTTCCGAGCCGCCATCCCTCCGACTGTGCAGTTCGTTGTTGCACCCGGTGAGAGCATCACCAGGCGCGACGGTCGGGTGATCACTGCAGGTCAGCCGATCACAACCGACGACGTCGACGACGATGCTGGGTGGCCGGAGACGGGTCGCCCTCGGTGGCGCGTGTTCCGAGACCTGCTGCACGACCAGCGCTTGGTCGAGAACTACCAGTTCCAGCCGGCCCTCGTCGGTGACCCAAACCTCGCGTCGGTGCCGCCCGTCGCGACGCGCTGAAGCGGGAGTGCTCGCGCGCGGCGACGTCTCGCGCGAGCACGAAGATACGAGTTCCAGCCTGAGAACATAGGTTCTGTGGTGACTGGAAAAAACGGACGGTTACCATTGGCGACCGTGCCCCTCTCGCAAATTCGGAGCTTCGCGGTCGAGTAAACCAAGGCGTGAACCAAATGCCGGGCGCGCGCCGCGCCCACGGCAAACGCCGCTGATTCCCGGCTTTTCCTCGCAAGCGTCGGACCCAAAATGGTTAACGAAAACGAGCTGCACCCGTCGGCACCAGGCCGCGAAACTGCCGAAAAACTGACGATCTCGCGGGCTGGCCTGGCTCGGCTGGCGGCTTGCTCAAAGCCCAACATCACGTTGCGGTGCCGTGGCGAACTCGCTCCCGCTTGCGTGGGGCTTCGGGTCGACCTGCGGCACCCGGCCGCGGTTCGCTACCTTGAGCGGCGTGGGGTGACGACGCCGGAGCAGCTGGTTGCGGCCGTGGCTCAGGACCAAAAGCTAATGTCCGGCGCGCTCGACGGCTTCTCAGCTTTCGTCCGACAGCTGCGCGTCGCGGTTGCGGCGCCGCGTGGCGACGCGCCGGGCGGCGCTGAGGCCGCAGCGCTGCTAGATGCTGCGGCAGCTTTCGAGGCGTGGGCGCGAGCGCGCTCGACGGCTTCAGGCCAAGCGAGCCGATGATACCCACCTCGATCTTGAGGCTGACCCTTGGGCAGGTCGTCGGGCTGCACGTGCCGCACCGGCGACCGGGCCCCGTCCAGCTTTCCACGCTGTGGCTCGCCTTTCGGCGCCTGCGGTCGGAGCTCAAGGCCAACGAAGCCGCTGCCCGCGGCTGACCGGTCCGCGGTTTACCTTTTGCTTAACTCGCAGCTTAACCCGACGGAGAAGTTCCGTTTTGGCTCTCGCGGCACCGCCGCAATGACAACTGTGCGTTTTTTGTGCGCGCCGGAGAACCTAGTCGTTCGGCGGGGCACACACGCACCAGGCACTCAGCGCGATTAACCCTCGCGCAGCCGACCGGCCTCTCTCTTGCTTGGGGCCGCGCCGTGAAGACGCAAACCCGCGTCGCGCACGGCGCCGGCGACGTCAGGTCTTGCTTTGGCCTGACGTCGCCGCGACGAGCGCTCTCACCTTTGGAGTTTTGAAATGTCATGGCTAGACGACGTGCTTGATAATTCGGAGCCCTGCGAGCCAGGTGCGCTGAGCGAAATTCAGCTGGACGCGCTCGAGCGCCGGCAAGCGCCACCCGAGCTCGTCGAGCCCGGTTTAGCGCGGCCAGTGGGTCGCCTCGTAGGAGCTGATAGAGCTCGGCTTGGATCGCGAGGTTCACGTGTGGACTGACGCGACGTTCATCGACTGCGTGACCATGGCGTCGAGCGCTCAGGCAATCGTCATGCGCCCTGCCAACGAGAACCTTCCCTACGACGTGGCGACGAACCCCCTCGTAAAAAAGATCGGCGACGACCGCGCGCTGACGAGCTTTGCCAGCTGGATTCTCTGCTTCGACGCCCTCGCTCGTTTCGAAGCGTTCTCCACATACGACTTCAGCGGCCAGAGCGGCTTCAGCATTCAGCGCCCAGAATTCTTCGACATCGTCGACCGAAATCAGCGGCTCGACATCGACGCCCTGCTCACAGTCTTCGCTGCCACTGGGACCGTAGCGGTGGGCCCCGACTGTGGTCTTCGGAACGTGCTGGCCTACGCGATGATGCGGGTGCCCCGCGGGACGGCGCCCGTCATCAGCTACGAGGGAAACAACCGCATCCCACGCGGCCAGGTCGGCCCCGATGGCCATGTGGTGCCGGGCACCGAGCGCATCGTCACCGAGCCAGATATGTACCGGTCCCCTGGCCCTACGGGCAGCTACTCATCGGCAGGTGCGGCAGCGCGCACCGCCAAGCTCAACGCGGCGCGCGTGATACGCCAGGCGGCCAATGTGAGCTCAGACGCCGGGCTTGGGGCGACCATCTCTGCCAACTGGACGGCGGCGCGGGCGGCCAACCTGGCGACGGCGCAGGCCATGTATCCAGGGCGGGGGTACGTCTGATGTCGGTCGCTGGCAGCATCCACAACATTTCGCTCGAAGGCCGCAACTACCCCGTCGCCGCCGGTTGCGACGCTGAACTGAACCTCGGCGGCTACGAGAATTCGACGATCAGATTCGGCGACGGTACGACCGGGATCACGATGGCGCGCAAGGCCTGGTCCCTGCGCGGCGTCGAGATCTCGATTAACGACATGAGAGACGACGAGGAATACCTGGCGAGCATTCGCAACAACGGGGTGTTCGTCAACGTCGCCGTGACGATGGCTTCTGGCGCTGTCTACGTCGGGCTCGGCACCATCGTCGGCCCCGTCGACCGGAGCACTGCCTCGGGCACGGCTTCGATAGACTTGGAGGGAGACGGGGCGCTGACTCGCGACAATGGGACTTGGACGCTTTCCCGATGACGACTGGAGCAGTGGTACAACCAATGGACAAGGTCAGGACGATTCGTGACGCAGGCTACCTGCACTCCATGACGGAGTTCGAAAACGCGAGCCTCGCGATCGAAGCCATTCGGTGTTGGGTGCAGGAAGCCGAGGCGATGGGTTGGAAGCGCGAGCAACTCGCCGCTACCCTGGAAATTAGCGACAACGGCGCGCGGTCGCTGCTCGGTACGCGCTCGTTTGTTGCGGGCCTGGTCGACGGGTTCAGCGGCGCCGAGCGGGAGCGACGTCGCGGCATTCGCGAGGATTTCGCCGAAGACGCCTACGTGCTGGTCGGACTGTCCGGGAGGCCTCGCACAGCAGGGCGCGCCCTGGCCGACGTCGACACCATCGTGGCGCAGCTGGCTTGGTCAAGTGGAGGTCAGTTATGAGTGCTGGAAGATTTAGCGTTGATACCATCTTTAGTGCCGTCGACCGCATGTCGGGCCCGATGGCGAACATGGGAGCCAAGACCACGCGCTTCGAGAGGACGCTCGGCGGGGCGAACAAGGTGGCCGATCGCGGAGCTGGCCTGATCACAGGCTTCGGCGCCGCCACCGCGGTCGCAGGATCAGCAGCGGCCATGGGCTTTCACACGCTGGTTGGCGCGTCGGATGCCGTCGACGACAGCCTGGCCAAGTTCAGCTCGATCGTTTCCGACAAGGGCGAGGTGAGCCGCGCGCGCGAGTCGGCGCTCGCATGGAGCAAGGCCCACAGAGACACCGCGGTCAACTTCCTCGACACGTCGTACATGATGGCCAGCGCGGGCCTGCAGGGCGAAGCGGCCATCGAGGGCACGCGCGCCGCGCTGCAAGTCGCAACGGCGACGATGGGCGACGGCGTCACCGCGGGCGGGCTAATCGCGACCCTGTACAACAACGTCGCCGACAAAGCCGCGAACGCCAAGACCGAGATTGAGCGGCTCGGCGACGTTGTGACCAAGACCCAACAGACGTTCCAGTTTGCAAATCTCGGGCAGCTGAACGAGGGCCTCAAGTACGGCATCCCCAGCGCGCTGCAGTTCGGTATCGAGATCGAGGAGCTTTCGGCCGTCATCGGCGTCCTGAACAACAAGGGCCTACAAGGCTCGATGGCGGGCACCGCGTTTGGTGCGTCGATGCGTTCAATGCAGAAGGCTTCCAAGGCGTTGCGCTTCGATATCGCGCAGACGGCTGCCGGTGGTGTCGACTTCACCGGGACGGTCCAGAACATTGAAAAGCGGTTCGGTCGACTCGGGGACATGACTGACGAGACCAAGCAGAAGTTCGCTCTCGCGTTCGGCGACGAAGGCTGGCGCGGTCTTTCGCTCTTGCTCGCCAACACCGACGACCTCAGCAAGGGGCTCGCCCAGGTGAAGGATAACGCTGGCGCCACGGCCAGGGCCGCCGCTGAGATCGAGAGCAAGGGTTCGGCGCGGTGGACCATTCTCGGCAACAGGATCACCGCGCTCAAAGTCGGGCTCGGTGACGCGCTCGCGCCAGCGGCCGAGAAAGCGCTGGGCGCCTTCGGCAGATTGGTGGGCATCGGCGACGAGTGGCTCTCGACCAACCAGGCGCTGCTTAGCCAAAAACTTGGCGAGAAGATCACTGAGTGGACGCCGATCGTCGAAAGCTTCGGCAAAGGAATGAAGGACGCCTTCAACGATGCAAAGCCCACGATCGAGGCTGTGGGTAGTGCGCTCTCGGGCGTGTTCGGCGAGGGCGCTGGCGGCGCGCGCACTCAGGCGTACGAGCTCGGCAACAACATCGCGACGGCTGCTGTTCGCTTCGGCGAGTTCTGGTTGGTCACCAAGGCGGTGACGGCGGCGACCGCCGTGTGGAGCTTTGTGGCGGGCGCCGCCCGGACCGCAATGATCGCCCTCGAGGGCATCGTCTGGGCTGCGAAAACGGCTTGGTTTTGGTACAACGTTTGGACCAAGGCGGGAACCGCGTCGACGATCGCGATGGCGGGCGCCGGCGTGATTGCGCAAGGAAGCCTGATGGCGACACGCGTCTCCGCATTCGCCGCGGCGGGAGGATTCAAGGCACTGGCCGGGGCCGCTGGCTTGGCAACGGTCGCCTACCTCGCGTACGCGGCCGTGCAGGAGCAGAACGACGCGCTCAAGAAAGAGACGGGCGGCAAGGGCATCTTGGACGTCGGTTGGGAGTGGGCCACAACCGACAAGGGCCTCAAGGAGATCGCCGACGAGAACCTAGACCGCCAAGCGAAGGAAGAGGCTCGCGCGGCGGGGCGGCTCCCGGGCGTCACCGGAGCCACCGCTCAAAGCGACCTCTCAAAGCTCAGCAGCCTCGCAGCGCTCGGCAACATCGACGCGCTCACGAGGCAGCTAGAGGCCTTGGACAAGGCCTCAGGTCAGCTGCCGCCTGGCATGAGCCAAACGCCCGTCGAGGCAGCCGGGAGCGGCAGCGCCGGGCTCGCGGGCTTGGGCATGCCGGTGGCCGCACCGGTTTCGAATGACCCGGCCGTCGTCTCGCTCAAGGAGGACTCGTCCGCCCGTCTCTCCCAGGACCTCAGCAACGCGGTCAAGGGTGCCGTCAAGGGCGCGATCGTCATCAAGCTCAAGGACCCGGGCAAGACCGTCAGCGGGATCGACACCGAGGGCAGCGACATCATGTCGATCGACCCGAGCGGGAGCTTCTAGCCCCGCGTGCTACTTCCGGTGACGTCGTCGGTGAGCCATCCCCCCGGCCTCTGGCGGCGTCACTAGTGTGGCTCGATCGGCTTCGATGGCGTCCGCCTTCCAAACCCAAGTGCCTGCGCAAAGCGCTGCAGCGCTGGCAACTTCGGTGGGTCAGACGATTCGAGTCCCATTTCTTTGAGCATGCTGTTCACGTGATCGCGTGCCAGCTTTTGAAGTTCCGTCACCTGGCTGCCAGCGACGAGCATCTGGATGATCACGATCATGGCC
>DATAKF010000119.1:0-29946 GCA_036261775.1 Polyangiaceae bacterium | reverse complement strand
CGCTAAGCCTGGTTTCTGGCGAGGCTTTCGCGAGGACCGGAGCGGAGCGTACGTGGGTACGTGAGCACCGGACCGGAGCGAAAACGAAGCCAGAAGCCAGGATCAGCGGGCGTGCTCACCAGCTGAAATGAGACCAATGGTGAGCCGCCTCCCTGTGAATCTCGAAGGTACTCACGGCAACGGCCCTAGGCGTGCCGTTCGATGAAACCGAACGACGGCACGTGAGCTTCTGCGAGCAAGCTGCAGCTTGGCAGCCCAGGGGAATCCGACGTTTTCGGGCACGGGCGCGGGCGCGGGCACGTTTACGGGGAAATCGCGGAATCGTGGCGGTATAGTGCGCGCATGTTACTGGTCGTGGATCTCGGAAACACCAACGTTGTCATGGGCCTGTACGAGGGTGAAAAGCTCGTGCAGACGTTCCGGGTCGCGACCGTGCGCTCGCGCACCGAGGACGAGTATGCGGTGCTGTTGCAGCAGCTGCTGTCGCTCCGGCAGTTGTCGAACAAGAGCGTGACGGCGGCCATCATCGCCAGCGTGGTGCCGCAGCTGACGGACGTGATGGTGTCGGCCATTCGCCAAGCCGTCGGGCGCGAGCCGCTGATCGTCGGACCGGGGCTCAAGACGGGCATTTCTGTGCTTTACGACAACCCGCACGACGTGGGCGCCGATCGCATCGTGGACGCGGTGGCGGCGTACGCGCGCTTTCACTCGGGGCTGATCGTCGTCGATTTTGGCACCGCCACGACCTTCAACTGCGTGTCGCCCAAAGGCGAATACTTGGGCGGCGTGATCGTGCCGGGCGTAAAGGTCAGCTTGGAGGGCCTGATGCAAAGCGCAGCCAAGCTGCGCCCCGTGGAGCTCACGGCGCCCCCGCACGTGCTCGGCCGCAACACCACCCACGCCATCCAGTCCGGTGCCATTCACGGCTACGCGGCGATGGTCGACGGCCTGGTCGATCGCTTGACCGCCGAGCTCGACTTTCCGGTCAAGGTCATCGCCACGGGCGGCCTGGCCTCGCTGATCGGCAAGCACACGCGGCGCATCGAGGAGCTGGACCCGAACCTCACGCTCGAGGGCTTGCGCATTTTGTACGAGCGCAACAGCAAGGCCCACGGCAAGTGAATCGTCGCGCCATCATCGGCTCGCTCGGCGCGCTGTTGTTTTCGGCGGGTGCGGCGGTCGGTGTCAGCCGCCTGGCCGTCGAAAAACCGGCCGGATCCGGCGAGCGGCGGCTGGTGTCGTTGTCGCCGGCCATCACGGAGACGGTGCTGGCCATCGGCGGCGCCGCGCAACTGGTCGCGGTCAGCGACTACTGCGCGTTGCCTCAGGGCAAGCAGTTGCCGCGCGTGGGCAGCTCGCTCACGCCAAGCTACGAAGCCATCGCCGGGCTGCGCCCCTCGCTGATCTTGTCCGACGACAGCGCAGGCGCCAAGCAGCGGGAGCTCGCCGCGATCGCGCGCTGCGAAGTACTGCCGTGGCTCACCTTACAAGACGTGGTCGAAAGCACGCAGCGGCTCGGCAAGCTCGTCGGACGAAGCATGCTGGCCAAAGCGCTTGCATACCGCCTTCAAGCCCGACTCGGAAGCCGCCCCCCTGCCGACGCGCCGCGCGTGCTGCTACTTCTGGGTTATGATCCGGATCGCCCGGCAGAGCTTTGGTTCATCAAGCCAAATTCGCTGCACGGCTCGGCCCTGACCGCCGCCGGCGCCCGCAACGCCGTCGACCACGACGTGCCCGGCTTGCCGCGCCTCAGCGTCGAACAACTGCTGGCTCTGGATCCCGATCAGGTGCTGATTCTGCCCCCGCCCGGCGCAACGCTCGAAGCCAAGCGCAGGCTGGTCACCGCGTTCAGCGCGCTCGCGCCGCTGCGGGCCGTCAAAGAAAACCGCGTCGGCGTCGTGAACGGCTCGCAATCGGTGGGGCCCAGCATCTTGGAGCTGGTCGACTCGCTCGGCAGTATGCTGCAGCGCATGGCCGGACCCCGTCCGGCCGGCGGCATCATCGATTGAGCCGCTGAAAGCCGCCCCGTGAAGCTCACGCTCCAGCAAGTCAGTGTCACGCGCAAGTCGCGCCCGCTGCTCGACCGCGTCGACCTGACACTCGACGCCGGGCAGCTCCTAGCGCTGGTCGGTCCCAACGGCGCGGGCAAGACCACGCTACTGCGCGCCGCGCTCGGCTTCTTCACTCTCGATGCTGGCGAGGTCCGCCTCGGTGACATCGCCGTCTCGGCGCTCGACCCGCGCCAGCGCGCTGCCAGGGTTGCTTGGCTACCGCAGCACAGCAGCGGCGGAGAAGAGCTGTCGGCTCTGGACGTGGTGGTAGCAGCGCGCTTTCGCTTCGACGAACCCTTTGGCAGGAGCGCCGCCGAAGCGCGCAAAGCCCTACAACGGGTCGGCGTAGCCGACGTCGCCGAGCGCGCGCTCGGCACGCTTTCGGGCGGGGAACGCCAGCGTGTGGCTTTGGCAGGCCTACTAGCCCAAGCCGCGCCGGTCTTGCTGGTAGACGAACCGGCCAATCACCTCGACCCCGCCCAGCAGATCGACGTCTATCGCCTGCTCGGTGAGCTGTGGCGCGAGGGCAAGAGCATCGTGCTGGTGACGCACGACATCAACCTGCTCCGCCACCTGGGCGACGCCGAACAGGTGCGGGTAGCCGGGCTGGCTCAGGGCAAGCTCAGCTTCGAAGCAGCCCTCACGTCCGAACGGTTGCCAGCGCAGCTCGGCGAGCTGTTTGGCGTGCAGATGCGCGAGCTGTCACTCGATGGCCAGCGCGTGCTCTTGCCGGAGCGCCCGCGATGAAGACGCGCGCTGCGCTGTTCGTGGCCGCGTCGCTCGTGCTGGCGACGCTCTCGCTCTGGGTCGGTCCCAGTTTCAGCGGCGCGACGCGCGACTTCGTCTTCTTCGAGCTGCGCCTGCCGCGACTCTTGGTGGGCGCGCTGGTCGGCGCCACGTTGTCGCTCTCCGGGGCGGCATTCCAAGCGCTCTTCAACAACGCGCTGGCCACGCCCAGCACCGTGGGCACGACGGCTGGCGCCACGCTGGGCGCCTTACTCGCCCTCGCGCTCGACGTCGGCGGCGGTGTCTTGGGCGTGTCGATGCTCACCGCGGCGGCGTTCGGAGGCGCCTTGCTGACCACGCTGCTCGTCTCGGGCTTGGCGGCTGCCGGGCGCTTGTCCAAAAACGACGTCTTGCTGGCCGGCATTGCCGTCACGCTCGCTGCCAGCGCCTTGGCCAGCGGCGTACAGTTCGCCTCGGACGCGCGGGCCTTGGTAGCGGCCGCTCAGTGGTCACTCGGACAACTGCCGCAAGTCGGCTACCGCGGCGTCTGGCTGATCGCTCCGTTTGCCGCCATCACGTTGACCGGACTCTTGGCGCTGGGGCGACCGCTCCAAAACCTGGCTCTTGGTGAAGACTTGGCGCGCGCTCAGGGCGTCAACGTGACGCGCCTGCGTTTTTTGGTTTTGCTCATCGCGTCATTGGGGGTCGCGGCCTGCGTGGCGTGGTGTGGCCCGATCGCGTTCGTGGGCTTGATCGTGCCGCACTTGGTCAGGCTGCTGGTCGGGCCCAGCCTGCGCACGCTGCTGCCGCTGTCGTTCCTGGGCGGCGCAGCCTTTTTGGTGGCTTGTGACGCGATTGCCCGCGTCGCGCTGCCGGGGCGCGAGTTGCCAGTCGGGGTCATCACCGCCGCGCTAGGCGCCCCCACCTTGGTTTTCTTGGTATCGCGCTCGCGGCGAGAGTAAACCCGGTCTCGCGTTCGCCATGCGCTTTGCCCTCATCTCCGACGTGCACTTGGGACCCCAGGCTAGCCATCAAGGCAAGCTGCGCAAGCTCACCCACCAGTCCGAAGAGCTGGTGAAGGGCTTCGTGCGCCGCATGCGCGACGACGTGAAGCCCGACCTGGTCATCAACCTGGGCGACGTCATCGAAGACGAAAGCGCCGAGAAGGACCGCGAGCGCTACGGGCACTTCGTGACCATGCTGCGCGAGACCGGCAAACCCGTGATGCACGTCGCGGGCAACCACGACACCATCAACCTGGCGCCCGAAGAGCTGTGCGCCATGTGGGGCAACTCCACGACGGCGACGTACTCGCAAGACCACGGCGGCATTCACTTCGCGGTGCTGCGCACCATCGAGCATCGGGACGTGCGCATCGAGCTACCGCTCGAGCAAATTCAGTGGCTCGAGCAAGACCTGGCCAGCACGACCTTGCCCACGGTCGTGCTCATGCACCATCCGGCGAGTGAAATGCGCTTAGAGGGCAATCGCTGGTTCGAAAAGCGGCCCAACGTTTGCCGGGTGGCCGAGCGGCGCCCGCTGCGCGAAGTCATTCAGAAGAGCGGCAAGGTGCTGGCCGTGTTCAACGGCCACGTGCACTGGAATCACTTCGACGTGATCGCCGGCATTCCCTACGTCACGCTGCAGAGCCTGATCGAGAACCTGGACGACGACGCGCCGGGCCGCGCCGCCGCCGCCTACGCCGTGTGCGACCTGGACGACCGGCGCCTCGTCGTCACGGTCTACGGCGCCGAACAGCTTCGCTACCAGCTCGAACGCGCCTAAAAGTAGTGGCTGCCGCGCCGCAGCCTTCCTGCAGAAACTACCGTTGCGTCGTCAGGCCAAGACGAGCGAGCGCTTCGGGCTGCTGCCGTACTGCCAGCTCGTGGCGGGTGCCTCTCGAGATCACAGGGAGGCGGGGAGCTCCGCGAGCGAGAATTTTGGGTTCGCGCTGCCGCCAGTGACCTGCTCGCTCCCGAGGAAAATATTTTTGGCTTTGGTCCTCCAAAGACAAAAATGCGTTCTCGCCCTCGCGGACCTCCCCGCCTCCCCGCCTCCTGTAAATCCCGAGCGCGCGGAGCTGCACGGTGCCGCCACGAAAGCTTCTGCGATGGGGGCTGCGTTGCGGCAGCCCCAACCGAGATGCGAGCGCTAGGTCAGTGAGCCGCGGCGAGGGCGGGCTTCGATTTGCGGCGCATTACCGCGATGGCAATGAACGCCACGCTGAGGATGGCCGGCAAGAGCGCAACCTTGCCGAGAGCTTCGAGACCAGCCGCAGACTGAATCGCAGCCAAGGCTTCGCCGGTCGGCGCCGCTCCAGCCGGCGTGCGGCTCGCGATGCCAGCGTCGTACCAGCCGCCGATGACCGGCAGCACGAAGCTGACACTCAGCATGCCGGCGCCGCCCATGATGGCGAGCCCGAGCGCGCCCGTCTTGGGATAGTTCTCCGCGACGAAGCCCAGCATGGTGGGCCAGAAGAAGCAGACGCCGAAGGCGAACAGCGTGGCGGACAAGAACAGCACCGCGCCGGTGGTGTGAGACATGGCGTAGAGCCCTGCCATGCTGAGGATGGCGCTGCCGATCAGCATACCAATCGGCGAGAGCTTATGAACGAACGGCCCCGCCAGTTGGCGCCCGATGGCCATCAGGCCCGTGATCCACACCAGCACCAAGATGCCGGAAACGCCAGCGTTCTCGAGGATGGAGGGGATCCACTGACCCGGTCCAAGCTCGGTCGCGGCGGTGAGCAGCATGCAGCCGACCATCACCAAGAAGCCAGGCGCGACGCAGGCCGCGAACATGGAGCTGGTCGACTCACCGCGTTGAACGCGCGCCGTCTGCGGGAACTTTTGACCGAAGAACGCGAAGCCGTAGATCGCGAGCGGGACCAGCATGGTCGCAAACTGCGCTTGCCAGCCCAGACCTGCCTTGCCAAAGGCGAAGGCCAGCAAGCCGCCAATCACGATGCCGCCCGGGAACCAAACGTGGAAATGGTTCAGCTTCGTGGTCTGATTGTCGGGATAGAGCGACGCGACCAGCGGATTGCAGGCGGCCTCGACCGAGCCGTTGGCGATGCCGAACAGCAGCGTGCCGAAGAACAGACTCCAGAAGTCCCAAGCCACCAGCGTGAGGACGATGCCAGCCGCGTGGCCAACGAACGCCACTCCCAGGATGCGGCCCAGACCCAGGGCGTCGACCAGCGGCCCGCCGAAGATCATGGCGAGCGTGAAGCCCCAGAAGGCCGTCCCGTTGATCCAGCCCGCTTGCTCGTTCGTCAGATGAAACTGAGCCACCCAGGCGCCCGTGGCCGCGCCGCGCAGGGCAAAGCTCATCGCTGTGACTATCAGCGCGACACAACTGGCGGTGAACAGACGGGATGAATTCATGGCAGGGTCCGTGGGTGGTGAGGGCAAGGCTCCGCCAAGCCCCTGTTTCCTCATGAAAACGGGGGTTCGTAGCGCTTGGCGTGGTAGGAAACCGGGGCCCGCGGCAGAAGGATTTGGCGCCGCTACGCCCTATCTCGAAGCAAAATCTTCCGAGGGGAAGAATCCGTGATCGCGCTCGGCGAGAGTGGACACGTGGTCGCGACTCCCGGCGATCGTGTTTCCGTATAGTCACCCCGACGGGGCGATATCTCAAGGGTCTACCGCCACATGCGCGGTTTTTACAACTCGGCCGCCATTGCTGTAAAACTACGAGTTTCGCTGCTGCGCCGAGTCAAACCCTGGCCAGCAATCTGCCAGCGCATGTGACGCATTGCCGGACACATCACACAGGAACCCGATGACGGAATCTACTCTATCCACCGCTCCCGCCGTTGTCGCGGCCGGGCACGACGACGCCAACAAGAAGCGTCTGTTCATCATCTGCGTTTGCGCGCTGGTGACCACCAGCATGAGCTTCATCTTGCGCGGTGGAATCGCGACCGCCCTGCAAGCTGACTACTTCGACGCCATCGACAAGGCGCACTCGGCTGGCATGGTCGGCTCGGCGCTGGGAGCCGTGTTCCTGACGTTCGCGGCAACGCTGCTGTTCGGTAGCCCGCTGATCGACGCGGTCGGCATGCGCAACGTGCTCTTGATCTGCGCCGGCTCGTTCATCACGGGGACCACGCTGGTCATCGCTGCGGACAAGATCGCTTCGGGCCCGGGCGTCTACACCGTGGTCTGGTTTGGCATGCTGCTGGCTGGCATCGGCTGGGGCTGCTCGGAAGCCGTCATCAACCCGCTGACGACGACGCTTTATCCCGAGGAGAAGACTCACAAGCTGAACGTGCTGCACGCCTGGTGGCCCGGCGGCATCATCATCGGCGGCGTGTTGGGCGAGGTGCTGAGCCACGCGAACTTCGGCTGGCGCTTCAAATTCGCGCTGATCATGCTGCCTGCGATACTGCTGCTCGGCTTGCTGGTGGGCGCCAAGTTCCCGAAGACCGAGCGCGCGGCTGCTG
Source organism: Polyangiaceae bacterium (assembly GCA_036261775.1). Classification (GTDB taxonomy): domain Bacteria; phylum Myxococcota_A; class Polyangia; order Polyangiales; family Polyangiaceae; genus PMG-095. The sequence continues at coordinate 22,722 of DATAKF010000119.1, read as the reverse complement.
GCGTGCCTGCCAAAGACATGCTCCTGGCCGTGCTCAAGCCCGGCTTTTTCGTCTGGTTCGGCGCGATGTTCCTGACGTCTGCGGCCGAGCTCGCGCCGGGTCAGTGGGTCGACTTCACGCTCACCCGCACCCTGCACATGCAGGGCATCTGGCTGCTCATCTACGTGGCAGGCCTCATGTTCGTGATGCGGCACTTTGCCGGCACCATGGTGCACAAGCTCTCGTCGGTAGGCCTGCTGTGGGTGTCGTCGCTGTTGGCCGCCCTCGGCTTGGTAGCGCTCAGCCTGGCGGACTCGCCGGTCATGGGCTTCTTGGCAGCCACCGTGTGGGGCACCGGCGTCTGCTACATGTGGCCGACCATGCTGGCCGCTGCGTCCGAGCGCTACCCCAAGGGCGGCGCTTTCGCGATGGGCGTGATCGGTACGGCTGGCTCGCTGTCGATCTATTTCGTGCTGCCCAAGATGGGCGCCATCTTCGACGAAGCCGCTGCCAAAGCCGCCGGCAGCGCCGAGGCCTTCAAGGCGATGGCGCCCGGACCAGCGCTGGAAGCGATCAAGACGACCGCGTCCGTCGCGTCGTTCCGCTTCGTCGCGATCTTGCCGGCCATTCTGCTGCTGGTCTTTGGAGCTATCTGGCTGCGTGACCGCTCCAAGGGCGGCTTCAAGCCGGTCAAGATCTCCGAGTAGCAGCGCGGCCTTCGCTGGCGGCAAACGCCCGGCCTCGGCAACGAAGCCGGGCTTTTCTGTATTTCGAGCACAGGCAACCTCGCTTCACGCGGGCGATTGACGCCGCCCACGGTTCGCCGAAACTCGCGCCCCCACCATGAGCCAGTCACCGTTCGCTGCCGTCACCCTCGCCCCCGCCGACCCCATCCTTGGACTTACCGAGGCCTTCGTGGCCGACAAGAACCCCAAGAAGGTGAACCTGGGTGTGGGCGTGTACCAAGACAGTAGCGGCAAGGTGCCAGTGCTCTCGGTGGTGCGCGAAGCCGAAAAGCTCTGGTACGACAAAGAGGATTCGAAGAGCTACATCGCCATCGACGGCGTGCCTTCGTACCGCAAAGAGGTGCAAGAGCTGCTGCTAGGCGCAGGCTCCGAGTTGATCGCAGCGGGGCGCGTCGTGACCGCGCAAGCCGTCGGCGGCACTGGCGCGCTGCGGCTGGGCGCCGATTTCTTGAAGCGCTTCTTGCCCAGCTCCGAGCTCTATCTGAGCTCACCCAGCTGGGAAAACCACCGGGCGGTGTTCGAGACGGCGGGCTTCGTCGTCAAAGACTACGCCTACTATTCGGCCGAGAATCACGGCCTCGACTTTGGCGCCATGAAGGCGTCGCTGTCGGGCTTGCCGGCGAAAAGCATCGTGGTGTTGCACGCGTGCTGCCACAACCCGACGGGCGTCGACCTGAACGCCGCGCAGTGGGACGAAGTGGTGAGCATCGTGCGCGAGCGCGATTTGGTGCCGTTCATCGATTTTGCCTACCAAGGCTTCGGTGAAGGCATCACGGAAGACGCCGTCGCGGTGCGAGCCTTCACGCGCGCGGGGCTACCGTGCGTCATTTCGAGCTCGTTCTCCAAGTCGTTCTCGCTCTACCGCGAGCGCGTGGGCGCCATCACGTTCGTGACGGCCGACGCCGACGAAGCCAAGCGCGTGACCTCGCAGCTCAAGCGCGTCATCCGCACCAACTACTCGAGCCCCAGCTCTCACGGCGGGCAAATCGTGGGCCTGGTGCTGAGCAATCCCGAGCTGCGTGCCAAGTGGGAGAGCGAGCTGACCGAGATGCGGCTGCGCATCCAAAAGATGCGCAAGCTGTTCGTGAAGAGCCTGAAGGACCGCGGTATCACTCGCGATTTTTCCTTCATCGAGCAGCAGTGCGGCATGTTCTCGTACTCGGGCCTGGAGCTCGACAAAGTGCGGCGCTTGCGCGCCGAGTTCGGCCTGTACATCGTCGACAGCGGCCGCATCTGCATCGCGGCCATGAACGAGAACAACCTCGGCTACATCACCGAGGCGATCGCGGCGGTGCTCTGAGGCCTGGCAGCTGGGGGGGGGGCGCGGCACTTCCTGGCTTCGCGCTCTTCGTGGCGACTAGGAAAGGACGCCGTCCAGCGCACTGGGTCGCGCTCGGTGCCGGCGTCTGCGTGCGACCAAGCTTCCAATCAAGATGAGCGAAGCGACGGACGTGTTGGTGTCACTGGGTGCGCCCATGACGCGACACCCGCAGCCGCTCGAGTCTTTGGCGGCGCTGCGCGTGGGGGCGCAATGTCCGGTGTCGTCGCAGGAGCTGCCGCTCGAGCAGTCGTCGACCGACTCGCAGTCGGTGCGGCAGGCGCCAGTCTCGGGGTTGCACAAGTAAGCGCCGCAGGAGACCGGCTTTTTGCCGAGCACGATCGAGGCTTGGAGATCGTCGGCGCAGGCGGAGCCGCCCTGGCACTTGCCGTCGGCACAGCCAAAGCCTTCGGCGCAATCGGCGTCTTTGCTGCAAGCGGTGAGGCAGGCGTCGCGACCGCAGGCGTAGCCACCACAGGAGGTGGTTTTTGGCTCGTCGCAACCGCCACGCGTATCGCATTTGGAGAGCGAGGCGACGCCGTCTTCGCAGCTCTTGCCGCAAACCCTGCTGGCGGGCGCGTAGGAACAGTGCTCGGCGTCGACACCATCGCACTCGCCGCCGCACTCGGCGGGGTCTCCGGCGCAGGCTTCCCGAGCGCCTTGGGGTGGACCTTGGACGGGCGAGCACTCACCGGTGGCAGCGCAAGCTTCGCACTGGCCTTGGCAGGCCTGGTTGCAGCACACAGCGTCGACGCAGAAGCCGGTGCCGCATTCGGTGGCGTCCTCGCACGCCTCACCGACGCGCTTCTTGTCGGTGCAGCTGCCGTTCCAGCAGTAGGCCGAGTCGGCGTCGCATTCTTCGTCGCTGGCGCACTCGGTGCCGCAACGATCGGCGCTGCAGGCGTAAGGCGCGCAGGCCACCTGGGCTTGCTCGCAAGCGCCGCCGCCGTTGCAAATCTTCCCGGAGACGTTGCCCGCTTCGCACGACGTTTCACCACAAGGTGAGCCGGGTTTGGCGAAACGCCGGCAGCTGCGCTGACCGCTGCAGGCACCGTCGGCCTGGCACGACGTGGGGTCAGCGTCGGCGGCGCACTCGTTTTGAGGATCCTTATCCGGCGGAATGGGCAGGCACGTGCCGTTGAGCCCGCCGCTCAGCAGGCCCGAGCACGCCTCGCAGCTGCCGCTACACGCCGATTCGCAGCACACGCCATCGACGCACGGCTTGCCGCCAGCGCACACGCGGCAGCCGGCGACCTTGCACAGCGCGCCGGCTTCGAGCTGGCAAGCGGTGCCTTGCGCGAGCTGCGCGGTACACACCCCGTTGGCGGGACAGAACTGGCCGCCAGGGCACTCTGCGTCGGCGGTGCAGCGGGCGATGCAGCGCGCGGCGGAGCAGTAAGCGATGGCGGCGCAGTCGGCGTCGCTCGAGCAAACGTCGCTGAAAACGTAGGCCTGTCCGGCGCTGGCCGCACCGTTGACGGTACCGCTGCTGTCACCCACGACCACGTAGCGGCCGGACATTGCCAGCGCCGTAATCGAGGTCGCTAGCGGCGCAGCCGAGGGAACGAGCGGTCCTTGAAGCGTCCATGTGCCAGCGCTCCGCTTGTACACGTTCGTGACCGCGACCAGAGCGTCGCCAGCTATCACGGCTCGCCCTGATCCTCCGGTCAAAGGCAGGTCCGCGCCCTGCTGCGTCCAGCTCGAGCCTGAGCGAACGTACACGGAGGCCGCTCCCTGACCGCTCGCAACGAGCGTGCTGCCCGACAACGCCACGGACCCGAAGTTGCCGTTGACTTGGAGTCCTGTCGGCGTCTCCAGCACCCAACTCGTGCCACTGCGAGTGTACGCGTAGACCATACTGGTGAAGTTCGCTGCGCTTACGGCGGTGTCACCATCGACCGCTACCGCGTCACCAAACAGCAGAGTGGCCCCTACGTTGCTGCGAGCTAAAATCGCCTGCTGCGACCAGGTCGTCCCGCTACGCACGAAGACGTACGTGGCGCCTTGCAGCGAGTTGCCGCCGACATTCTTGGCTTCGGCGCCCACGACGAGCGTATTGCCAGAGAGCGCCACGGCATTGCCGAGTCCATCCCCGGCGGCGCCATCGCTGGTGGCCAAGGCGCCGCCTTGCTGCGTCCAAGTCGTGCCCGAGCGCACGAAGACGTAGACGGAACCATGGTCGACCTTGCCCGCCACGTCATGGAAACGGGCGCCGACGGCGATGGTATCTCCCGAGATGGCGACCGAGTAGCCGAATTCATCGCCGGCTTGGCCGTCTGCTGCCGCCAGTGCCCCGCCTTGTTGCACCCAGCTCGTCCCACTGCGAACGAACACGTACGCTGCCCCCGAAGCTCCTACCACCAGCGTGCTGCCGTCGATGGCAGCCGAGGAACCAAACCTGTCGTTGGTCTTGGCATTGGCCAGCTTGAGCGTGGCGCCCTGTTGCGCCCAGACCTCCGGGTCCACCACGATTGGAAAGCGCGCACCGGCCGTGTCCACGCGCAGCGCGATGGTTTGTCCCGCGACGTGCATGTGTGACGGCAGCGTCCGGCCATTGGCGTCGAGCGCGACCAGGCTGGTGTACTGGAGCCGCGGCACGCCGGCGGCGTCGAGCAGCTCGATCTCGCGCGTTTCCTGGTCGAGACGTGGGCTGAGGCCGGTGACGTCCAGGGCGAGCTCCAAGTCGCCATGGGCGCAAGGCGATTGCTCGAACGTGAAGCCTTGCTCGATGCCGCGCGGTCCGTGGACGTACCACTCGGTGAAGCCGGGGCGCCGGTATTCCGCACGCTCTGCGGTCGAGACCAGCGTGGCTTCGCCGAGCGACACCCGGCTACCGACGCAGCCAGCCGAAACCAGCCGCATGGACGCGTGATGACCGAGCGGAGTCACGAAGCTCGGCGCCGCGCCGTGGAAGCGAGCGGAGACGCCAGGCGCGTGCAACGGCTCGAGGGGTGGCGCGCTGCAGCTCGCCAGGGCGAGCAGCGGCAGCAGTGCGAGCTTCACGAGCGCGCCCCGGCCTTGTAACGACGACGGGCCACGGCTAGGGCGAGGCCAGCCATGCCGAGCAGCAGCGCAGCACGGCTCGGTGCTCCGGTAGGCACGCGACAGCCGCAGCCGCTAGCTTCGGAGCTCTTGGCGCCCGCGCCTTGGGTGACGCAGCTGCTGGAGTCGCTACACACGTAGCCTTCGGCGCAATCGTCGATCGACGTGCACTCCGTCCGGCAGCGACCGCTCGACTCCTCGCAGGAGAAGGCGCCGCACTCTTCGAGCGTGCCGTCAGGCAGGGTCGAGGCGTTGCCGGTCGGGCTGCATTGCGGGCCGCCGACGCATTCGCCCTTGCTGCAGCTGAAGCCTGTCGAGCAATCTGCGTCGCCAACGCACTCGGTGAGGCAAGCGTCCTCACCGCACACGTAGGCGCCGCAGGCTTCCCCAGTAGGCTCGCCGCAAGCGCCCAGCGAATCGCAGGTCGCGACCGACGCTTCCCCTTCGCTGCAGCTCTGGGCGCAGACCGTGTCGGAGCCGGGAAAGCTGCATTTGGCAGCGTTCTTGCCGTCGCACGAGCCGCCGCATTCGGCCGCGTCGCCTTTGCAAGCGGTGCGCCTGCCGCGAGGCTCACCAACGACGGGCTCGCAAACGCCCTCGGCGCTGCAGGCCTCACATTGGCCCGTGCAGGCAGCGTCGCAGCACACGCCGTCGACGCAGAACGTGCTGGCGCACTCCACTGGGCCGTTGCACTTGCTGCCAACGGGCTGTTGCACCACGCAGGTGCCTTGCAAACAGAACGCCGTCGCATCGCAGTCGGCGTCTTTGGCACAGCTAGCCTTGCAAGCCGTGGCCCCGCACACGTAAGGGCTGCAGGGTGCGCTGTCAGGGCCGCACGCGCCGCCCCCGCTGCAGACCTGACCGACCACGGTGTCGGTCTCTGCATCGCAGCTGGTAGCGCCGCAGGCCGTCCCCTTTTTTGCGTAGATGCGACAGGCTCCCGTGCCGTCGCAGTAGCCATCCGCACCACACGACTCGGGGTAGGCCGCGTCCGTCGGGCATTCGGCTTGGGGATCGCGATCCGCGGGGATGGGGGTGCAGGTGCCGTCTACCCCAGCGCTGACCGCCTTGATGCACGCTTCGCAGGTTCCGTCGCAGGCCGTGTCGCAGCAGAGCCCGTCGACACAGTGTCCCGAGATGCAGGGACTGCATCCAGCCGCGCGACACCCCGAGCCCACGGTGACACTGCAGGCCGCGGTTTGCTCGAGCTTGGGTTTGCACACGCCGTCGCCGGGGCAGTAGCTGTCTGTCGGACAATCTGCATCTGACTTGCAGCGCGCCAAGCATTTACCGGTCGCGCAGTAGCCATCGCTGGGGCAGTCCTGATCGCCGGAACAGGGACCATTGGTGAAGACGTGAGCAACGCCCTGCCCGTTCAGCTCGCCGTTGAGCTTCTTGCCCGGCGAGGCGATGACGAGCGTATTGCCTGACACCGCCACGACGCTAGCGAAGCGATCCTCGGCCATCGTGCCCGCGACCGTGAGCGGTAACCCCTGTGGAACCCACGTGTTGCCAGAACGCGCGAGCACCACGTTTCCGTTGACCAGGGTATCCCCCGATAGTGACACAGCACCAAGGCTGTCGAGCACGGTGTTTTGGGTCCAAGTAACGCCACTGCGAGTGTAGACGAAGTGCTTCGTAGCCGTGCTGACGACCGCGGTATTGCCAGAGACCGCCACGCTCTTGCCGAAGGCGTCGTTCGCGGCCGCGCCGGCGCGAGCTGGCAAGGTCTGGAGCGACCAATCGCTGCCGCTGCGTACCCAAATGTAGGCCGCGCCTTGCTTGGCTGCGGTCCCCACCGTCTTCGAAGGCGCGCCGACGATCACCGTGTCTCCCGATATGTCGACCGAGCTGCCGTAGCTGTCGACGGCGTTGTCGGCGGGAATCAGCGCCGTGGCGCTGGACCAAGTGGTGCCCGTGCGAACGAAAACCCATGCGGCCCCCTTGCCCATGGAGCGGTTGCTCGCACCGACGACGATCGTGCCGCCCGACATGGCTAGAGACCCGAACTCATCGACAGGCGTGCCGACCGTTCCGGTGTGAAGGACCTGTTGCTGCGTCCAGACGCCACCCGAGCGGGTGTAGACGAACACGGCACCGTAGTTCCCGCCCGTAGCGCCGCTGCACCTGGCGCAGCTGATGGCCAGAGTGTCGCCTTCGATCGCGACACCTTTCCCGAATTGGTTCATGAATAGCGGGGGTGTGGCTCCGAATGGCGCCCCTTGCTGGCTCCACGTCGAGCCCGTCCGCGTGAACACGTAGGCCTCCCCAGCCACGTACTGGTTGCTGTTCATGATCTTGCCGACGGCGGCAACGACGACCGTGTTCCCCGAAGCGGCGACGCGGCTGCCGAACCCATCGTCAGCCGTGGAGTCGCTGCCCGTCAGCATTCCTCCCTGCTGCGTCCATAGCTCCATCGGCTCGCCAGCCCGCGCCGGAGCTGCCCCAGCGAGCACGATGAACGACAACGCGAAACGAACCAGGCAGTGGTGAAGACGCAAGATGGCTCCCGCTCGAATAAACGCCGCAGTCTAGCCGATGCACCCTGCCGGGTGAATTGCCCTCGCATAGTCAATTGTTTCATCTAGCTCTCATCTAGAACACCGGAGAAGGCCTGGCCCGCAGCGCTCGGGCCACACACCACTGCATGCTCGTCGGGCAGCGATTGCGGCGAGACGTCGGACTAGGTCGTGCCGTCGAAGTACGCCAGTCCCCGCGTCGAGACGCCCGAGCAGTGGCCTTCCCATCCAAACCCATGCGCGAGAGCACTCAGTCATGCTCTACGGGATGGCGCGCGATGAACGCGTCGTATCGGACGCGGAGGCAGCGGCCAGCGTGCTCGCAGAGCGCACTCTACCTGACTTGCCGAATCCCAGACCTCGGCATAACGTGGCACGACGCTCATGCTCGGAAGTACGATCGACGGCAAATACCAGATCGTTCGCTTGCTCGGTCAAGGTGGTATGGGCGCCGTATACGAGGCCGCGCACCTCGGCACGGGGCGGCGAGTCGCGCTCAAGGTAATCCTGGGAGAGCTCGGGATCTCACGCGACGCCATCCTGCGCTTTCAGCGCGAGGCACGCGCCGCGGGCGTGATCGAGTCGCAGCACATCGTGCAAGTGCTCGATACTGGGATCGATCGCGAGCACGGCGTGCCGTTCATGGTCATGGAGTACCTGACGGGGGAGGACTTGCAGAAGCTGTGCGAGCGGCTCGGCCCCTTGCCGCCCGACCTCGCGCTTCGCATCACCGCGCAGGCGTGCAGCGGGCTCCATAAGGCGCACCAGGCGCACGTCGTGCACCGCGACATCAAGCCGGCCAACATCTATCTGGCGCATCGCGACGACGGCGACGTCGTGGTGCGCCTGCTCGACTTCGGCATCGCCAAGGTCAAGGAGGACCAGCTCAACGGCAGCCCAGATCAAGGCCTCACGCGCACGGGTAACATGCTCGGCTCGCCCCTTTACATGTCACCCGAGCAAGCCCAGGGCCTGAAGAGCGTCGATCAACGGACAGACGTGTGGTCGCTCGGCGCCGTGCTGTACGAGGCGCTCTCGGGCAAGACTCCGCATCATCGCGCCGAAACGTTGGGCCAGTTGATCATGGCAATTTGCTCCTCGCCGCCTGCCCCCATCCAGCAGCTGGCGCCTTCGGTTCCGCCACCAATCGCCGAAATCGTGCATCGGGCTCTACGCCTCGATCCCGACGAGCGATTTCAATCCGCCGCCGAGATGCGTGACGCCATCCGTCGGCTGCTGCCTCATGGCTCGAACCTGACCGACGCGATGCTGACTCCGCGGACCGACGAGGCGAAGCGCTCCATCGCCGATGCTTACGCGCACACGGCCAAGGAGGAGGCGAGGCCCGCTCCCTCCTTGGCACCCCAGGTCCCCGACAAGAGCGGCGCGATCGCGAGCATCACGGCGGATCCGTTCACGCGCACCACGAACAAACCCTCCGGCAGCAAGGTGCCGCTGTTCGGCGCGCTGGCCGCGGTGGCCGTGCTCGGAGCAGGGGGGCTGCTGCTCACTCAACGCGCTTCGAGCGAGGCGGCGGCTTCCAGCGCTTCGGCGCCCATGGCTGCCGCGCCTCCGCCACCCGCGCCAGTCGAGCCCGCTCCGGCGCCTCCGGTCACCGCGAGCGCGACGGCGAGCGCTGCGCCCAGCGCGCTGGTCGAGGGTTCGACTCCGGCCGCGCCCGCGCCGAGCATCAAGCCGGTCGCGCGCCAGGTAGCGCCGCAGAAGCCCGCTCGCCCCGCTGCCGTCGCCGCGGCGGCGGCGGCGGCCCCTGCTTCACCTCCGGCCGCAGCGCCTACCGCGGCCCCAAACCCGGCACTCGCCAAGCCCACGGGGCTTACGGTGGACAAGAAGTTCGAGTAGCCCTTGGCGCGACTTCACATGATTAGGGTGACGACTCTAGCGGGCTTGTTGGCTCTCTCTGGTTTGACCGCGACGACGCTGCGCGCTCAAACAGCGCCTACGGAGCCCTCCGCGGCGGCCGCGCCGGATCCGAGCGAAGCACAGAAGGCCGACGCCAAAGCGCATTTCGACAAGGGCCTCGCGCTGTTCGAGGAAGAAGCGTGGGACGCGGCGCTCGCCGAGTTCGTGCAATCCCGGGCGCTATTCGCGACTCGCGCCGCGACGAAGAACGCCGCCATCTGTCTGCGCAAGCTTCATCGCTTCGACGAAGCCGCGGACATGTTCGAGGCGCTACTGCGCGAATTTCCCAACCTGCCGCCGGCCGAGCGCGCGCTGGCCGACGCGCAGAGCAAGGAGCTCGCCAGCTACGTCGGTGCCCTGGTCGTGCAGGGCGCCGAGCCCGGCTCCAAGGTCGTGGTGGACGGGCGCGACCGCGGCGAGACGCCCACGCCGCCGCTCAAGGTATCGGCAGGCACGCACGTGCTGCGCATCGTTCGCGAAGGCTTCGCCCCGTTCGAGCAGCAATTCTCGATTGCTGGCGCGCAGACCACGAACGTGAAGGTCAAGCTGGCGCCGCTGCTGCAGGGCGGACGCCTCCACGTCGAGGAGGCCACCGGCCAAATCGTCGACGTGTACGTGGACGGCGCGTCAGTGGGCAAAACGCCGTGGGACGGCATGCTGCCAGTCGGCGATCACGTGGTCATCCTACGTGGCGACGGCAACCTGGGCACGCAGCCCGCCCTGGCTTCGATTCGCCTAAACGGCTCCACGCCCATCGCGCTGCGGGCCGAAGCGCTGCAGGCCTCGCTACGCATCTCCCCCAAGCCCGCAGGCGCCACGGTCGTGCTCGATGGCGTGCCCGTCGGGCGCGGCGCATGGAGCGGGCAAGTGCGCGCCGGCTACCATGTGCTCGAGACGCGGGCCGACGGCTTCGTGACCGACCAACGGCGCATCGTCACGCCGGCCGACCGTGAGACCGCCGTCGAGGTAGCGCTGCGAGCGGTCACCGCGGCCCCCGCCCCCGCTCACATCTTCATCGAGGTGGACGGCGCATTCGGCTTCGCACCTAGTTTGGGCGGTGACCTAACGGTGGCCTGCGGCGAACCTTGTACGAAGTCCAGCGCCACCGGCTTCGAGGTGCTCGGTCACGCGGGCTACGAATTCGGGTCCGGCCTGGGCCTCTTGGTAGACGCCGGTTACCTCTCGCTCTCGCAGCAACTCACCGGGCGAGACGTCAGCCTGGTTCCGCGCGGCTTGGAGGCGAACCCGGGCACGGCGTCCGACGACGTGGGCATCAGCGGGCTGCGCATCGGTCCTGCAGCGCAGTACCACCGCGGAGAAAAGCTCACGCTCACCGGGCGCCTAGGCGTGGGCGTTTTCTTGGGCTCGGCACGCGACCAGCGCAAGGGCTCGGCTTCGACCGTCGAGCGCACTGACAGCTCGGGGAAGACCATCCCCGCGCAATCGTACGACTTCGCGCTCGAAGAGTCGCCCGCGGCGCGCTACGCCTACGTCGCGCCCGAGCTCCGGCTCGGGTATCGACTGGCCGAGCATTTCGAGATTAGCGCAGGCCTCCGAGCGCTCGTTCTCGTGGGCATCACGCAGCCCGCGTGGACGGACGAGAGCCCGGTGTTTCCCGGCGAGAGCTACCGCGTGGGCCAGTTGACGTTCGGCGAGCAAACGCTCGCCGGCCGCGCCATCTTCGTCGTCTCGCCCGGACTCGGCGCGCGCTTCGACTTCTAGTGTTCCAGGGACGCAACGTCGCGCGTAGCGCAGCGTCGACGGGCTCCCGCTCATGGGCTAAGCTCACGTCATGTGGCGTCGGGCTGGTGGTGCCGTTGCTTGCGCGCTCTGTTGGCTGCTCGCCTGCGGTAAGGCGGAGCGCCAGCCGTCAGACTCGGACACCGACGACGCAGGCTCGAGCACGGGCGGCGTCGCTTCGGCAGGCACGGCAAACACCAACAGCGGAGGCAAGGCCAGTGCAGCAGCTGGCGCTGCCGGCACAACAGCTAGCGTCGGCGGCGCTGTCACGCTCGGCGGGCGCGCTTCGGCCGGCAACCCTTCTGGCGGTGAAGCCGAAGCGGGCATGCCCGCGACAGGGGGCGAGCCCAGCGCGGGTGGCGCTCCGAGCTGTGAGGGAGCCTATCGAGCGTGCGGCTGCGGCTGCTGCGCTGGACAAACCGCGGCCATCACCTGCGCGTACCCGGCGAAGGGAGATGACCTAGCGGCCATCATCGCCGCCGACGAGGAAGCCAGTCAGTCGCCACTCTGCGCCGCGGCCGGCTGCAGCGCCGGGCTCGACTACGTGTGTTGTGAGGCGCCACCTCCGGTGGCCGATCAAGCCCTCTACGTGGCTACGGTCACGATCGGCGGCGTGAATCGCTTGGAGCTGCGGAAGGAGATGGGTGTCTGCACCAACCTCGTGCTCGTACAACCCTCGGTCGCGCCCACCGATCTGCCGTTGGAAACACCGGCGACGTGGACGCCCGACCTGGCGCGCTCACGACACTTGCCCTGCAGCGCCAGCTCACTCGGGCCGAAGGCCATCGGCGCCATCGGCAAGCTCGGGCTGCGCGTGCTCGGCAATGCTTGCGTGCTCGACGCGCACCTCACCTTGTTTTTCGCCAACGTCGTGCAAGACGTCCAAGCCGAGCGCTTCGACGTCGATGCGCTGCCGCTCAACCTGTCTTTGGCTGAATGTCACTGAGCGCGAGCTCGAGCGCATGAGGCGCCAGCAAAGGTAGGCCACTTTACGCTGCGCGCTCGAAGAAAAGTTTTCATTCTGGCTCGATGTCTGACTCCTATTGACTCACGCAACCCCTGCGAGTGGCTAGACATCGCGGACCAAAGCTGGGCTTTTCTTCGCGCCATCGCGACTCGCATGCTAACGCCAGCATGTGTCGAACAGCTTTGCCCACGCCCGCAGGCTCGCTCCCCACGCTGTGCTCGGATTGAGCCTGCTTTTGGCCCCTGGCTGCACCGAAGAAGGCTCCGGCTCGGGCGTTGGCGATCCGCACGGCGGTTCGTCGGCCATATCTGGAACCGGTTCCGGCCTGAGCGGCTCCAGCGCATTCGCAGGCAGCGCTACTACGACTGCCGGAACGTCCAACGCCAGCGGCGGCCAGGGCGGAACCGGCGGTAGCGCGCCGCTGGGTAGCGCGGGCGCTTCGCGCGGACCAACCCCCGCCACCGCCACCGCCAAGTTTCCGTTTCCGCAGAACCGCCACAGCGCCCACTGCACCTACCCAACGGGCTATCGCAACGAAGACGTGCTGGCCGTCTACGAGCAGTGGAAGAGTCACCTGGTCACGTCCGACGGCGCGGGCGGGTTCAAGCGCGTCAAGCGGCCAGCGGAGGCAGGGCTGGAGGTGAACTCCACGGTGTCCGAGGGCATCGCCTACGGCATGACCATCGCCGTGTACATGAACGACCAGCCGCTGTTCGACGACCTGTGGAAGTACTGGCTGCTCCACACCTGGAACGGCACCTTGCTGATGAACTGGTACATCAGCAGCAGCGGCGCCCTGGGCAGCAACCCGAGCGGCAACGGCGCCGCTACCGACGCCGACGAAGACACCGCCTGGTCGCTCGTAATGGCCGACAAGCAGTGGGGCGGGCAAGGCAGCCTGGAGAAGAGCTACCTGGACTACGCCAAGCAGCTGATCGGCGACATCTGGGCTCACGAAATCCACGAGGGCAAGCTGCCCAAGAATGGCTCCAGCTGGGGCGACTGGAACAGCCTCAACGTCTCGTACTTTGCGCCCGCCTACTACCGCGTCTTCGCCAAAGTCTCAGGCAAGGCCGAGTGGGGCACCGACGTGAACAAGTGCGTGTACGACACGATCAGCAGCAACCTGACGGCCGAAAACGGCAATCAAAGCAACGGGCTGGTGCCGGCGTTCTCCACCGCCATGGGCGGCGAAGCTCAAGTCGGCCAAGGCCAGCCTGCGCTGAAGCACCACTACCAGTACGACTCGTGCCGCACGCCCTTCCGCATCGGCCTGGATGCTTGCTTGTTCAACGAGCCGCGAGCCAAAGAGTACGTCGCCAAGACGAGTCAGTTCTTTGCGGGCATCGGCGCCGCCAACATCAAGGACGGCTACGAGCTGAACGGCACGCCCAAGCCCGAGTTTCCGGACAAGTACATGGGCAAGTCGGCGGCGTTCATCGGCCCCGCAGCGGTCGGCGCCATGCACTCCGGCCAGTACCAAACATTCATCGACGACGCTTGGAACATGCTCAAGGGCAACAACCTGTGGGCAGGCGGCCAGTACTACGACGAGTCGTGGACCATGCTGAGCATGCTGGTGATGAGCGGCAACTTCCTCGACTACACCGTGGAAGTACCGAAGTAGCGGGCCGAGCTGCTAGGCTCGCCCAGTGCTTCGCAGCAGCTCCGTTCTCGCCTTGCCACTCCTGTTGCTCGGCTGCCAACCGACTCCGGGCGCTGCTCCAGCTGCGCCCGCGCCGCTCAGAAACGTCGTAGAGCCGCCCACCGCTGCCGTCGCGCCCAAGGCCGTTGCAACGCCGCCCGCAACTGCAACTGCAACTGCAACCGCAACCGCAACCGCGACTGCAACCGATCCTCCCGCCCAGCCCAGCCCCTTCGTCCTCCGCTACGCCTGCGACGACAAGTACGACGAAGGCTCCGTCTGCCGCCCCGGCAACCCCGCCTGGGAGTCTTGGCTCACGGGGCTGCAGCTCACGACAGCCGCTCCGAACTTGCTGAAGCACGAGGGCGGCGGCCCGAGCGGCGCCGAATGGAACCCCAACGCGCCCCTCGTCGCCTTCGTAGCCAGCGCCAAAGCCGGCAGCGCACGGCTGAAGTCGAGCAAGGCAACGTTCAATCCGGTCGCGCGCTTGGGCGACTACGACGTTTTCTTGGTGCCGCTGAAGGCATGGAACGCGGCCACCAGGGGCGCAGAAGCTGAGGACTTTCCCCCCGGTACCGAGCTAGGTCCAGTCACGGTGGTCGAGCTGCGCGCGCTGGGACCGCAGGGCGAGCTAGCGCGGGGTACCTTTGCTTGCAGCTACGGCGAGTGAAACCGCAGCTACTGACGAAATCTCGCTACGCCGCCAGACACAGCGCGCCAGTGGCCGGTAGCGCCAAGCGACGGTAGGTTCCCGGCGCAACGTGGAAATGCTGCTTGAAGGCGCGCCCAAAGGCGAACTCCGAGCGGTAGCCCACCTGGCTTGCCACATCGCCCAGTGACTGGTCACTGCTCCGCAAAAGGTCGGCGGCACGCTGCATGCGCCGATGAGCGAGGTAGCGCATGGGCGACAGCTGGAGCGCGCGCACGAACTCCCGCGCGAAAACCGGCCGTGACAGACCGACGGCCCGCGCCAACAGCTCCACGGTCCAATACTTCGACAAGTCTTGCTCCAGCAGCGCAAGCGCGCGTTCGATGCGCTTGTCGCGCAGCGGGCGCCCCCAGCGCGGCCGCGGCACGGCTTGCGAAAGCCGGGACACGTAGACCAGCAAGCTTTGGAACAGCAGCCCCAGTAGCTGCTGACTCGGAGACTTGACCAGATCCACCTCGTCGCCAATCAAGCGCAGAATGGCCGCCAGCGGTTGATGCGATGCGATCTGCTCCCGCGCAAAGCTGCGCGCTTGCTGGGCTTCGATCACGCGAAACCAAGTGCCGTCGGCGCCCGCCGAAAACGTGATCTCGACGCGCGGCGCGCCGCCACACGCCGCGGCGGTGACTCGCAACGTTCCGCGGCTGCGCTCGATCTGCACCTGCCATGCGTCGTTCGGCGTGAGCATGGCCCGAGTTTGCCCGTGGCGTTGGCGGCCGTCCACCGGGGCCAGAACCGAGAGAGCCTGAGATCAATTTTCGAGAGCCCGCGGTATGGCGAGCCGGCCATCGGCCGCCCACATCTCCAGCATGATCTCGAGCCAGCTCGACCAAGAAGGCAGCGCCGAGCGCGCGGAAAAGCAGGGCCCGATACCGCTGGTGGGTGAACACCTGTTCGCTAGTCGCACCGTGCTGGTTTTCGGGGAGATAAACATGCGCCTAGCCGAGTCGGTGACGGCGCAGCTGCTGGCCTTGGCCGCGCAAGGTCGTGATCCCATACGTATGGTCATCAACTCGCCCGGCGGTCACGTCGAGGCGGGCGACACCATCCACGACATGGTGCGCTTCGTCGAAGCGCCGGTGCGAATCGTCGCCACCGGTTGGTGCGCCAGCGCCGGCGCGCTCATCTTTGCCGGCGCCGCCCGCGAAAACCGCTGGGCGCTGCCGAACACACGCTTCTTGCTCCACCAGCCGCTGGGCGGCGTGGGCGGCCCCGCCACCGACGTCGAGATCGAAGCGCGGCAAATCCTGCTCATGCGTGAGCGGTTGAACCGCATCTTTGCCGAAGCCACCGGACAGCCGCTGGAAAAGATCGCCAAAGACACCGAGCGCAACCACTGGATGACCGCGCAAGAAGCGCTCGACTACGGCCTGGTGGGTCGCATCCTCCAGAGTGGAAGCGACCTCGACTCTGCAGCCAAGGCACGCTAGTCGCCCGCAGCGCAGCGTCGGGCAAACAATGTCGACAATCTGCGCTGCGTCTTGCGGGCGGTCGAAAGTCAGCGATCCCAGCGCAAGCGATGCGGATCTTCTTGGCGAATATACGTGATCGGCGCCGTATGCTTCTTGAAACGACGCCGCGCTTCCGGCCCCAGCTTGCGAAACGCCTCGGTGGAAAGGGTGACGCCTGGGCCCGTCAGCGTAGCGGCGGTGTTTACCTGCTTGCCGAGCACGTCGAAGCGCTCGGTCGCGCCCGCACCGAATTGGCCCGCGACCACACTGCCAAAGTGCACTTTGACGGCGGCGCGACACTCCCAACCAAGCTCGCTGAAGAAACGATCCACGTCTTCTTTCAACCGCAACAACATCTCGACGGCGACATCGACGCGCTGCGGCTCGAACACCGCCAGCGCGGCGTCACCCACGAACTTCACCAGCCGGCCACCAACGCCTTCGACGGCCGATGCCACGCGCCGGTAGTGCGCGTCCATCGCGTCCGCCAGCTCGACGTCCGTCAGCTTCTGGCTCTGCGCGGAGAAGCGGGACAGATCGATGAACACAACGAGCAACTCTTGTTCTGAACGGATCAAAGCCACGGCAACCTCCAAGTCGGGTGTCTGTCGTCGGCCCATGTGTCCGACAGCGCGGGTTCCGGAGCGCAGGCCAAAAGTCCTGCAGTTATCCACAGGCTAGCACCTCGGCGGCGGAAGTTCCCGACGCTCGCCGCAAAAGCTCGGCCTGCTCGAAACCGCGACGAAACGCGAGGGCGTTCACCATCGCGTCGGAGGCGATTCTCTCAACCGCGCGCCTCCAGGAGCGACGCATGCATAGCGCGATGGTTGAGCCCCGGCGTGCCGCCAAGCCAGCTCAGGTGGTCTCCTACCTGCAAAACCAACGGCGCGAGCTGCTCACGCAGCTCGACACCGCGGGCAAAGCGGGCGTCGAGTTTGCGCGACGCCATGCGCAGGTGATGGACGGGCTCGTCGATTCGCTCTTCAAAGCGGCGCTCGCGACGCTGCCACCACAGGCGCAACGGGTTCCGGTCGTGCTGGGCGCGGTCGGCGGCTACGGGCGCGGTCAGCTCGGCTGGAAGAGCGATCTGGATCTTTGGTTCGTCACCGACGAAGCGCCCGAGCGCATCCGGTCGTTGGCCGAGGCCATGCTGTATCCGCTGTGGGACGCGGGCGTCAGCGTCGGGCACCAAGTCGCGACCATCACGGACCTCGTGGAAGCAGCGCGCGTCGATTTGCCAACCGCCACGTCGTTGCTCGACTTCCGTCGTTTGGCGGGCCAGGCCGAGCTCGGGCGCCAGCTGATGGCGCGCGCGTTCGATGGCATCTTCAGCGAGCACGAGCTGCCGAGCTTCTTGCGACGGCTCGACACCGAGGTGAACGAGCGCTACCGCCGCTTCGGCGATTCCGTCTACTTGCTGGAGCCAGACCTCAAGTGCGGCGCAGGAGGGCTGCGCGACGTGTGCATCGCTATGTGGGCGGCGCGCGCGCGCTTTCGCACGGCTGGCATCAACGACCTCTTGCGCGTCGGCTTCCTTTCGGCTCGAGAGACCGAGGAGATTGCCCGCGCCGAAGACTTCTTGTGGCAGCTGCGCAACCACCTGCACCGCCAAGCGAACCGCCGCAGTGACCGGCTCACCTTCGACCAACAAGAGTCGCTGTCCCAACTGCTGGGTTACCGCGAGCGGCTCGATCCGCCGCCGGTAGATGAAGAAGAAGCCTCGGGCGCGGCCGTCGAAGCGCTGATGTCCGACTACTACCGGCACGCGCGCGTGATTCTTCGCCTCCGCGATCAGATCACGGCTCGCGCCATGCCGCTGCTCGAGCGCAAGAAGCCCATCGTCAGAGAGCTAGGGCAAGGGCTGCAGTCGTTCAACGACCAGCTCACGTTCTCCAAGGTCTCGGAGGTCGAAGCGACACCAGCGCTGGCTTTTCGCATCTATGCGGCGGCGGTCGAGCGCGGTCAGACGCTGCTGCCTTTTGCGCGCGACGTGATCGTTCGCCTGACCTCGACGCCCGAGTTCTGCACGGCCCTACGCCAAAGCACCGAGGCCGCCGAGCTTTTCGTCAAGCTCGTCTCCAACCCGCACAAGTCGCCGTTTCGCAACGGATCTATCTTGTCGGAGCTGCACGAGGTCGGGCTGCTCGTCGCCATGATTCCGGAGTTTTTGCCCGTGGTGGGGCGCGTGCACCACGACGTTTATCACGTGTACACGGTCGACGTTCACTCCGTGGCGGCCGTCGACCGTTTGCGCGCGCTCGCCCGCGGCGACCTGCACACCGAGCAGCCGCTGGCGTCGCGCATCGCGGCGGAGGTGACGCGCCCTGCAGTGCTGTACCTCGCTACGCTGCTGCACGACGTCGGCAAGGCCATCGGTGGCCGCGACCACTCGCAGCGCGGCGCCGAGATGGCCAGGAGCATCCTGGCGCGGCTGGGCTTTGCGGAGCCCGACATCGAGGACGCTTGTCACCTGATTCTGCAGCACCTCGTGATGTACCTGGTGGCGGCGCGGCGAAACCTCGAAGATCCGCAGACGGTTTCGGAGTTTGCACAGGCGGTTCACGGCGCGGAAGGTCTGCACCACTTGTTCCTGCTCACGGTGGTCGACCTCTCGACCACCAGCCCGACCTCCATGACCAAATGGAAGTCGCACATGTTGGACGATCTGTTTCTGGCCACCGCGCGCCTGCTCGCGGGCGCGACCACGTCGAGCGCGGCGCGAGTCGCCGCGATCAAAGCCGCCGTCGAGAGCTACTGGGGCAACAGCGATGACCCCAGCTTTTTGCGCGAGTACCTGGACTCGATGCCAGAGGGCTACCTGCTCTCCAACGGCGCCCGCGAAATAGCCGGTCACGCTCGCGTAGCGCTGCGCGGCCGCCAAACCATGGTGACGGCCGCCATGGTGCCCTCGAACCGGGCCGAGGTAGCAGAGCTTTGCGTGGTCACGGGCGAGCGCTTCTACGACCCGCTGTGCGTGATCACGCCGGACAGGCCGGGGCTATTGGCGTCGATCTCCGCCGCCATCGGCGCGAACGGCTTCGACGTGCACGCCGCCCAGGTGCACTCGCGCAAGCTGCCCGACGGCTCCGTGCAGGCCGTCGACTTGTTTTGGATCACCGCGCGGCACGAGGGCACCGACGGCTTTGGGCTGGCGCTGCAAAAGCTGGAGCAAGACCTGCACAACGTCATCTCTGGCGCGGTAACGCCCGAAGATTTGATGCGCACGCGCCGGTCGCGGAACAGCGAGCGCCCTGCCCCATCCGTACCGACTCAGGTGAACGTCGACAACTCCATCTCGACCAGCCAAACCGTGGTCGAGATAACGACGCGCGATCGGCCAGGCCTCTTATTCACGCTGTCGCGCGTCTTCCACGCGCTCGGCGTGACCATCCGCGTCGCCAAGATCAACACCGAGGGCACGCGCGCGATCGACGTCTTCTACATCACCGAGCTCGACGGCACCAAAGTCGAGCGATCGTCGCGCATCGAGCAGATCCGCGACGCGCTCTTGGCCGTGCTGCACCCGCTCCCCAAGGCCCCTGCCAGCGCCGTAGCCTGACGGAGGCCTTGCCTGCGCGGCCAGCTGGCCGCGGCGCGCGCGGCACAGCCGCGCCAGGAACCAGGGCCTACCTCGATCCCCTGCTCGCAAAAGTCGCGCAACTCGGAGACTCGCGCGCCCGAAAGGTGAAGGCTTGGCACACCTGCACCCCGGTATATACTCATGTATATGAAGCAGATCCTGCTCGAGCTCGACGACGCTTGCGCTCGCGATTTGGAGCGCGTGGCGCCGGCGGGCAAGCGAGTCAGGGCGGAGTTCATCCGGCTGGCGCTGCGCAGGGCCATCGACTTGGCGCTCGATCGTTCGACGGAGCTGGCGTACCGCCACGCACCGCTGTCGCAGCAAGTAACCGCGGAGGATCTCACGGGCTGGGACGAGCAAAATCGCTTCGCCAAGCCTGCCGTGCGCAAACCGAAGCGCCGCGTAAAGAAGGGAGCGGCGTGAAACAGTTCGAGATCTGGTGGGCCAGCTTGCCCGAGCCCGTTGGGCGGCGTCCAGTCTTGCTGCTGGGGCGAAGCAGCGCCATTCCCTACTTGGGTCGCGTACTCGCGGCGGAGGTGACCACCACCATCCGCGCCATTCCTCAAGAGATCGTGGTGGGCCGGAGCGAAGGCTTACCCCAACGCAGCGTCGCCAATCTCGACGCGATCAGGACGGTACCGGTCGCGTGCCTCGCTAGTCGGGTTGGAGCGCTGGCGTACAGTCGCCACGTCGAGGTCAAGCGAGCTCTCGGCCACGTGCTGCACTGGCCCGAGCTGACCAGCCTTTGAGGGCTACTTCGGCGGCGAGCGCAGCGTGCAGCGGGCGTTGATGCAGAGCTCGCGCGGGTCGCAGCAGTCTTCGGCCGTGGCGCAGGCCTCGTCAGTTTGCGAGCAGGTGTTTTCTGGCGGCGGCACGCACTCGAGCATGGGCGCGCCGTCGGCGCCGGACGAGGTTTGCCGGCAAAAGCCGCCGCAGCAATCCGAGCCGGATTCGCAGGCGCCGCCGTCGGGTTGGCACGGCGCCATCGCGGCGAAGGCGCGCATGTTGCCGCCTTCCAGCTCCTGGCCGGGCAAGTAGAAGGCCGGGTGGCTGGGGTCCGGCGCGTCCATGTGATCGAC
Source organism: Polyangiaceae bacterium (assembly GCA_036261775.1). Taxonomy (GTDB): domain Bacteria; phylum Myxococcota_A; class Polyangia; order Polyangiales; family Polyangiaceae; genus PMG-095. The sequence goes on along the minus strand of DATAKF010000119.1, from coordinate 2,030 downwards.
GTCGATGGCGGCGATCCACAGCTTTTTACGCAAGCTGGGCTCGGCGTCGCTGCCCCACGGATCCTGCATGTGCTCGAGCATGCCGCCGGGCGCCACGGTGTTGCCGTAGGCGCGACGGCTGGTGAACAGCACCCAGTAGTAACCGCCGACCGCGACGGGCAGCACGTTGGGCTCGTAGTTCATGCGGCCTTCGACGACCTCGCCGTAGGGCAGCGTGAGGGTACCGGCTTCGTCGCGGCCGTTCAGCGCCTGCAGCTTCTTCACGGTCTTGGTCGCGACCTCGACCATGCGAATCTCGGCGTACTGCGGCTTGCTCTGCGTAGTGCCACCCGTAAACTCGTAGGAGTCGAACGAGTCGCCAGCGTGGTAAACGACCGCGCTGTTGTCAGGCAAGAACGTGGGCCAGGCCATGGCCTCGTTGGGGTTCTGCACCAAGATATTGGGCGCGGAGAACGTGTTGGTCGCGTTGTCGAAGTCGAGCGTCGACAGCACACGGCTGTCGAGCATGTCGCCGTTCAAGAACGTGACCTTGGTGCCGTCGGGCGAAAACGCCGGCGTTTGCACGTATTTCGTCGTCAGGCCGGGCGCCGTGATGGGCTGACCGGTTTTGGTGTCGACGAGCGAGGACTCGTAACCAGCAGCCGAGTAGACGCCGCGCATGATCTTGGTCGGCCAGGCGCCCTTGGGCAGGCCGTTGGTGAGCGCTTTGGTGCCGTCGGGCGTGAGGCCCGCGAACGGAAACGTGAGGCCGGGCGCGGTGGCCAAGCGGGTCGTGACGTTGCCGTCGGGCGAGACGTCGAAGGTGGCGCTGCTGGCGGGCGCGTAGTCGGCCAGCACGTAGCCGCTGCCGGTGGCGAGCACCGAGCCGCCTGCGCTGACTGCGTGGCACACGGTGCAGCCGCGCTTCACGACCTCGGCGTTGCCGCCAGCCTTGATGCGCAGGATGCCGCCCTTGTCCGTATCGGTCGTGCCCATGGTGAGCGGCGAGCTGTACGTGTTGTAGTAGATGATGCCCTTCATGCTGGCCTGCGCGACGCGGTAAGTCTGCGTCGCCGGACCAGTCACCACACCACCCGAGAGCTTGCTGACCGTGAGCACCACGTCGTCCGCCGCGCCGGCGGTGAGGGTCATGCCCTTCCACACCGGCTCGGGCAGCTTGACCTGCACGCGCGTGAGCGCGGCGCTGAACTGCTTGTAGCTGAAGTGCGGTAGCGTGATGGTCGTGTAGGTGGCGGTGGCGGCGGTGCCGGCTAGCTGCAGCACGGGCGCAGCCAGGCCGCGCGGAAACACCGTACCGTCGTACGGGTACAGGAACTTGTAAGTGGCGTCGCCCTCACCGCCGGCCGCGAGCAGCCCTTGGTCAGCGTCGCTGATCTTGCCGTCGTTGACCGTGATATCGACGTCGACGGTGATTTGCTTGCTGATGGTGCCGTCGCCCACCGTGGCCGAGATGGTGACGACGCCGCCGACGTAGCCGTTGGCGTGGAACGTTCCGTCGCCGCTGATCGAGCCAATCTTGGTGTCGTCGACCGACCAGGTCACGCCGTCCGACACCTCGGTGCCGTCGTCGGCCTTGAGCGTGAGCTTGACGTCCTTCGTCTCACCCGAGACGGTAATTTGGTCACCGACGTCCGCAGTGAGTGAGCCGTTGTAGGTGTCGACGACACCGGTGGTGCCGCCGCTCAGGCTCAGTGAGCCGCCCAGGCTCGGGCTGCCGCCGATGCTGGAGGAAGCACCCTGCCCGGTCGCGCCGGTGGTGTGGTTGGTGCTGCCGCCTTTGCTGGCCTGACAGGCGACCGCCATGAGCAGCATGGACGCAGGCAACATACCCGAACGAATCGACACGTCGAGGAGCGAACGCATGAGAGAGCAGCCTCCGCGCAGCCGAACGCACGCGCGCAAACGCGCATGCACGATGCAACTACGACTCACGCGAAGGTAACATCCATCAACTACGCAGCAAGTGGAAACGTGGTCAAAAGTCGATATTTACTGGACTCCGTATCAGCAAAACCCCGGTAAATCACGGC
>DATAKF010000099.1:0-20747 GCA_036261775.1 Polyangiaceae bacterium | reverse complement strand
AGCCATGCGGCGGAACTTAAGACCGAACCCGCGGCTGCGCCAGCTTCCCACGCACTTGACGATGCCGCCCAAAAGCTCCAAGTCTCCGGGGTGTTGCGATGGTTGAGCCTGGCGAAGCTGAGCGTAGTCGCTGTCGGTTTGCTTTCGCTGGGCGCTTGTCAGCACTCGGGCGGTAGGGAGAGCGCAAAGATGAAAGAGGTCGCGAACGTGGATTTGTATACGGCCGAGGCGCGAACACTCGAAGGCCAACCGGCGCCGCTCGCGCAATACCGTGGCCGCGTGACCTTGGTGGTGAACGTGGCCAGCGAGTGCGGCTACACGCCGCAGTACGCAGGGCTCCAGCAGCTGTTCGAGCGCTACGAGGCGCGTGGGCTCACGGTGCTCGGGTTTCCGAGCAACGATTTTGGCCGGCAAGAGCCTGGCTCGGCCGAAGAGATTCGCGCGTTTTGCTCCAGCAAGTACCGCGTCAAATTTCCGATGTTCGAGAAGGTGCAGACCAAAGCTGGCCCCGGTCAGTCGCCCATCTACGCGCTGCTCGAGCAAGGCAGCGGCAAGCTACCCAGCTGGAATTTCGGCAAGTACCTGGTCGGTCGCTCCGGCAAAGTGCTCGAGTTCTTTCCCGCCGATACCAAGCCCGAAAGCGCGGAGCTAGTTGCCGCCATCGAGGCCGCCTTGGCCGAGGGCGCGTAGGCCGCAGGCGCTCCTAGTCCAAAGGAAGCGAACGAGCCCTAGCGACGCGTGACCGCCGGTGGCGTGCGCAGCCACTGCAACGCGGTGGGTTCGCTGTCGAAGACCTGCGCCATGCTGGGGCTTTCGGTGCAAACGCTACGGAACTGCAAGACTTGCGTGGCGGACTCGCCGCACACAATTGCAACTTTGATCTTTTGAGCCGCGGTGCGGTTCACGAGGCCGGTGAGCGTTTCGCGCGTCTTGGGACCAAACACGGTGGGCCCGCGTCGTACGTCGAAGATGATGCCGCGGAACTTGCTGCCGGGGCGCAGCACGACCTCGTCGATGAACGCCGTCATCTCTTGCGCGTTCTTGGCGCCCTGCTCGTTGCTCAGGTCGGGGCGGATCCAGATCTGGACGATAGCAAGCCCATCTCGCTCGGAGATGAGATGATTGTCCCCTTCCTTCAACCGCATAGCGCCAAGTAGAGCACTCCTCGCGCGCAGCGAAAAGGACGTCGTAGACAACGCAAGCTCGCTCGGTACCACTCGGCACCACCCTCACGGTAGGGGTGGGTGGTGGCTTGCGGGCGCCGAGAATGTTAGGATTTTCTGGTGGACGCTACGAGGGTGCGAGCGTTGGGCGCGTTGGTGCTTTGTGTCGCTTGTGGCGAAACATCGCCGCCATACAAGCCCGTGGACGCAGCGGGCGGCGCGGCGCCCTTCGTCGAGCAAATCGGTGAAGCGGATGAATGCGCGGAGCCTCCGGCACCGGTCGACGGCGTGGTCTTGGAAGGCTCCGTAGGCATCGCGAGACCGAGCGACCTGGACGCGCTCGCCAACGTTGCAGTGATCACCGGAACGCTGAGTGTCATTTCGCTCCACTCCGGGCCGCTACGACTGCCCAATCTGCGCAAGGTCGGTTCCCTCGAGCTCAATGGCAGCCCGGCTCCGCCGGACACCCCCAACCAAACCACCTCGCTCGAGCTACCAAACCTCACGCACATCGACGATCAGCTCTACATCTACTTGGGCTGGAACCTGGCCGAGGTCGACCTGCGCTCGCTGCAGGCGGTGGGCAGCCGCGTCTTCATTCATCGAAATATCGACCTCAAAACGCTGCGGCTCGACTCGCTCACGGATTCACCCCAGCTCGAGATCACCGGCAACTTGTCGCTGCCGAGCTGCATCACCGAGTCACTCGCGCGCTTGGGCGGTTCTGCCGCCAACGGCGACGCCGACACGCGCTGTCACTGCGAAATGGTGTGCGACCACTTGAAGGGCGTCTGCGAAGACGTCAAAACACCTTAGGCGGCTTCACTTCTTCGGTCTCGGGCTGCACGCACGACGACAGGTCGAACAGCATGAAGGCCAAGGCCTTTTCCTGCGGCGAAAGCTCGGTGCTAGTGCACCCTGTCGGAAACGGCACTTTGCCGGAGTCGCCGGTGCCGGCCGCGACGTGCAAGTCGCTGAACACCATGCGGCCGCACTCAGTGCCGCCAACGGGCGCGGTGAACGAGAAGTATTGGACCACGCCGGAGTGACCGCTCGGGTCCGCCGTGGTGATCCACGGTTGAGAGACACCCGGCAACGTGGCGTCGACCGTGTGCTCGCCGTCGTGGATCAGTAGCTTGCCCGGCGTCGTGGAGCCGCCCACGTTGACGAGCCAGTCGCGCAAGGCGGCGCCCTTGGGGAACGACGCGTCGACGTCGGCGGTCACGTCGGCGTCGAAGCCGTGTTGCGAAGACGCGAACGTGGCGACGGGTGGATACGGCGTGACGCCAAAGTCTTCTTCGAACTTGTCGGTGCGGACCCAGTAGTTGTGATAGTGCGAGCCAAAGATACGACCGCCTTGGTCGGCGTACTTTTGGATGTTGGAAAAGACCGTGGGCCCGTATTTGGTGGCGGTGTCTTCGTACGTGGTACGACCGTTACCGTCGCACGCCATGAACATAGCGTCGTAGCTCATCAGCTCGGCGAGGTCGGAATACAGCGAGCCGGCGAGCGGAATGGCGCCGCCGCCCGTCATTTGTCCCGTCGCCGCCAGCTTGGTGCTGTCGTTCACGTACAGGTGCACGCGCTCGTCACCCGCTGCGGCCGTGAACTCGGATTTGGAGACACCAATCTTGAGGAACAAGCATTCGAGCGCGTCGGAGCCGCCCCGCACGACCGCGAACTTGGGCAAGTCGCCCTCGGTGCGATCGCGGGGCAGTCGCACGCTGCCGTTCTCGAGTGGCGTGTCGGCGCACGCAGCTAGTTTGGGCAAGGTGATCTGCCGACGCCATTTGCCGACTTGGATGACGAGCGGAATGGCGTCGCTCTGCGGCACGTTGTCGAGCTGGAGCACGAACTTGCCGGCGGCGTCGCTCAAGGCGGCCGCGATGGGTCGACCCGAGAAGTTGCCGTCGCACGTTTCACAGCTGGCGCCGGCCTTGATGGGATCGAGCGGCATGCTGGGAACGTAGACGACGACGTTGTAGAGCGGCAGCTTGCCGGCAGGATCGAAGACGGTGCCGCTGACGCTGGTTGGGCAACCGAACGGCGAGCCACTGCCGAGCGCGCCGCCCAGCCCGAGCGAGCCGCCCAGCGCAAGCGAGCCACTCCCAGCCGTCCCCAACTGCAAGCCGCCCTGGCCTTGACCCTTGCCGCCCGTGCCTTCGGACGTGGGCTCGGTCTTGCCGGCGGCCGAGCAGGCCGGCCCGAGAAGAGCGCAGGAAAGCGCGAAAAATGCCATCGGGGCGAGCGGAGCCTTGACCCTCGTCACGTTGTCTAATGCCGCGGGCGAGCGGATCGATCACGACGAGCGCGTGGCGCCGACCCGGGTTGTGACTATAGATCGTGCATGTTCGGACGCTGGCTGCGCGGTGAAGGTGCGACGGAAGATCTTTCGGGTGCGGACGCACTACGCACCAGCATTGCGCGCGAGCTACCGGGCGCCGATGCCGAAACCGTGGCGGTCGTTACCAGCATGGCCGGCTTGTTGGGCGCAGTTGCGTATGCGGACCGGAACTACTCGGCTGAAGAAGAGGCGCGGGTTCGCCACGAGCTTTCGCGCGTCGAGGGCATGAGCGCGGCGGGTATCGATGCCATCTGCAAGGTGCTGCGCGATCACATCGTCGAAATCTCGACCGTGCAGATTCCGCGCTACGCCCGCGCCCTCACGGAGCTGGCCGATACCGACCTGCGCCGCGAAGTATTGCGCGCCTTGGTGGATCTGGCAGCGGCGGATTCCTCCATCAGCGTCGTCGAGACCAATTTGCTGCGGCAGATCACCAAGTCCCTAGGACTGAGCCAGCAAGACTACGTCGAGCTGCAGGCCCGCCACCGCGAGCACCTCGAGGCGTTGAAGGGTAGCTGAGCCTGCTCGCGCGGTGTGGTAGCCCCGGCCTCACTTCACGACTGGGGGCTTGCTGATGAGCTCGAGGTTCAGGCCGCCGGGGTAATAGTAGGAGGAGGCGTGGCCGAAGCCCATGACTTGGAGGCCGACGCCTTTGTTGGCGCTGAGCTTGTGAACGCCGCCGCCCGTGGGCTTGAGCGGCTCGCGGATGACCGACCAACCGGTGGCGCCAATGGCTTGGGGCGCGCCGGTGAGCGGAGCGTCGTCGAGCGTCACGGTGGTATCGGCCGGCACCAAGATGTCGGCGAAATTGGTCTCGTAGTCGGCGGGCGCCAAGAACGTGTACGAGCTGCGGAACTGCCGGGGCGTCACCTCCATGGACATCGATGGATCGCCGCGGCACGGAAAGTCCGGGCACTTGTCGCCGGGCGGCGCCTGCAGTGAGCCGCCCACCATGAACGAAGCGACCACGAACGGCTCGCTGCCTTCGACCGTGAACGGCTCGGTGACGGGTCCAAACTCGACGTACTTGCCGGCACCAATCGTGGTCGGCGCGCCAGCGGGCGCTGCCGGAGCGTAGGTCAGCGTCGTGGCGTCGAAGTTGCCGTAGATGCGCACCACATGGCCGCCCTTCACGGCGCCGTTCGGCGATGTGGGCGGCGCCACCACGTATTTGTCGCCGATCACTTCGGCCGGGAGCACCGTCTCTTCGACGTGATCGGCGTTGGTGGCAGTGTCGGGAATGTTGGCGATTGGATTGAACGCGACGACCTGCACCGGCTGCGTCGCGTTGATGACGGTGCCGCTCAAGTCAGCGTGCGTCAGGCTGTCGCCCGCTGCGAACACGCCAACCAGCTCCAGCACGTCGCCCGCGTTGAGGGTGTATTCGGCTTGCGTGCCGCCGTTGGCCGCCATGACGCCGGTGCCCATGGCCACACAACCGCCCGGCGTGCCCGAAAAGCTGCCAGCGCCGCAGTCGGCCGGAAACTGCAGCTTGACCTGCGTATTGGGCTGGGTCGCCGTGATGGCGACGCCGCTGGAAGCGCTCGTGAAAGCCATGCCGGCAGCTCCACCAAAAATGCCGGAGCGACCAAAGACCGTGTAGTTGCCGGTCATGGCCGTGGACGGCACGAGCAGCGAAGCGTCGTTGCTGGCCGAAAAGCAGCTTTCGGTGTTGAACGTGGTCGCGCACGCGCTGAACGCGGCCTTGGGCTTGCTGTACTGCAGTGGATTGAACTGCCAGGCGGTGACCGGAATCGAGCTCACGACGTGGTAGGCGCCGCCATCGACGCGCGCGGATTCTTTGACGCGACCCTCGGAGGTGTTGACGCGCGAAAACTCGGGCCCCTTGAGCCCCGGAACCCACGGCAGCGTGATGGCCTTCAGCTCGCCCGCTGGGATTGATTCGCTCGCGGCAAAGCCCGCCGGTCCCGTCACCTCGATCATCGCAGTCTCGGCGCCGCTGTTGGCGATCACGACGGCGAAATCGAATTCCGTGTAGACGGGGTTGAAGGTGATGGTCGGCCAGAAGTCGCAGCCAATGTACGTGCGCTTCGCGGCAGCCTGCGTACAGGTAGCGGGCACGTCGCCTTCGATCGGCCCATCGCCGCCGATCGGGCCCAGGCCGCCGATGCTGGGGCCGGTGCCGGACAGGTTCAGGGCGCCGCCCATCGACGTCGTCGAGCCGGTGGACGAGGTGGCGCCGCCGCCGGGGCTATCCGACTTACCGCCGCCGCCTGCCGAACACGCCAAAGTCGAGCCAAAAGCTAGTGCCAGCGGAGCCCACCAACGCAGTCGAAGCTCAACCATGCTGCTAGTGTGGCGTCAGAACCGATCCACATCGTGGCCGGTTCTTATCGGTTCTGAATCCGTTTCTGAGCGCCTATCCTTTGGGGCCGCTCGAGTGTCTCTTAGGCATGACTACCGAATCTGAAGCAAATACCGCGGCAACGGGACCGAGTGACGCCCTGGCGGGCGCTGTCGGAGAGTCTTGGCGTAGCTTCTTGCAGTCGTGCGAGCCGCTGCGGCCCGAGCTGTACCGCTACTGCCGCTACCTGACCCGCAGTCCTTGGGACGCCGACGACTTGGTGCAAGATACGCTGGCCAAGGCCTTCGTCACGCTCGGCTGCCTGCACCAGACGCTCGAGAATCCGCGCGCCTGGCTGTTTCGGGTGGCGTCGAACGTGTGGCTCAACCGCATGCGCGCCCAACGCGAGCTGCCGCACCCGGCACCGCTTGGAGACGCAGCTCAGGTTGGCGAACACGCCGAGCTGCGCGCGACTCGCGAGGCTGCCGGCACCTTGCTCGGCCGCTTGGCGCCGCAAGAGCGCGCAGCCGTGGTGCTGAAAGACGTCTTCGATCTGAGCCTGGAAGAGATTGCCGAAGGTTTGTCCACGAGCGTCGGCGCCGTCAAAGCCGCGCTGCACCGTGGTCGCGGCAAGCTGAGCGAGCCCGACGCGACCGACGATGCTTTGCCAGTGCCAGTGCCGGCCGTGCTCGACGCGTTTTGCGAAGCCTTCAACGCGCGTGACCTGAACGGCTTGACGGCGCTCCTGCTCGATACGGTGGTCTCGGAGTTCCCCGGCCTCACCATCGAATACGGGGCCAAGCAGGCCGCAACGCACTCGCTGCGCGGCGTGTTGTTCGGCGACCCGGCGGGCCAATACAGCCCGATTGGGCGCGCTTATCGCGCAGGCTTGCAGTCACGCCCGCCACGGCTGGAGCTGCGCGTGCATCGCGGCGAGCCGCTCTTGCTCGGCTGGTTTTTACACGACGACGGCGAAGCCGTGCGCGCCATTTCTCGCGTCACCGTCGATGGTGACAAGGTTTCGCGCATGGCCACCTACATGCACGCGCCCGAGGTGCTGGCTGAGATCTGCGCGGAGCTACGAGTGCCGTATCGCAGCTCTGGCTACCGCTACTGGTGACGCGAACGGGCTCGTCCCCTGGGAAAATGCGTGAAGGTCTGTCGGTGCCGGCACCATACATTGCGTGGCGATCGCAACGAAGCATCCATCCCCTGCCGCCCGTGACGCTCGTCTCGTCTCGCTCGCGAACCTGCTGCTCTTGGCTGCGCTGGCATGCTCGAGCAATGCGCCAGAGACCGACGGTACCGGCACGGCGCACGCTGGCTCTGCCGGAGCCGCCGGCACGCTGGCAGCCTTGGGCGGCTCCAGCGGGACGGCGACCGGCGGCGCCGCTGGCCAGGGTACCGCTGGCGCGGCGATCACGGCGGGTACAGGCGGCGCCACTGACACGGCGGGCGCGGCTGGTAGCACGACACTCGGCGGCGCAGGCGGCGTCGCGGGCGCAGGTGGCACTGCAGTTGGCGGGACTCTCGGCACCCCGCCCAACCTGCCCACCAGCGAAGACTTTGTTTGCAGCTGGGTGCTCGGCATCACCACTACGGGCGAATGGTACAAGCAGGGCTTCGAAGACGTGGTGGACGACGATCGCTGGCAGGTGACGCCCATCGAGATGGGTCACCTGGAAAAATGGGCCGATCCGCAGCACGAGATTTGGCAGTCTCCGATTCAGTCGGCGTGCACCAAGAACAGCAAGACGCCCGATCGCATCGTGTTCAACGCCACCAAGTACGAGTGGGTCACGGTCGAAGAATTCGTACCGGCTTACGTAGCGGTGGTGGAGAACATCAAAACCAAGTACCCAAGCGTCAAGCGTGTCGACTTGATCACGTACGGGCGCGCGCCAGGCAACATGGAGTGCGTGGGCGCCAATCGCCCGAGCTACTCGTACATCAAGCCGGTGCAAGACGAAGCGGCGGCCCAGATGCCCGGCAAATACCCCGGATTCGTGTTCGTGGCCCCCAAGTGGGAGCACGAGTCATGCAGTGACTTTGGGCTCTGTCCGCACGTATCGGTCGAAGCGAACAAGACTTTGGCCAAGACGATTGGCGAGTACTTTCTGAAGAACTAGCGGGACGCGCTGCTTCAGTGGTCGACGACCGTGTGCCATAGCACGTGGCCATCACGCGGCTCCCGTGCGGTGATGAGCAGCTTGCTTTGGTGCTCACTCTGAGTAACGAGCAGCGTGTCGTCGAAGACAGCCGTTTCGCTCCACGGGCACCACGGAATGCTCCAGAGCGCTCGCTGCTCCGGTTGCATGAGAGCCGTGAGCCGATTCTGACCGCAAAACATGCCTTCGTGTAGCAACACCAAGTCGGGCGGCTTGCTCTCGCGCTCGGGGACAAGGCCGGGAGCACGCCAGACTTGGCGGCGGGTGCCGAACAGCTCTTGGCTGACGCCGGAAGGGAGGCCGGCGCTGACCACGAGCGCTCGCCCGTCGTCGAGCGAGACCGCTTTGAAGCTGCCGTCGAAGCCCTGTAGGAGTAAGCGATCTTGCCAAGCGAGGGCGCGCAAGCTCGGCACCGCGATGTGCCAGAGCACGGCGCCGCTGCGGGGTGAGAGTGACCACACGTCGGTATTCGAGCGCGCAATGACAGACCGCCAATCCGCATGCGCCACCTCGTAGCCACCGTCCAGCTCGCGCTCCCAGGCCGTGGCACCGCGGGCCAGATCACAGGCTTGCACCCCCGGCGAGCGTCCGACGAATAGCAGACCGTCCACCACGTGGTGTTGGTCAGACCAGTCCAGGCCGCAGTCGAGGCGTCGCTGGGGCTCACCGGTATTTCGATCCAAGGCCTGCAGCTCGTCGTCGACCGCGACCAGCACCGACTGCGGCGTGAGGACCGGTGTGCGCGGCGGCAGACGTGAGGTGGCGACGATGCCGACCAGCCCCACCCCAGCGCCCGCTGTTGCCAGCACGCGCCGCCAAGCCGGAAGGAGCGCCACCGACCGCAACCCTCCGAAAACGTGCAGCGAGAGCAACAGCACGGGTAGCGCCAGCAGATCAGTCGCGTCGCTCACGACGCGCCACGTCATGCCCAACGCGCCGCCCAGCGAGCACCAAGCAGCCGCGCATGCCGGACTGAGCTTCAGCAGCGTGAACACCGCCCCAACCGCAAAGTGCGCCAGCCAAAACCCAAGGCGACTGCGCGGCGCCAAGGCCGCCGCTACGACGACTGGCGCCATCAGCAGCCCCGCAAAATCACTCAGCTTGCCCGTGAGCCACGGCGCCAAGACCCCGCCACCCTTCAGGCAATGGTCGTTCAGGAGCAGCACGAGCGCCGACGCCCACCACAGCGGGTGCACCAGCGCGGCGCGAGCCGTCCAACGGCCGTCTGAAGGTCGAGTGCCCAAAGCGACGCGAGCAACGCCCTCCACCCGCGCGAGCTTACACCGGCCCGGACCTAAAAGCGGAGCTCAGGGAATGATCGGGCAGACGTCCGTCTCGAGGTCGCCGCACTTGTGCTCGGCGTCGCAGAAATTGGCGACCCCGCTGGTGGTTTCGGGCATGGCGATACCCACGCAGTTCACGATGAACTCGTGCTCGTGGCCGTCGTTGCAGCTGACCTTGTGCACGGTACCGCCCGCTTGAAGCTTGGCGAAATCCGCCGCAGTAAGGGCAACCCAGTGCTCGTGCGGCGAGCCACCCTTGGTGGAGTACGTCTTGGGAGCCATCGCCATCACGTCGGCGACCGTGACGTTGAACACGTGCTCGTGATTGGCCGTAATCAGCGTCTTGAGCTGCGTGCTGCAGTTCGGCGCGGGCGCGGAGCTGCCGCCACTACCGCCGCTACCGCCACTGCCCGCGGAGCTTCCACCAGTACCTGCTGCGCTCCCACCGCTGCCGGCGGCGCTGCCGCCGCTTCCGCCCGTCGATGAGCCGCTCGTGCTGGCGAAGGTGCCGGCGGTCGAGGTCGAGCCGCCGGCGCCAGCTGTGCCGGTTCCGCCCGCTCCTCCACTGCCGCTGCCACCCAACGGCGCATCGACCGCGTCGTCACTGCAACCGATCGCCCAGGCCGACGTGGTGGTGAGGCCCAAGGTCAGGAACAGCTTTCGGTCGATACGCTTCGCAGAGATCATCACTCGTACCATTTCCGGCAAACCGCGTTTTTGCTCCAAAATCTGAGCTGAAGCCGCAGAAAAACGCGGCAACCCGCGTATCAGTTCGACACAAAACCGCAGCAAATCGGAGTTTTTCAAACGGGTTACCGCCAGCGTGGCCATGGACGAACGGCCGCTCCCGCCCCGGCCTTAGGACCCGACCATGAAGAGACTCACGCTCTGGTTGCCGATCGCTTGTCTTGCCGCCTACGGATGCAGCGGCCAGAACGACACCGTCGCTCCGGGCCCGTCCACGTCTACCGGGGGCACCAACGGTACGCCCACGGCTGGAACCAGCGGCACAGCCGGGACGAATAGCAGCGCCGGCTCGGGTGTCGGCACGGCGGGTGCAGGCACGAGCGGTGGAAGCGACCCGGGCACGACTGGTGGAACCACTGGCACCGCAGGCGCTGGCACCGGCGGGAGCAATCCCGGCGGCGGCACGATGGCAGCCGGCGGCAGCGCTGGCGCTGGAGGCGGCGCGCCGGTGAGTGGCTGCAACGCCACTCCGCCCACGCGCGCGCTCAACATCACGGCCGCCAAGGGCCGGCACGATCACACCGCGGGTGGTCGCCCGTTCGCGATGGACAACCGCGCCCCCAAGATGATGGGCAAGCTGATCATCGACTTGGGCGTCGACAGCGGCGGCATCTACAACTTCGGCCTAAACCGCGGCTTTCACGTCTACGGCGGGCAGATCTTTCACTGCGAGCTCACCTACGACAACCGCGAGCACAACGGCGATTGCCGGCTCGAAACCATCGATGGTCAAGACCACTCCGCGGCGGTCAACATTCCGTACGCCGAAAGCGTCGCGGGTCGACTCGCTGCAGGCCTGGCCCAGCTTCACAAAGACTTTCCGGAAGAAGACTGGGGCTACTTCCTCACGGCCGACGGCAAAGTGCGTTGGGACGACGTGGGCATCACCGGCTTCTCGCACGGCGCGCAAACCGCCGCCCGCACCGCGCGCGCCATGTGCCTGTACCGCGCCGTCTCACGCTCGGGCCCGCGCGACAACGAGTGCGGCCGCAACGACCAAACGCCGCCCTACGACGTCAACTGCGACTTGAGCCACGTCAGCGCGTGGATCGACGAGCCCTCCAAGTCGCCCATCGAGCACTTCTTCGGCTTCGTGGGCATGAACGACGGCCAGCGCGGCGACGACCTCTACTCGATGCAGCGCATGGGCTACATCGGCGAGCCCGTCGACATCAACACCGTCCCCTACCCCTACAACGGCTCCCACCGCTTCATCGCCTCCGGCGAGGGCCACAGCGGCTTCGACGACAAAAAGTACTGGCCCGCCCTCGGCATCGCCTGGGGCGTGCCCAAAGAGAATATGGATTACGCGGCGGGGCTGTAAGCGCCGCGAGCGGACTCGGGGCTCGGTCCTCACAGATCGAGGATCGCCCTCTTCGCGTTCGCCGCTGCCAAGAGTCTTCGGATGTCGTCAGCATCGTCGCTAACGATGTCGGCGTGCTTCCGGAGCGACAGCTCAGCGACGGATGCGTCGACGACGTCCCTAGTGCGCGTCTTGCCGAGCAGCATACCTGCCGCGTGAGCCGCCGCCTCGTGGAACGCGACGACTTCGCAACCGCGAAGCAGGCGCCTCAGCTGTGCCTGCTTTGGCGACCGACTGACCTGGGCGACCACGGGTGCCGGCACCAGCGGAACCTGCCCCGCTTCGAGCCGAACCCGGTGCTCGGCCCAAACTTCGCGCTGGGAGCGGTCAGCAGCGATCAGGACTCCCGCGTCATAAACAACGGGCTTCATCGCGTAGAACGCTTCCGTCGAGTGCCCTTCCGTCCAACGCGCGCGCGAGCCGCAGCGAGCTCCGCGGGCGTGAACACACCGTGCTCAGCTTCCCACTCCGCAACAGCGGCCAGCCCGTCGCGAACCAGCAGCGCGCGACGAGCCGCATCCGTAATCCACGCCGAGACGCTCTTGCCCTCCGCCTCTGCCGCATCGAGCACCTTGGCATGCACGGCAGCGTCCACGGTGACGGCGAGCTTTACGGCTGGATTCCCTCTGGGCATGGCTCAACCATACTACCGCAGTAGTATGGTTGCAACGTCGCCCACGCACAGGGGCTACGTTGCAGGTGATCGCTCGGTCCTGAGCGAAGCTTCACCAGAGGATGTGGCCCTGCGGAAAGCATTGACCATGCCCGCGCCAAAGGCGCGCCCACGATCGCCCGGGCGAAGCCCGCTCACCTCTCCCGAGCGAAGCTCGAACCCGAGCGAAGCTCGAACCCGGGCGAAGCCCGCTCACCTCTCCCTGAAGGCCCACCTCTCCCGCTCGCGCCCCACAGGCGCGGCGTCATGATCACGCCCGCTCAGCGCTGATTGCAACCGCCACAGCAGCTTCTGCAATTCAGGCTGCGTCTCCGCAGCCCCTCGCGTCTCAAAACTGCTCGAAGAAGTCGTAAATCGAGGGCACCGTGAGCGCGTCTTGCCGCGAATGCCCCTTGCCTGAAGTCTGACACCACACGACCGGGTATCCGGCTTTGCAGCCTTGGTATTCGACGCATGGCTCCGGCGCGACGGGCTTTGTCTCGGTGGTGCAGCCGTTGAGCTTGAGCAGGCGGTCGCGCGCTTTGATGCCGCCGGAGATGTTGTTTTCGGGATCGTCCGCGTCGTGAATCAAGATACCAGCGATGCTTTGTGTGAGGCACTTGGATTGATCGAGGCCGGGTAGGGCGCCGGAGATGTTGCCTTGCGCGCGCAAGATGTTGGAGCGCTGGCAGCCGAGCACGTTGCTGAGCCAGGAGCCGCTGCTGTGGCCGGACGTGAAGACGCGGCTTTGGTCGACGCAGTAGCTCTCTTCGACCGTCTTCAACATCGCGTCGAAGAACTGCACGTCTTTGGAGTCGAGGCCGTAGACGAAGCAGTCGCCGTCGGGGCTTGGGCCGACGAAGATGGCGTCGGCGCCCGGCGCGTTGAAGAGCGGCACGGCGCCGTCGCCTTTGCCGGTGCAGCCCGGAAACGTGAACATGAGCCGGTACGGCTTGGCGGGGTCGTAGGTTTTGGGCAGGCGTACGAAGTATTCGCGCTCGGTATTTTGGATGGTGGTGGTGTAACGCACCCACTTGTCGAGCATTTGCGCGGTGGGCTTGGTGCAGCCGGTGCTGGGTTTGACGCCACCGTCGGGTCCACCACCGGAACCGCTCGCACCGCTGGCGCCACCGCCCCCGCTCATGCCGCCGTTGCCGCCAGTCGCAGCGCCACCGCCACCCGCTTGTGAGGCGCTACCGCTGACGCCGCCCGTCGAGCTCGTACCAGCGGTGTTGCTGCTGCCGCCTGTCAGGTTGGCACCCGCGCTGCCACCTCCGGCTACGCTGCCACCGCTGGAGGTGCCGGCGGTCGCGGGAGCAGAACCGGGCGTTTCGTCGCTCGAACAGCCGCTCAAGAGCGCGCAAGCAAGACCTAGAGAGACGCCAAGTTGTTTCATGCGTGCTTCCTTGAGCGGGGGCGAGACGGCGCTTCGATCGGCGAAGCGCACCAACACCGCTGGTGAGACGCCAAACCTTCAAACGTTCGCTCGGATTTCGTCGCCCTCTGCCAAACTGACGATTTCGGTTTGCGCGCGAAAGCGGGAATAGCGGCAAATTACCGTGCGAAGTGAAGCCCGCGCGGCTGGCACATTTTTGGCTCTAGCGCGCTGCATGGCCATGCAGACAATCCTCAGGCGTTCTTTCCCCGGCGTCGTGCTGCTGCTGATCGCAGTCGTCGCCTACCTTCAGGTTCGAGGCACGGCAGCGCTGATCGAAGCGTTGTTGCTCACCCCCTCGCGCGGGCGCAGCGGCCCCACGCTCGAGGCCATCCCCCAAGCACCCGGTCCATCTCCCAACCCCGCGGGATTAGTGTCGCAGCTAGCGGTCAGCGACGCACCGAAGTTGCCCAGCGTGAACGCCGACGATCCGTTGGCGTGGCCAGCCTGCCGTGATGTTCAGGCCCTCATCGTGACCGAGTTCCGCGATCCAACTTTGTCGCTGGCAACCTTGCGAGGTCAAGCGGAGGAGCGAGCGCGTTTGCGGCGCGTGGGTGACGGCTTTGCAGGGCGCAAGGTGGCGTTCATCGGCTTCAATCCACGCCAAGGCACGCCGGCCGTTTGGCTCGAGGGCAAGGACGACCTCTGCCAGTCGCCGTTGTTCGGCGCGGGCGCGGTAGCCACTGCGACACTCACCCCCGGACCCACGGTGCCCAAAGCGCTGCTGCGCGACCCGCCCCCGCTCGACAGTGGACTCTTTCGTCAGCTGCGTGTCGTGCCAGAGCAGCAGAACGGCAAAGTCGTGGGTCTGCGCTTGTTCGGTGTTCGACCCAATTCGCTGTTGGCGACGCTGGGCCTCAAGAATGGCGACCGTCTGGAGACCATCAACGGCTTTTCCATCGCCAACCCCGAACAAGCCCTGCAGGCTTACGCGCGGCTTCGCACCGCCGAGCACCTGCGGCTGCGCGTCACCCGCGCCGGAAAGCCGCTCGACATCGATCTGCACATCAGCTGACGGCGCCCCGCGCCCTTCGGGGGTTCCCGAACACGGCCGCCGCATTCTAGGCTGCGCGCCATGAATCGAAGGCTGCTGGTTTCCGCACTCTTGCTCGCTCCGCTCGGCTGCACCCACGCGGATGGAGCGAACGGTGAGCCGGCGCTCCGCGCGTTGATTGCAAAACAAGCGGAGGCTTGGAACCGGCACGACGCGCACGCCTGGTCGGAGCCGTTCCTCGAGCAGGCCGACTTCGTGAACATCTTGGGCATGCTGTTCGAAGGGCGCGCGCAGATCGAAAAGCGGCACGCCGATTTGTTCAACGGCATCTTCAGCAAGAGCCGCGTCGTCGTGACGGTGCGCAAGGTCGTGTCGCTGGGCGCTACCTCGGCACTGGTAGAAACCGTGCACGAGCTGCGCGACTACACAAGGCTGCCGCCCGGCCTGCAGCCGAGCGACGCAGACGGCACGCTGCGCACGCGCTTGAAGTACGTAATGACGCTGACGCCGGATGGCTGGCGCATTGCTTCGGCGCAAAATACCGCTATTTTCAAGCTGCCTTAGCGCCGTTACTGGATGGTCGGCTCGCCCGCCATGAAGGTGCTCGGGTCGACCAAGGTGAGCTTCAAGTACTTTTCGGCCGTGGGCTGGAAAGCGACGCAGCCACCGGCATTCGCGCCGTAGTCGCGCCACAGCGGGGGCAGGCTGCTGCCCAGCACCTCTTCGCCAACTCTATGCACGTCGTACTTCCGGCGGCCGCACTCGCCGAGCATCTCGTTGGTAGAGTATTCGGGCAGCGTAGCCGGCGTGCATTCGCTGCGCTCGGACAAGGGCGCGGGCACCGTGCACGCCGCGTCAGTAAAGGTCCGCAGCACTGCAAGGCCGGAGCTCGGCAAGCAGCGCTCTTTCGAGTCCGAAGCCGTAGAGAAATTGCAAACCTGCTTCAGCTCCGAGTCCCAGAAGTTGTGGAACCAGCAGCCGGTGCTGCCGGCATCGTAATAGCGCGGCTTGAGCCGACCGGGATCGCTCTCGTCGATGGTGTGGGTGACTTCTTGAAACGACTCGAGCGGCGTGGGTGTGGTCTGATAGAGCGTGGCGCCTCCGGCGAGCACGCCGGCCATGCAGCTTTCAGGCGTGCCCAGGTAGGGAATGCCAACGAAAGCCTCGCCGCGCTCGAGAACTCCATAAGTCTCGTCCCCGCACTCATAACCCGGCAATCGCAGCGCGTATTTGGGCAGCGTCTTGTCACAACGCGGAACGGCGTCCATCAGCGGCGTCGAACAGGTGGCGTCGGTGTAGCCGCTGATGGTTGCGCCACCTTGCGGCAGACAGCGCAACTTGCCCTCGCCTGTCTCCTGGAAGTAGCAGTTCACGCCGAGCTGCGTGTCACGCCAACCCGAAACTTGCTTGGTGCCATCGCTCGTCGAGTAGCCATACTGCTTGAGCCGCGCTGGCGCGCCGTACTCGGCCGCGGTCGCCTCCGCGAACATGCTGGGCGGCACCTCCGCGCCTTTGGTGAACAGCGGGTCAACCGGCGGGGCGGCCACCTGGCAGCCCTCACCAAACTTCTGGTACACGGTGGTGGGCGTGACCTGCGCGCCCAGCTCGTTGAGGCCGTAGCCCCCCGGTGCCTCGCACGTCCCGACGACGAACTGCATGATGTAGTCGGCTGGTTCACAGGGCGCCGGGCTCATCCGCGTGTACAGCGCCTGCGTGCACTGATCGTCGGTGAAGTACGTGCGGCTGGTGTCCCAGTTGTCCGGAATGCAGCGGTAGACACCGTCGCTGGTCGGGTTGAACGTGCAGGCGGCGTTGAGCTGCGTGTCCCAATAGGTTTCCCAGGCGCGGTCACCTTCCGAGGTGACCCAAAACTTGGCTTTG
Organism: Polyangiaceae bacterium; assembly: GCA_036261775.1. Lineage (GTDB taxonomy): Bacteria > Myxococcota_A > Polyangia > Polyangiales > Polyangiaceae > PMG-095. Next base: position 4,412 of record DATAKF010000099.1, on the reverse strand, counting down.
ATGCGCGTGCCGGGAGTCTGATTGGTCGAGCCCGAGCACAAGCCAACGCCCGCGCCGCTACCCGCCGAGCCGCCGGTTCCGGTGGCGTCGCCCGCCGTACCGGCGCCGCTGCTCATCGACCCAGCAGCGTGGCCGTTGCCCGCGCTCCCGCTGTTGGCGCCCCCCGTCGCTGCGCTGGGCTTGTTGCCGCTCGACTCCCCACAAGCCACGCAACTCAGCACCACCGCGCACCAACCCAACCTGTCCCAAGGCATGCGGACAGCATACGCTGGTTGGCGCAGGCTTCTACCCAACATAGCCCGAGGTGCTGGGGTCGAGCTGTGGGGCTGAGTCGGCGGGAGGGGCAGAGGGCTTTGTCGGGCAGCGCCCTCGGACCACCCGGCGGGCGCCAGCTCGCACCTACCGTGGACCACTGAGCCCTGACAATGGGGGCTTCGCGAACCTTGGTCAGTCTGCCAGCCAGCGCAGCACGATATAGACGACCAACAGCAGAAGCATCGGTTTGACGAACCAACCGAGCACCACGACCCAACCACGGCTCAGCGAGCCCCCGCCGCTCTTCTCGCACGCGTGGCAGATAGCCCAAGGCGTCGCGCCACCTGTGGTGAGCACGCAGCAGTCGCCGCATACCGGTTTGCGGCAACGCGCGCACGGGCCCGCTGCGAGCGCGCCGCAGCCCGCGCAGTGGACAAAACCACCGTCGTCGCCTTGGGACATCAGCGAGCCGCTCACGCCCACAGCATAGCCGTCGGCCGCGCGGCGAAAGCTGCCGAAATTCTGGGCCGGCAGGCGTTGCCTCGTCACCCGAGCGAGGAGCCGCTAGGGCGACAAACGGTTTGCTGGGGCACCGAAATTCACGAACTAGCGTCCTCGAGCGCCGCCGCGTGGGGGGAGGCTCGGCCGAATTCACTTCGGCCGAGGGGGGCGGCGCGTGCCGCCCCCACGAGGAAGGGCCTAGAACGCAGTGGCTGCAAACTGATCGGCGTTCTAGGGTGCGTTGAATGCGCGCATGGGTACGGTTTTGGGTCGGTGGCTGGAGCTGCATGCTTTGGGCGGTGAGCGCGAACGCGCAGGCTCCAGCGGTCCAGTTTCCACCGGATCAACCCGCCGCTACCACTACGGCCCCGCCAACTCCGCCAGCCACACCCAGCAGCGCGCCAGCCTCGCTGCCCGCGCCGCCGCCGGTCTCACCCGCAGCAGCCACACCGGCTCCGGTACGCCCAGCACCGCCGGCAGCGGTCAGAAACTGGAACCTAGGTGCCGGCTTGTTCGCCTCGAGCGAGGGCTTGGCTGGGGGATTGAGCCAAACGAGGCCCTCCTACCAAACGGCACTCGAGCGACGTGTTGGTGACCACACCTGGCTCGCACTGGACGCCCGGTTCAGCTACGACACGTTCGAAAGGCCCGCCACCGGGACGAGTGCCGACCCCAACCCCAGTGGCAACGTGCGCCTCGAGGTGAGCAGCGCTGCGCTGCTGCTCGGGGCGCGCCAGGTCTTCGTGAACGGTGTGGTGGACGTGTCTGGCTACGCGGCCTTGCTCGCGGGGTACCATGACGTAAAGGGCGACGTCTTGGGCGCGTTGGGCGCCCTCTCGCTCCTGGGCGGCGGTGACGGCTACGACTTGGGCCTGCTGGCGGGAATTTCGGTCGAACGCGAGTTGCTCGACGCGCTGGCGCTGCGCTTGTGCATGGATTTGGCGTCGGCCCGTCTCTCGTCGGACGAAGCCCAATACCGCGACGCGGCTGGCGATATCCAGACGACGGACCTCGGTTCTGCGCGCGCAGCGTTGGTCTTGCGACCCGGGCTGCAACTGCACTTCTACTTCTGATCGGTATGCCTCGCGTCTTCTTGCATGCTCCACAGGACTTCCGAAACCTGTGCGCCATCTCGCGCACGCTCGAGGTGTTCGGACACACGGAGTGCTTCATTTTCGACCGGCACCGTTTGATTCGTGAGCGCTACGGCAAGTACCGAGTGCGTGAGCAGCGCGTGGTGTCGGCCGGCGCGTTCCAAAAGATTCATTGGAACCGCGTCGAAGATCCGGAAGCGTTCGTGAAAGGCTACGCGGGTCGCGTCGTCGCGACCGTGCCTACTGCGGGCGCCAGCGCGCTTACACGGTACGGTTTTGCCGACACCGACGTACTGCTCTTTGGCTCAGAGAGCCAAGGCTTGCCCGACAGCGTCGTGGCAGCTTGCGCCGGTGCCGTTACCATTGCGTCACACGGGCAAACGCAGAGCCTCAACTTGGCAGTCGCATTGGGTGTCGTGCTGTTCGAGTGTGAGCGGCAACTCACTGCGACGAGCTCGGACACTCTGAGTGAAACGAGCAGCGCGCTTCCGCGTTCGTGAAGACCCAGGTACGCTTGGAGATCATGCTTCGCCATGCGTTTGGGATGTTGGCGCTTTGGTCCGTTGGCTGCCTGCAACTGCCCGGAACCGAAGCAGAGCCCGAGAAGCTGGAGGATGGCTCGGAATGCACGGAAAAGAGCGAGTGCCGCAGCAACAACTGCACCCGTGATGGCTTGTGCGCTGCCAGCTGGTGCGAGTGCTCGGGCGACACCTGCGCCGCCAATGGCGAGCACTCCGCCGACTGCGGCGCGGAATTCTTGTGCATCGGCTCCGAGAACGTCGTCGAAAGCATCGGCCAGTTCTTCAGTGGAGAGAACGACAACGACGGCTATTGCCAGTTGCCGTGTGGCGCTGGTTGTCCAGAGCACTTCGAGTGCGGCGGCAGCTTTTGCCGGCCCATCCCGGGCTGGGCCGACCCGGTGCCCAGCGTGAGCTGGAGCGGCGCCGCTGAAGGCAGCCTGAGCGGCTCGGCCGCCGAAGAGCTCGTGAAGCTGGCGCCCGGGCAGACCGTCACGTTGACTGGCTCGGGCATGTCGCCGGTCGGCTCGAAGATCGAGTCGTTTTCGTGGACGCTAGTTGGTGGCGACGGCATGCGCGCCCAATCCTCTGGTGCAACGCTCGACGTGACCCTCGACGCCGACGACAGCTACCGGCGCGCCGAGCTGCGAATTGCAGACGACAAGATGCGCGGTGCCGTCATCTACGTGATCTTCGAAGCCGCTACCCCCTAGAACATCAGCGAGCGCAGGCCGATCGTTACCTGCGGCGCCATCGTGACCTGAGTGGCGACGAGCGTCGGCGCCTGGCCAGCGACGAAGGGGAAGCTGTTGCGGGCGTTCAGGGCTCGGACTTCGAGCTGGCCCTTGGCGCTCGGCGCGCCGCCCACCAACAGCACGCGGTAAACACCAGTCATCAGACCCGAGAACGCGAACGACGTCGCGCTGGAGCGCCCGAGCGCGGGCGTCCACGGCGAAAAGATGCTGCCAGTGGGCGTGACGACGATGGCGTACGGACATTCGGCCTTGGGCTCGCACGTGAGCGAGACCTCGAATTGCCCAGGGCTGCCGCTCGACTTCTCGAACGCCGGCACTTGGCCGGAGTCGAGCAACGGCAGCAGCTTTTGCAAGAGTGGGCCCGGCTTGGCCACGGCCTTGGCGTCGCGCAGTGCGGCTTCGCGATCGCCGAGGCTGCGAGCGCGGCAGCGCAAGGCCTCGAACAAGGCGGAGTCGGAGCTGGGCGCGAGCTCGAACACCGTGCGCCAATGCGCGCAGGCTCGCGCTTCGTCGCCGAGCGCTTCGAAGGTGCGGGCGGCGCGGCCTTGCATCTTGAGGTCGGTCGGTGCGCTCTCGGTCAGGGCGTCGACGGCGGCGCTGGCGCGCTGGCGATCTCCAGTCGCGACCGCAGCGTACGACAACAGCTCGCGCGCCAGCGGCAGATCGGGGTCGAGCTCGACGAAGCGCTCGGCAGCTGCCAAGGCGGGCGCAAAGCGGCCGCGCACGAGCAAGCCGCGAACCAAAGCTTCGTGGCGCTTGCGGCTGTTGGGTGTAGCGGCCAGCTCGCTCTGCAGCTTGTCGAGCGCGGCTTGGCCTTGGCTGGTCCAATTTTCGTCGCCGGGGCGGTTCACCGCGACGTCGGCGGGCGGCTGAAACGCGGGGCGCGGCGCGATGGCGCCCGGTGGGCGGGTCGGCAGCGACGGCTCCCCGGGCTGCGAAACGAAGGTGATCGGCACGGCAATCGTCGCAGTGCCACCCTCTGGCGGCTCGAACTGCGCGGCTCTGGCGCGGGCGACCACGCAGCTTACGACCGTGGCCGAGAGGTTGCCGCTCGTGCCGTTAGGCGTCACGTTCGTCACCGCGCCGCCCGAGCCGACCAGGATTGTCAGCCGTAGCGCGCCCTGAATGTCGGGGTTCTCGTTGAGGCCCCGCTGGTAGCAGGCGCGAAAGCCCGCGCGCATGCCGGCGACGACCCGCGCAGCGTTGGATACGTTGCCGCCACTGACGGCCACGCCACCAACCGAAACATTGCCCTTCGGACCCGCCACCGCGACGCCGCTGCCTGCCCC
>DATAKF010000090.1:0-17570 GCA_036261775.1 Polyangiaceae bacterium | reverse complement strand
GCTTCGTCGGTGTCCTTGTAGCGAGGTGTTACGCCGCGCGAGAGCACGAACAGCTTGTCGCGGCTGACCGAGCTGCGAAACTGCACCACGTCGCGTCCGACCGGCAAGCGCGTCGTCTCGAGCTCCAGGAGCTTCGGCGAGGTGAACATCATCACCTGATGCAGGTTCGGATCGAGCAGCGCGACCGAGCCGGTCAAGCCCCGCACCTGCAGCGTGCCGCTCGGATCCATCGGGTCTTTTTTCTCGTGAAAGCCGGGATCGAACGCCGTATCGAGCTCCCCCGGACGGCCCCCGCACCCCGCGCTCAAGAGCAGTATGGACAGCCCACACAAAGCTCGCGCCGAACTAGTCAGTCTCGTCATATCCAGTCCTTGTCCCTATTGAACGATTCGCGCGGCCAGCTCGAAGCCCGTGATGGTGTGAGCTTGAGCGGTTTCGAGATCGATGAACGTGATGCGCCCCTCGGGGTGCACTTGCGCGACGAAGCCGCGCGCCGCTTCTTCCACGATGCCAGTGGCGGCGGTGGCCGGCGGGCTCGCCAGCTCCAAGTAGTCTTCCTGCAACGTATCGAGGCGCACGCGATACACGCCGTGCGTCGTCGATTTATCGTTGCCCACCGTGACCAGGGCGAACTGACCGGCGTCGTCGAACGCCAGCGCGCTCGGCACCGCAGCAGCGCCGACGACCTTGGCCGAGCGCTTCTGCAACGTAGGCACGCCGCTGAAGAGGCCAGGCTTGGCGCTGCCTTGAATCGGCTTTTGAAACGCGATGGCCGAGCCCGCGCCCGGCGCCGCGAAGACGGCAGCCACTGGGCCTTTGAGATCCACCGTCCGTAAAGCGCGCTGCATGTCGGGCCGCAAGTCGAGCACCGTGAGGTGGCTGTTGTCGGCGCCGTTTTGGTACAAGAGCGCCAGCTCCGAAGCGTCGGAAATCGCGACGCTGGAGGTGATTTCGTTGGGAATCGTCACGCGCTCGAAGCTCTCGGCGTCGCCCGTGGGCGGCATGGGCACGAGCACGACTTGGCGGATGCCAGGCACCGCCGCGATCGCCAGCTTGCCGTCCCGGCTCAGGTCCACGTCGGCGATCGGCGCGCCCAAATCGTAGGCCATGATGCCGTCTTCTTGGCTCAAGTCGACGATGCGCAGCTTGGTGCTGTCTTGTAGCCGCACGACCGCGAAGGAGCCGTCGGGCATGATGCTGACGTCGCGCGCGGCGGCGTCTTCGAGCGGATCCTCGGACACGTGCACCAAGAGCGACACCGCCGAAGCGGCGCCCAGCGTCACGACGCTGATGCCGTTGTCGTTGACCACGAAGGCGCGTTCACTGGCGTCGTCGACCACCACCTGCGTCGGGTGAAAGCCGACCGACAGCTTCTTGGACGTGGCCTTCTCGAGGTCGAGCACCGTGATGGTCTGCGAGCCGGCGGTCGGGTCCAGGTTTTGATCGCCTTCGGTTCGGGTCCAAGCGATCGCAAAGCGCCCGTCGGGGCTGGTAGCCCAAGCGTTGGCGTCGTCGTGAACGGGCAGGCTGACGTCCGAAAGCGTGACCTCGTCACCCGAGAGACGGAACAGCGTGGTGTCGTGCGACAGCTCGTTAATCACGATGGCGCCGCTGTCGCCCGGGATGGCGGTCAAGAATTTGGGGCCGAAACCGGCGTTGAACAGCCGAACGCTGTACGTTTCAGCGTCGATGACGGCGACGCGCCCGCTCTTGGGGTTCGCGCTGAACACGAACTTGCCGGTCACGACCGGCGCAAGGAACGACTCTTCCAGCTCTTTTTCGGGCGGGACCACGATGATGGGCGGTCCCCCACCACTGCCGCCGCTGCTGCTGCTGCCCGCGATGCTGCTGCCGCTGCCGGCGAGCGGTTCGCCACTGCCGCTGTTGAGCCCGCTGCCGCCGGAGGAGGAGGCGCTGCCAGCAAAACCGTTGCTGCCGTTGTTGGACGTCCCCGCCTTGCCCACGGGAGCGTCGTCGGAGGAACCACAGTGCAGGCACACCACGCCAAGCACCAGCGCCACACCAACCCGCAAGCGTGAAGTCGTGCCGTTCATTGGGCCACCTGCGTCGCCAGCTCGAAGCCGGTCAGGGTATGCAGCTCGCGTGTGTCGAGATCGATGAAGGTGATGCGCCCTTCAGGGTGCTGCTGCGCCACGAACGCCTGATTGGCGTCGAGCACCAAGCCGCTGGCTTGAGGCAAGGGCACGCTGTCGAGCTGGAAGGCGTCGACCGTGAGCTCGGGCATGGCCACCAAGTAGGCGTAGCTGAGGCCGATGCCGTCGGTGACCGTCACCAGCGCGCGCTGGTCGTCAATCGCCACCATGGCTGCTGGCTTGGTCACGTCCAAAGGCACCGTGACGGCTTGCGTGCCTTGAATCTTTGCCGGCAAATCCTTGGCGACTGGCACCACCGCGAACGCCCCCGGCTGCTTGCTGCCGACTGGCGGCTTCAAGAGCGCGATGGCGTGCGCGCCGTCCGGCGTCGAAACCGCCGAGAACACCGGCAGCTTGAGATCCACCGTGCGGTGCTTGGCTGCTGCCGCAGACGGCAGGCCGAGCAGCGTGAGGTGTGTGCTCGGAATTCCGTTCGAATACAGGAGCGCGGTCTGCCCGTCCTTGGAGCCCAGGTCCACGCTGCCGAACACCTCTTCGAGCGCGACCGAGACGTAGGCGTGCGGCGCGTTGAAGATGCTGGCCACTGGCATCAGCACCGCTAGCGACCCCACCGCGGGTTGGGGGCCCGGATCTGGCTCCGGAGCCGCGCCCGCTCCACCAATCCCACCAGCCCCTGCGGCACCGATGACGAGCCCACCCCCCCCACCGTCATCGGCGCCGCCCCCCGTGCTCCCCACTCCTGACTGCCCCGCCTGCCCACCTGCCCCCGCGCCTGCCGCGGGATCATCCGCGGGTAGGAGTCGTTCGCGAATGATCGCGACAGCGGTCGAGCCGTCGGCGCTCAGATCCAAGTCGGTGACGACACCGGGCAGCGTCACGTCTTGAATCGAGCCTTTGGCGACGTCGACGACGGTAACGTAGTCCTTGCCGTCGCGGCTCACGAACGCGAACAAGCCGTCGGCCGTCATGTTCACGTCGCGCTTGGCGGTATCGTTGGCCGGATCGGCGCTCAGCTCGATTTCGGTTTCGACCAGCGCGCCGTTTTTGGCGACCAGGTTCACGACGTCGATGCCAGCTTCGGTCGCCACGTAGGCAGACAAGCTGTCGTCGTCCATGAACACCCGTGCGGGGCGGTAGCCCACGCTCAGGCGCCTGGAGGTGGGCTGCTTGCCGCCCAAATCCAGCACTGTGATGTCTTGAAAGCCTTCGCTGGGGTCTGCGTTGCCGAGCGCGCTGGCGTCGGTCCACGCGATCGCAAAGCGACCGTCGGGGCTCACGGCCCAGGCGTTGGCGCCGCGATGAATCGGCAGATTGGCAAGCGTCTCGATCTCCCCGGCTTCATTGGCGCTGAGCAGCGTCGCGTCCTCGCTGACGCTGTTGATGACCAGCGCTCGAGAGCCGCCGCCCTCCACCGGCAGAGCCGTGAGGTACGTCGGGCCAGCGCCTGCCAGCGCCGTCTTGACCGTAAACGTCTTGGCGTCGATCAGCGCGACGCGGCCCGACTTCGGATTCGCCGTCCAGACCCAGTGGCCACTGACCACCGGCACCCGAAAGGCGCGGTCGACCTCTTTCTCGGGCTCTGCAGGGACCGGAGTACCCGGGCCGAGCGAGGTGGTTCCACCAGTGCCCAGGCCCGGCCCGCCGTCGTTGGTTCGGGCCAAGTCGGAGCTGTCACTCCCGCTCATGCTGCAAGCGGTGATGGCTCCCAGCGTCGCGGCAATCGCATAGAAAAGCCTGGCCCCGTGCTTCAATTGATCCTCGGTCCACCCTAACTGCAAGCCGCGGGCCACCACTTGCCGTTGGCTAAAGCAGGCCTTAGACGCATGGAAGCCCCGCACATTCAGCCTTTCGCACGAGCCGGTGCGCGACATTGGTGTCGTACGGGCTGTCGTGCCAAACGCGGTGGCACAGCCGCCGGCTGCCTGGCATTTCGGCTATTCACGCGAGATTGTCGCCTGGACGCGCATGTCGCACACTCTCCAGAGGCACACCCTGGTGTGCGAGTCATAGAGGCGGCGCCTCCGCTCGACTCAGCGTTCGACCGCTGCAACGCGATCGGGGCCCATCGTGCCCTTCTTCTCGAAGTACGCGCGCAGCACTTCACGCGCCAGCTGGGGCGCTTTGATTTGCCACTCAGGCGTGTTCACGACCAGCGCCGAGATCGCGACCTCCGGAGCCTCGGCCGGCGCGAAGCCGACGAACCACGTGTAGTAGCGGTTGAGCTTGTAGTCGGTGAGCGTGCCGGTCTTGCCGGCCACGGCCACGCCCGGAATGTAGGGGCGGCCCTGCGCATCGTGAAAGCTCTTGAAGGCGGAGCCGTTGGCCACCGTTTCGCGCATCATGCGCGAGACTTGCGCGGCGGTCTCGGCCTTGATGGCCCGCCGCAACACGCGCGGGTCGCGCTCCTCTTTCCAAAGTTGCTCTCCACCTTTGGAGACGGCCGCCACGATGCGCGGCTCGAGCGTCACACCGCCGTTCGCCACCGTCTGCGCGATGGAGGCGCCGAGCAGCGGCGACATCGACGTGTGCCAAAAGCCCGCCGAAGCGCGCGCGAACTCGACAGGCTCCTGCGGGATCTCGATCTTCGGAGCTTCGTTCGCGACCACGAACGGCACGGGCGCACCAAAGCCGAAAGCGCCGCCCATCTGCGCCACGTCCTCGGGCGTGAGGTGCTTCTGCGCCAAGCGCGCGAACACCACGTTCAAGCTGCGCCCCATCGCGATCGATACGGTCGCGCACCACTTGTCTCGGCGCGGATCGTCCACGAGCTCGTCGGGCAAGATCCGGCTCTTGCCGCCGTGGTAACACTGCTCGCTCTCGGCGTTCAGGCCGCCTTTTTCGACCAGCGCGGCGCCCGTGATCACCTTGAACACGCTGGCGGCGGGCGCTTCGGCGCGCACGTTCACGTCGAAGGCTTCGCCCTCCTTCACGTAGCTGGCATAGGCGAGCAGCTTGCCCGTCTTCACGTCCATGACCACGACGCCACTCTCGGGCATCCGGTACTTCTGCATTTGCGCACGCGCCACGCGCTGCAGCGCGGGATCGAGCGTGAGCTCGGCCGTTTGGCCATCCTTCAGCGGCGCCATCACGCGCTGAGGGCGCAGGTCGAGCCGCAGTAGGTCGAGCCCCTCCAGCTTGGGCGGCTCCTTGCTCTTGGGCGTCGCTCCCACCGCGCTCGAAATCTTCCGCAGCGGCGCGTCGATAGCGACGCTACCGCGCACCACCGGCACGAGCGCCACGATGACGCCCAGCGCCGCGCCGACTCCAATCCATCTGCGCAAGCCTCGCATTGGCTTCCGGAGTAACGACTCGCGCCCCCCTGGGCCAAGATTTGCGCCCCCACACTTACCGAAGTGGCAGCCACCCCGCAGCCTTCCTGCAGAAACTACCGTGGCGTCTGAAGGCCACGCTGGGCGGGCGCCTCGGGCTGCTGCCGGACTGCAGGCTCGTGTCGAGTACCTTCCGGATCACAGGGAGGCGGGGAGGCGGGGAGCTCCGCGAGGCGAGAATTTTTGGGGTTCGCGCTGCCGCCCGCGATCTGAAAACCCGTCACCGGCCAGAGCCTGAAAACCCGCTCCCTGCTCGCTCCCGAGGAAAATGATTTTTTGATTCGGTCTTCCGAATCAAAAAATGCGTTCTCGCCCTCGCGGACCTCCCCGCCTCCCCGCCTCCCTGTTCTCTCGATCGCACGGTTTGGCCAAAGGCCGCTACGGGAGGTTCTGCAAGGGGGCTGCGGGGTGGCAGCTCACGAGGACGCTAAGATTCGGTGCCTTTGATGGCCGCGGTGGCGTCGGATTCGGCGGCTTCTTCGGCGACTTCTTCGGCTTCGGCCAGAGCCTCTTCGGTGCCGGCGGGGGGCGCGTCGGAGTGCCAGCCGCGCACGCCGTGCAGGTCGGCCGTACGGCGGTCGTTCTCCATCTGTCGTTCGAGCTGGTCGCGCGAAGAGATGGCCATGCGGGTGCGCGCCTCGACGTCTTGCCAGTGCGGCAAGATGGCTTCCATGGCGCGCACGTTGTGGCGACGGAAGACGTCGGCTCGCTCCTTCGCCTCGTAGGGGCGGACGCCCAAGAGCTCCAGGGCGTGGCGGCCGACCGTGATGGCGGCCTCGAAGGTTTCGCGCTCCACCACCTCGACGCCCAGCGAGCGCAGCCGCTGCCAGTGCCCGACGTTGCGAGCGCGCGCCACGATGCCCAGCCTCGGGAAATTTTCGCGCACGGTTTCGACCAGCTTCACGCTGCTCTCCACGTCGTCGATGGCCACGACCAGGAGCCGGGCGTGCGAGGCGCCCGCGGCGTGGAGCAAGTCGAGGCGCGTGGCGTCGCCGTAGTAGATCCGAAAATTGAAGCGCTTGAGCAGCTCGATCGTATCCGGATCGTGGTCGAGCACCGTGGCCTTGATGCCGCTGGCAAACAAAAGCCGGCCCACGATCTGCCCGAAGCGACCAAAGCCCGCGATGATGACGGGCGTGCCTTCGTCGACGATCTCGTCGGCTTCGCGCTCCGGCGCTTGGCGGCGCATGATCAGCTTGTCGTGCAGGATCATCAGCACGGGCGTGAGGGCCATGGACAGCGCCACCGCCAGCGTGAGCAGCGCGTCCCAGTCGCCGGGCAGCAGCTTGGCCGAGCGGGCGACGCCAAAGACCACGAACGCAAACTCGCCGCCTTGCGCCAACAACGCGCCGATCAACCAGCGTTGCTTGGTGGTAATGCCGAGCGGCCCTGCCACCAGCCGCAGCGCCAGCACCTTCAACACCTGAAAGCCGAGCACCAGCCCGAGCACGAAGAACGGGCGGTGCGTCAGCAATGCAAAGTCGACGCTCATGCCCACGGCGATGAAGAACAAGCCCATGAGCAGGCCTTTGAACGGCTCGATGTCGCTCTCCAGCGCGTGCCGGTACTCGGAGCCGGCCAAGAGCACGCCGGCCAAGAAGGCGCCGAGCGCCATCGAGATGCCGACGCTAGCCATGATCTGCGCGATGCCGAGCACCAAGAGCAGCGCGAAGCCGGTAAACACCTCACGCAGGCCGGTGTCGGCCAAAATGCGCAGCACCGGCCGCGTCAAGAAGCGGCCGATCACGAACACCGCCGCCACCGCGAACAGCACCTTGCCCGCGCCCAGCCAGCCCGAGCTGTGCGACGCAGCGCCGGGCGCTTGCTCGGCGAGCAGCGGCACCAGCGCGAGCAGCGGAATCGCCGCGATGTCTTGAAAGAGCAAGATGGCGAAGGACGTCTTGCCCACCGGCGACGTCAGCAAGCTCTTTTCGGCCATCGTCTGCATGGCCACCGCGGTCGACGACAAGCCCAAGGCCAAGCCCGCCACCAGCGCGCCCTGCCACGGCAAGCCCAGCGCGAGCAGCCCGAGCCCGAGTGGTATCGCGCATGCAAAAAGCTGCAGCGCGCCACCGCCGAACACGCTCCGGCGCATCTTCCACAGGTGCGAGGGATCCAGCTCGAGGCCGATCACGAACAGCATCAACACCACGCCAATCTCGGCAAATTCGAGCGTAGCTTCTGGGTCCGCGACCAGGCGCAGACCGAACGGGCCGATGATGCAGCCGGCCGCCAAGTAGCCGAGCACCGAGCCGAGCTTGGAGCGGCTGGCCAGCGGCACGCAGATGACGGCCGCTGCCAGGTAGACGATGGCGTCCGTCAAAATCGAGTGGTGACTCACGGCGTCTCCTCCTGCACTTGGCGGCGCAGTTGCGCGAGCCGCTGCCGGTACTGGTGACCGTAGTCGGCCAGCTCATCGTCGCTGAGCCGATGCGAGCCGTGGACGATCAGCGGCGCTTCCCAGGTCATTTGACAGAAGCGCGCGGTTTGCTCGATCGGCGGCACGTATTCGTGAAAAGGCAGCCGGTGCATGCCGTCGGGGCCGTAAGTGTCGGGCTCGCCACCCGTCGTGGTCACCCACAAACAGCGCTTGCCGCGGAGCGCGTTGCCGCCCTCCCCGTAGGCCCAGCCGCGCACCAGCACTTTGTCGAACCAGTGCTTCAACATGCCGGGCGGCGAGTACCAGTACGTGGGGTGCTGCCACACCACGACCTTGGCCCGCGTCAACGCCTCCTGCTCGGCCGGCACGTCGATGTCGAAGGCCGGGTACAAGTCGTAAAGCGATCGCACCTCCAGCCCTTCGATGTCACGGACCGCCTCGAGCAGCGCGTGATTCGCGCGCGACTTGTCGGGGTACGGGTGCGCCAAGACCAGCAGAAGCATGCAGGCTCTTTAGCGCGAAACGGCGGCGGGCTCACTGCACGTCGAGCAGCTCCGTGCCGAAAAGACGTCGGTAGGCGTCGCGGGCGCGCTGGCGCAGCTGGGCGTCGGGCAGGGCCGCGAGCTCGTCGAAAATCGCCCGCGGCTCCTCGGCCATCACGCCTTTGTGGCGACCCGATGCCAGCGCTGCCAGCTCCAAATGCACCACGAAATGCAGCGATGAGCCGGGCCGCGAGCTCAAAAACGCCATGACGTGAACCAGCGCGAGCTTTGGCGAAACCTTCTCGGTGACGAGCTCGGACAGGTACGCCGACAGCTCGCGGTTGACTTGGTCGATGGCGGCGCGCTCGTAGCCAGCCAGGGCCTCGAGCACGGCCGCCGAGTGTTTCAGCTCGGGGCCGTCGATCTGGTGCTGCAGCTCGTGGCGTTCGACCAGCCAGCGCACCTGCTGCAAGCTGGGTGAGAGTCGCTTCAACAGCGCGCCACAGGTCGAGAGCTCCGGCCGCGGAAACTCCGAGTCGACGCAAACCGATGGGTCGCGCCGCGCAAAGTCGTCGAGCGACGCCCGATAGCCTTCGATTTCGTCGAGCACGACCAGCGCGAACGGCTGGTGGTCACGCGAGAAGCCGAGCCGGTCGTGGTTGTCGCGCGCCTTGCCGAGCCGGCGCACCGCCAGCAGCGCGTACGCCACGCCGTCGGCGTTGGCCGGCCGCACTGCTTCGACCCGATACGGATGCAGCAGAAACAGCCGTTCGAACCGGCCGTCCCGCTGCGTCACGCTCAGGCCGGGGTCGACGTAGTACGGAAGCTTGGCCGCGCGACTGGCCTCGTTCACGCCTTCGACCAAGCGAAACCAGCGCCGGCCCGCTAAATCCAGCTCTGCAGCGCCCTGCACCAGGTCGCTCACCGCGCGCCCCAGCTCCGGGCTCAGCTCGCGGGACGCCCGCAAAATCTGGTTTGCCGCGGCCCGCGACTCGGCCAGCTCCGCTGCGCTCGCGACGTGCTTGGCGTTGACGCTCCAGCGCGCCCGCGACCGTGCCCACTCGGGCATCAACTCTCCAAATAGCCGGTCCGCCTTTTCGGAGCGCGACCCCAGCTGCCAATCGATGCCTTTGCGAACCGGGCGAGCGAGCACGAACACCCCCAGCACCGCGACGAGCGCCACCGCCGCAGCCGTACGCACGAAGCGCTGCGCCCCCGCGGAGCCATCTCGAGGAGCAAGCTCCAAGTCGGAGCTTTCGCCGACGCCTGTCGCCCACAGCGCCAAAAGCTCGAGCGAGCGCCCCGTCAACGCCAAGAGCGCCGCGAGCGCGCTGGCGACGGCCGTCGTCACCACCACCGACACGTCGCCGAACGTGGCCAACACGTTGCGCAGCGCCAACGCAAACACCAAGCCAGGCGCGCCAAACGTGGTCAGATCGGCAAGCAACGCCGTGTGCTGTCCCCGCCCGGAACGTGACAACACCAAAGCGACGACCGCTGCTACCAGCGGAAACACCGCGATCGTCAGGATCAGCCCGTAACCCAGCACCAGACGCGGGTCCGGCAGCTCCGCGAGCGCGCCGATGAAGCGCAAACAGGTTTGCAGCGGCGCTTCGCCTCGAGCGGGCCAGATGCCGAAGAAGAGCGCCGTCGCCACGCCGAGACCGGCCACGATGCGGCTGGCTTTGAGCGCCGCAGGCTCGGCCAACAGCCGCAGCGAAGCCCCCGACAGCGCAATGCTCAGCACATACAGCTCGACGCGCCGATTGAGGCTGTCGGGCAGCGTAGAAATGTCCCAAGCCGCAGCGTCTGCGCCCAACTTGGAGATGAGCGACCAGCTGCCGAGCACCAGCAAGGTGAGAAACGCCAACAGGCTCGGGCGCGCCAAGCGGCGCGACGCCGTGAGCAACAGCACGCCAGCCAGCGCCGGCACCAGCACCGCAACCGCCGTCGCCGGGTGCAGCTCGCCCAAGATTTCCCAGACGAAGACCGGCTGCCCGTCGACCAACTGAAACGGCAACAACGGTGACGCGAGCAGCACGACCCCGCCAAACCAACACGCGGCGCGCAGCCGCGCCGCCGAAGAGTCGTAGGTCAGCCCGTGCAGCGGCCGCTGCGACTCCGTCGTCACGGCACCGGCACGGAGGCTACGGCGCTGAGCGAGCGCTCTTGCGGATACACCGGATCCTTGGCGCGCAGCTCGAAGTAGACCGTGCGACCGTCTAGCGAGAACTGCGGATAACGCAGGGAAAAATCGCCCACGTTGCGCGTCAGGGCCGTCGAGGTCTTTTGGGCGATGTCGTAGACGACAATGTCGTGATCAGAGAAGACGATCTTGTCGCCGCCCGGCGAGATAGCAGGGTCATAGCCGCTCGGCACCGGCAGCGGCTCCAGCGTCTTGCCGTCGTACAACGCTAGGTGCATGCCGTCGTTCCCACCGCGACTGAAGGCGACGCGCGAGCCGTCACCGCTCGAGCTCGGTAGCGAGAGCCGGGCGTCGCCCGACACGCTACCTAGCACCGTGACCTTGGGCGGCGTCACGTCCAAATCGACGGCTTGCCAGCGCTGCCCGGGGCCGACGGGCGCGTCGTCGTCGTCCTCAGCGCCTGCCGCCGGAGCTCCGGCTTCGGGCTCGGGGCTGCGCACCAGCGTGCCGAGCCGGCGCGCGCCGAGCCACGCAAAGCCACCAACCGGCTCGAGCTTCGCGTCACTGCGGTACAGTTCCTTGCCGCTCGCAACGTCGATGACCAGCACCGATGCCGGACATTTTCGGCACGTGCGTGCCCACGACGCCACCAGCGCGCCGCCGGGTGACACCTTGGGCTCGGACAAGCGCAGCTTGGGATCCAGGAACACGCGCTTGGGCGCTTCCAGCCCGCGCACCACGTGCAACGCCGTCGCGGCGCCGTAAATGTCTTCGACGTACGCGGCGGTGGTGCCATCGGGCGAAGCCGAGGCGTAGCCGAGCACGTTGTAGCCTTCGAAGACCGTGCGCGGCTTGCCGCCTTCTTGCCAATACAGCCGCTCCAGCTCCAAAAAGTAACCAAGCGCCTCTTTCACGGGCGAATAAAACGGCCGAATCGCGCTCGATTTCACGAAAAAACCCGAAGCCCCGAGCGCGCACAGCCCGTCTTGCTGCGTGAACGACGTGTGCACCGTCACCTTGGTCGGGCTGTGATCGGCGGCTTTGAACTGCTGCCCCAGCTCCGCGTACGTGCGCTTGGCAAACTCGAGCTGCGACGCGCGCTTCTCCAAGTAGACCTTGGCAGAGCTGAGCTTGCCGGCGGCAATGCGATCGTTACCCTTCAAGATCGCCTGAATGGCGTCGTGCGCCATCAAGCCTGGCAACAGCACGTCGAACGTCTGCCAACCGAGCGACTGCGAGGCGAGCCGCAAGGCTTCTGGCTTTTCGCCCGCGCCAGACCAGGTGCGCACCTCGCCCAGATCCTTGCTGCCACCCTCGAAATGGCTGAGGTGAATCGAGCCGTTCGCGCGCACCTCGGTGACGCTGGCTTCTTTCAGCTCGGTGGCCTCCACCTTCAAAGGCCCGGTGACGATGAACGACGCACCGAGCCGCTTGGCGGCTTCTTCAGGCGTAATCGCGCCTTCCAGCTGCTCGAGCACCGCCGGGTCGCCGCCATCGACGACGTCGAAGCCCAGCTTCTTCAAGTGGGGCACCACGTTGTCGAGCAACCGCGCAGCAGTCGTCGAGCCCTCCCACCACTGCCCCTCGGCGTCGACGGCGATCAAGACACGCAGCGGCTCGCGCGTCTGACGCGTGAGCACGAACGCTGCCACGCCCGCGCCCAGCAGCACGACCAGCAGCGCTGCTACCAGCGCTCCGCTGCGCTTTGGCTTGAACGACGCTTCGTCGTCGGCGCCCGCCGCCTCTTGGTGGCTCTTCGAGCCCTCCTCCACGTCACCGCTCGCTTCCATGGCTACCTTCCCGCGAACGCTCAGACTTGCCGAGCGGACGCGGAAACGCAACGGGCGCCAGCTCGGTGGCGCGCGGCGGCGCCGCGCGGTGGCGCGGGAAGCCGCTCGAAGGCCTTACGGGATCATGGCAAAGCAGTAGAAGGCGCCGTAACCACCGCCCGAGCCGACAATCGGATTCTTCGGGTCGGAGCCGCCGTTGACGGTGCCGACACCGGTAACACCCGCGCCGCAGCCGCCTTCTTCTTGGCCGTCAATCCAGTGCCGGCGGTTGCTCACGGACCAGCAGAAGCCGGTCTTCGGACGGCCGACGCCTTCGCCAGTCGTGGTGTTGTCGCGAGAGCTCGACGTCCAATCTTTGCACGTGGAAGTGGGACCAAACAGCGTGCCGTCACCCTTCGAGCCGGTGAGCGTGTGGTGATTGTCGTCTTCTGGAGCGTTGGGGTTGGGCTTGTGATTGCCGATACCGCCCTCGTGGGGCAGGTCTTCTTTGATGGCGGCGTCGGCGTCCGGGCGCTCTTTCAAGAGGCCGGCCATGTTCATGGCCACCAGTCGCCCCGCCCGGTCGTACCAAGGCCCCGTGCCGATGCGGTCTTTGGCGTTGACCTTGGTCGTGCTCAAGAACGCGTGCCACTGCTTGGCACCCGAGCCCGGCATCGACGATTCGGCCAGCTCGGTGCAGATCTTGTCGGCACCGGTGAGACCGTCTGCGGTGCCGTAACGCAGGTCGCCGCCAAAGCCCATCGGGCTCTTCGACAGGCGCTGCAAGCCCGCCATGCTGGTGACGAAGAAACTGAACTTGTCGAGCTTGGTCGGGTCGACGCCAGTCGTGCCGCCGCTGCCCGCCGTACCCGTGCCGGCAGTGCCCGAGCCGCCAGCACCTGCCGTGCCGCTGCCCGCCGTGCCGCTCCCGGCTGTGCCGCTGCCGCCCGTGCCGGTGCCGGTGCCCGCCGTCCCGGTGCCGGTGCCCGCCGTCCCGGTGCCGGTGCCGGCGGTGCCGGTGTTAGTGCCGGCTGTTCCGGTGCCGCTGCCCGCCGTCCCGGTGCCAGTGCCGGCGGTCGAATTTGGGGATCCGTCGCCCGGCTCGTTGCTCGAGCAGCCGACAAAAGCGGCTGCCCCCAGGGCTGCGAACAATGCGACTGAAGTTTTGCGACTCAGCGAGACAGTAAGGGAACCCATCGTTCCCATTGTGACGCGTTTGGGGCCATTGCGATCATTCCTTGAGACGAATTACTGACCGGAAGCCACCGCGAGGTAACTCCGGAGCAGCTCGCGCGGCTCGGCGTAATCAAGCTGCTCACGGCATTCGACCCCGAGCCGAGTCTGCGCCCCGCCCTGGCGAGTGAACACGGCCGTGCCGCTACTCACTTCGACCCGGCTGAAGGCAAAGCCCGGCGCCAGCTCGACCGCGAACCCTTGCGGCGTGACGGCCGCGGAACGCTGCTCCAAGTGCGTGAACACGCGCGGTGTCACCTTCTCGAGCGTGACCCCCAACCCCGCCAAGAGCGGCCGCTGCGAGTAACCCAAGTCGGGCAGCGCGTCCGGGTTGGTAAACACCTGAAGCGCGGTCAGCTCCACGCCGGGACCGCTGCAACGCCGCGTCTCGATGCGACGCGCGCGCGAGAGCACGTCGTGCGGAATCGGTGCAGCTCGCAAGGCTGCGCTGACGTGCGGGCTGGGCTCGAGCGGTCGCGCTTGTTTGATCACGAAGCGCGGCGGATTCTGCCCCTTGGCCAGCGCGGGCCAGCCAGCGAGCACGCGGCGAAACTCGAAGTCCATCACCAACGCACGCCGCTGCTGCGCCGCCGGCACGCCCGCGTTGTCCTGCGCCAGGTGCGCAGTCGTGAGCCCTTCGGCCAAGCTGAACAACTCACGCAAGTCGGCGTCACTGACCACCTGCTGGCCGGCTTTTGCCAGCGACGACAGCGACTGGCGCTCGATCGTGAAGGCGCCGCCCGTCTTGCGCACGCGCGAGCTCTCCGGAATCACCACCCGATCCGTCGGCGGATTGGTAACGCTGACCGCGCCGGGCTGCGCGTCGACCGCCAGCTCTTTGATGCCAGGCGCGAGCGTGAACGTGAACACGCCGTTCGACTGCTCCAGTTCGTCGTCGAAGCGCGCGTGCACCAAGACGCCCATGTCGGCCGCCAGGTGATCGATGTGATTCTGATGCCGCTCTTCGAAGGCCTCGGCGCTGTAGTAGGACGCCCAGGTCTTGCGCACGGCGTCGGCCACGCTGGGCCGCTTCGGCTCTTTGCCCACCGCTTTGCGCGGCACCAAGAATCCAGTCGACGAATCGTAGAGCCCCGCGCCGTTGAAGCCTTCGATGTCTTCGACGGTGCTCGACGAGCGGAAGCGCAGGCCTTGCTCGGCCGAGTAAGCCGCAAAGTGCTGCGGCAGCAGCTTGCCGAGCTCAGCCTTGAAAGCCGCGGGCAGCGCTGCGTGGCGCACCATGTACTGCACGCCGCCCTGTCGCACCACCGCTGCAATAGGCCCGAGCGCTTGCGGATTTTCGTAGCTCTTGGCCAGCTCGCGATCCTTCTTGCTCGGAAACTTGCGCGTAAACTCTTCGGCGCCTTCCAGCGCCAAGAAGCGCAGCTTCTTGAATTTCAGGAAATTCTCGTCGGCCAAGAGCGCGCGCAGCCCTGGCAAGAGCGGCGCCAAGTGCTCGCGGTAAGCGCGAATCGTGATCGCCAAAGGCCTGTCGGGTACGTCGACGGCGAGCGTGCCCTTGCCGTTCTGAGCCGTGCCTGGACCAAAGCTCCGCAAGAGGTGCACCATGCCCACGCATTTCCCGCCGATCAGCGGCGAGAGGCGCGGCAGCTGCGCGGGCTCCACCTCCGACAGCTTCACGACGTACGGCACGTCTTTCAGGCTCACGCTCGGCACGCTGGGCGGCTCCGAATGCAAGAGCGCCTGCCAGGCCTGGTACTGCTCTTCGGTCAAGCGATGCAGCCGCATGCTGCCGCCTTCGGCCGACAGCACCACTGGCGCGCGGCTCCGCACCAAGTCTTGCACCTCCGGATCCTCGAGCACGCCGCCCCGGTAGGCGTTCACGATTTGTCGGCTCTTGGCCAGCAGGTTCAAGTGCGCCAGCGGCGTCTGCGGAATCGCCGTGACGAGCCCGCGCGCCTGCGGCAAATACTCGGGCAAGGCGCCGAGCAGCAAAATGTCTTCCGGATCCGCATCGGCGAGCCGCGACAGCTCGCGGAAGGAGCGCAGCCGGCCAGCCACGATACCGGGCGTGTAGATGGCGGTTTCGCCAGGAATGCTCACGTCGGCGTAGGTGAGCACTCGGCCCTTCCAGCGCGGGTCTCGGGCGACCAGCTGCTGGCCAACTGCCAATTGCTCCGGCGAGCGCGCGAACCAATTCAAGCGACCGCGCGCTTGCTCTGGAATCGCCTTCTCGAGCTCGTTGAAGAAGACCAGCAGCTCCGGCACCTGCGCGTGGTCGGTGTAGTCGACTTCGAAGCCCCACAGCTCCGGACGCTGCGCCCGCGCTTCGACGTGAATCAAGCTGCCGGCGCCAAGCGGCCGCTCTTCCTCGGACAACGTGAGGTCGTAGAAGTGCCGTGCGTACAAGCGGCCGTCGGTGACCTCCAACCCTTCAGGTAGCTCATCCTCGTGCGCGATGGCCCAACGCCGCGCGTCCTCTGGGGCCCGAAACGAGCGCGGCTCCATCGCGTCCATGCCCGCCACCGATTGCCCATTCAGCAAACGGAACCACGCCCACTCGTCGTGGAACTGGTAGTAGCGCCCATCCAAGAAGTGCAGCTTGCGCCGCGCGGGGTCGAAAAAATTCGTGATCACGAACTTGGCGCCCGCGACGGCTGGCCGCTCCGTCACGCCGGGCGGCACAGCAGCCAGCTGCTGAAACTCGGCCAGCGAGGTCACGCGCGGCGTCGAGTAGTCGTAAAAGCCAGGATCGTCCGGCTTCTGAGGCAGCGGCCGTTGACGGCCCGAGGCGGCGCAGGCTTGCAGTGCCAGCGGACACACTATGAGCAAGAGCAGTAGGGGAAGCCAACGCGCGAGCCGCACCACGTGCATGGACGTCGCAACGCTCGAAAAGTTTGGGGCTTTCATCGGCGCGTCAGAGCTCGCACGTCATTTCGAGCATGGTTTTGCGGAACCCGACTGCTGCAAATAACTTGTGGGCCGCCCGGTTCCGGATCGCTGTGTGCAGCACCACGCGCGGCGCCCCACGCTCTCTCAGCTCAGCTAAAACGCGCGTCAAAAGCTGCTTGCCCACGCCCTTTCGGCGCGCCGAATCCGCCACCAAAATGTCGTGCAGCGCGCCGTGCGCGTCGAGCAGCGCATTCCAGTCCCGCGGTTCCAGCCGCGCGTAGGCATAGCCCACGATCTCGCGGTCCAGCTTGGCGCAGAGGATGATCGCCTTCTTGTTCAGCAGCTCCTTTCCAAACCACCACTCGTAACCCTTCTCAGGGTTCTCGATGAACAAGAAGCGCTTGGCGTCGAAGGCGCTGTGCTGACGCACCAACTGCCCCGCCAGCACTGCAATCTTCGGCAAGTCCCGCTGCGTCGCTTTGCGGATCTGTAAAGCCACCGTCCCAGCCTACTGCTCTCCCCCGTGCCCGTGAACGTGCCCGTGAACGTGCCCAGCTCTCCCCAAGAAACCAGGCAACTTCGTAGGCCAGGTAGGCGCAGGTGGTCGGGGCGCCTTGCTCGTCCAAGCACGGAGCTCGAAGACGCTTGGAGTCGTTATCCGGCTTCTCGGGCACGCTTGCCACGGGGGTACACAGAAGGGACACAAACCGGGGCGTGAAATCGCTGGACGCTGCTCGCCCCGGTACCTACAAACCGCTCCACCTCCGCAGCCTGGCCTCACAGACGCTGTCAGCCAACCCGCCCCGCAAGCTTGGGTTTCGGCGAGGCTTTCGCGAGGACGGAAGCGGAGCGTACTGCCTGTACGCGAGCATCGGACCGCAGCGAAAACGAAGCCCAAACCCAAGGTCGCGGGGCGTGCTCCCCGCATGAAATAACCCAAGCCCCCCTCCCATGTGGCTCGTCAGAGTCGCGCTGCAGCGCCCGTATACGTTCGTCGTGATGTCTCTCCTCATCATGGTGGTGGGCGTTTTGTCCATCATCAAGATGCCGACGGACATCTTTCCGAACGTCGACATCCCGGTCATCTCGGTGGTGTGGAACTACGGAGGTTTGCCGCCCGAGGACATGGAGCGGCGCATCACCAGCAACTTCGAGCGCTTTCTCACGACGGTGGTCAACGACATCGATCACGTCGAGAGCCAGACGCTCACGGGCGTTGCGGTCGTCAAAATTTTCTTTCAGCCCAACGCCAAGATCGAAGAAGCCA
>DATAKF010000067.1:0-30452 GCA_036261775.1 Polyangiaceae bacterium | reverse complement strand
AGCTACTGCCAGCTGTATCCGCAGGTGTGTCCGGGTGAATACAAGTACGCCTCGACCAAGGAGTGCGTGAAGTTCTGCGAGACGCTGCCGCAGAAGATCACCTACGACGTGGTGACCGATCACGATGGCGATACGGTCGAGTGCCGGTTGATGCACACGAGCTCCGCCATGCTCGAGCCGAAGACCCACTGCCCGCACGCGGTGATCCCACCCACGTTGCCTTCGTGCACGGGCGCTCCCGAGGCCTCGCCCAGCTGCGAGGACTACTGCAACATCGAGATGGTGGCTTGCGACGGGGACCTGGCGCAGTACGAGTCGATGGACCAGTGCCTCACCACCTGCGAAGCACTCGACCCCGGCCGGAACGACGACCAAGCCGGCAACACCGTGGGCTGCCGCCGCTACCATGCCTTCAGCTCCAGCGTGGCTCCTGGCACCCACTGCTTTCACTCGGGTCCGACCGGCGACGGCCACTGCGGCGACCACGGCAGGATCGCTGACGGGCACACCGGCAACTGCGAGTCGTACTGCCACCTGCTGCCGCAGGGCTGCCAAGCCGAGTTCGACAGCGAGTTCGGCGACGCCGAAAAGTGCATGGAAGCCTGCGTCGAGCTGCCCGAGGCGGACTACGACTCGGAGTACTCCGTCGTAAGCGCCGCCAAGAGCACCGGCCTGCACTGCCGCATCCTGCACACGGTGCAGGCGCTCACGGACCCGACTCAGTGCGCGTCGGCCATCGGCCAGGACGCCTGCGCGCCCTGAGCGGCACCGCCTGCTGCGCCTCGGGCGTGTCCTTCGCCCACGCCTAGCTTGCTAGCCCGCAACGCGCGCGTCGCGGACGGCGGCCGCCGCCTGCACACGCCGGATACGTGACACGACCTCGGCCACGACTCGCGGATGGTACAAGAGCGAGTTGTGGCCGCAGCCGGCCACGCTGACGCGCTCGCCCGCCGCCAAGAACGCGCCACTCGGCACGACGTGATCTTCGAGCCCGGCAATCGAAACGTGGGGCACCACCAGGCGCTGGCGCGCGCCCGTGGCCAGCCGGCTCAAGAGCGCGCTGCCCGGCGCGATGTCTCGACCCACCGGCGCTGGAAACAACCGGGCGGGCTTGGCGCCGCCGAAGGGGCTACCAATGGACAGGGTTTGCACGATGCGCGGGTCGGAGCCGAGCTCTTGCACGAAGTAGCGCACCGCTACGCCGCCAATGCTGTGGCCGATCAAGTGAATGCGCACGTCGCCCGAGATGCCTCGCACCGCCCGCGCGATGTCTCCGGCAATGCTGGCGATGCCCGGCCCCGGCGGATGCGTGAAGCTGGTGGTGTACGCGCCCGTCCGCGCTTCGAGATCACGCCGTAGCGGTCGCAGCACGCCCGCCGTCGCGAACAGCCCGTGCACCAGCATCACGACGTCGCGATCGGGGCGCACCCACATCGGCTGAGCGCCACGCACATCGCGGTAGATCAACGTCGCCTGCCGCGCCAGCGCGACGGCTTCGCGGCGCACGCCTTCCAGCGAATTTCGCACGCTACTCTTGCGCTCGTCGCTCACGGCACTTCGGTTCTAACTGGTCGAGCTCGCGCTGGGCAAGTTCGGGCATGAGCGCGACTTGATAAATCCGGGGCCTCGGACGATCATCGACGACCATGGGGAAAACTTTCCAGCTTTCGTGTGCGTTCACGCTGCTCACGGTCGTGAGCGGCTGCTCGGGTGATGACGACAACCAGGCCACCACCCCGCAGGGTGGGCAAACCGGCGCGGGCGGCAGCACCAGCAGCGCGGCGGGCAAGGGCAGCGGCAGCGCCGGAAAGCCCAGCGGCGGCTCTGGCAGCAGCGTGGGCACGCCCGGCAAACCGGGTGAGGTCGGCGGTTGCAAGATGTTCCCGGCCGACGACGCCTGGAACCTCGATGTCTCGGGCGCCTCGGTCGACGCGGCGTGGACCCAGAAGGTGCAGACCCTGGTGGGCAACGCCCGAATTCACCCCGACTACGGCGTGGACGGCGAAGATCTGTACGGCATTCCGATCAACGTCGTGCCTGAAAACCAGCCGCTCGTGCCCGTCGCGTTCGACGACTACGAAGACGAGAGCGATCCGGGACCGTATCCGTTTCCAGGCCCGAACGACGTGATCATCGAGGGCAATAGCCCCGAAGCGTGTGACGGCGATTGCCACCTGATCGTGCTGCAGCAAGGCGCTTGCATGCTCTACGAGGGCTACGCCTGCGAATCGCGCGCGGACGGCTGGCATTGCGCCAACGGCGCCAAGTGGGACCTGAACGAGAACGGCTACAAGCAGCGCCCCGTCGGCTGGACCTCGGCCGACGCCGCGGGCCTTGCCATCGCGCCGGGGCTCTTGCGCTTCGAAGAAGTACGGGCCGGTGAGGTCACGCACGCCCTGCGCTTCACGCTCAACTGCACGACCGATAAATACGTGCAGCCCGCGACGCACTATGCCGTGCCAGGCGGCTGCAACCCCGACAACGGTCCGCCCATGGGCACACGCGTCCGCCTCAAGGCCGACTACGACATCTCCAGCGCTAGCGCGAGCGCGCAGGTCGTGCTGAAGGGCATGAAGAAATACGGCATGATCCTGGCGGACAACGGCTCGAACTTCTACTTTCAGGGCACGGCCAACGCGGGCTGGACCGAAGACGACATCGAGCCGCTCAAGGACGTACCGGCCAGCGCGTTCGAGGTCGTGCAGATGCCGCCGCTCATGCCTTAGCCTGGGGGCGGCACGCGCCGCCCGCTCGTGGCGCGCGGCCTCGGGCTCAAGCAAAGTCGTCGCGCAGCGACTGCAAGGTCGCGGCCGATAGCGGCGTGCAAGCCGTGTACTGCGGGTGCACGACTTCGAGCGCCACGTCGGCCGTGCCCGCCTCGAGGGTCGCGAGCGCCGACGCGGTGAGCGGAAACTTGATGTAGTGCACGGCCATCGTGCGCCCACTCTCGGTGCCGCGCTGATCCGGCAGCGCCGCCAGCAGCTCGGCGCCGACGCGAAGCCGGAATTTGTCTTCGAGCCCCGCCAGCGCCACCAGCATGCGTTCGCGCTCGTCCCTGTCTTGGTACTCGACAAAAACCGTCGTCGACAGCTCGGCGTCCCCCGGCACGAGCGCGTTGTAGGTCTCGAGCTCGTGCAAGATGGCCTTTTCCTGGGTAATCCGCTCGGTGCGGAGCATTTCCTGCACTTGAAACAGCACCGTATCGCGGTTCTCGAACAACGCAGTCATGTTCGGCCCGAGCTTGACGTAGCGGACGCGCTTTCGCTCCAGCACGCTGCGCAAGAAGTTGTCGCGAATGCGTTCGTAGGCTCCCAAATCGAGCAGCTCGTCGCGCGTCACCGGCTTCATGTTTGCCACCCCGTAAGTCCGTAAGCTTCCGCCAGGAGCTCGACAGGGTGCTTGGCTTCGGCGCCGTTCTCTTTCTTGATCCGCAGCGCGGCCAAGCTGCAATCCGTCACCACGGTGAGCGGCTTGTCGTCGCCGCTATCGCGTTCGTCGTCGATGGCGTCGGCCAATCGACGCGCGTAGCGACGGCCTTCGTCGTAGTAAGCCGCCTTCATGCCCCAGGTGCCGTCGACCGCGGAACAGCGCTCGATGATGCGCACCTCGGTATCGGGCAACTGCGAGAGTACCCGCGCGCCGGGCACCGCAATCTTCTGCGCGCGCAGGTGACAAGCGGCGTGATACGCAACCTTGCCCAAGCCGCCCGCGAGCTCACGATTCAGCTTCTTTTCACGGCGTAGGCCGTCCAAAAACTCCATTAAATCGCGGGTCGCGGCCGCGACCTCGCGAGCCTCGGGAGTCCCCAGGTACGCCGGCCACTCCTTCTTCATCGTGTAGCCGCAGGTCGGCCCCGGCACGACGATGCTGAGCCCTCGGCGCACCAGCGGCAGCAAGAGCTCCACGTTGTGCTGCATCTTGCGCTTGGCGGCTTCGATGTCTCCGCCGTCGAGATTGGGCATGCCGCAGCACGTCAGCCCGGCAGCTAGCTCGACCTGAAAGCCGTTCTTCTCCAGCACGGCCACCGCCGCCTGCGGCACGTTCGGGAAGTTGTACTCACCGTAGCAGGTCGGAAAGAGCGCCACTGCTCCGGCCGAGCCGGCCTGCTCGGCGATCGTGTGCTTCTTGAACCAGGTTCCGAAAGCCTGCGTCGCGATCGGCGGCAGCGGGAACTCGGCCGAGATGCCGAACGCCTTCTCCGCCACCTTGCGCACCAGCCGGTTGGCGTTCACGACGTTCGCCATCCTGGCTGAAGGACCGGCCCCCAGCGCGCCGATCAGCTGCGGCTCGCCCAGCACCTGATCCACGATGGGAATGCCCTTGCGGCGCGCGCGTTGGGCCTTTTCCCGCGCCATCAAACGCGGAAAATCCAGGGCTTCGTAGGCGCCTTCGTCAGGCGTGTACGGACACTTGATGTAGCAAAGCTTGCACTGCCAACAGTGGTCGCTGACCTCGTGAATGGTTGCGCTGGCGATGGCTTCGGCGCCCTCCGCCTGCCCCGCTTCAATCTGCCGATCGATGGCGTTGAACAGGATCGGAAACGAGCCGCAGTAGCCGACGCACATGCGGCAGTCCTGGCAGATCTGAAACGTCCGCTTCAGCTCTTGTTCCAGATCACGCTCGTCCCAATAGCGGGAGGAGCCGGGATTGAATTCAGGCGCCTGCGAAGGCGCGCGCGCGGGTGCTCGGTGCATGTCGTAGTACCGCGAGATGCAGAAACGAATATCGGACCGCTAGTGCCCCGCGCAGCGGTCGCGCGCGCGGGGCAGTCGGTCACGCTCTTGGAGCGCGCTGGGCGCTCAACCTAGAGTCTGAGCGGCCTTCTCGAAGCGGCCTGCGTGCGACTTTTCCGCCTTGGCCAAGGTCTCGAACCACTCGGCAATTTCCGCGAAGCCTTCCTCGCGTGCGGTCTTGGCAAAGCCCGGGTACATGGACTGGTACTCGTACGTTTCACCCGCGACCGCGGACTGCAGGTTCTTCAGCGTGTCACCGATCGGTTTACCCGTGGCCGGGTCGCCCACCTGCTTGAGGAAGTCGAGGTGGCCGTGCGCGTGGCCCGTCTCGCCGTCGGCGGTGTCTTTGAACAGGCCCGCTACCTCCGGATAGCCTTCGATGTCCGCTACTTTGGCGAAATACAGGTAACGCCGGTTTGCCTGCGACTCGCCTGCAAACGCCTCCTTCAGGTGCTCGTGCGTCTTCGTTCCATCCAGCTTCGGCATGGTTGGCTCCTCCCAGCGCCCAGGAAAAAGGCGCTGCTTTCACGATGGGCCGTTAGACTCGGTCTAGGCCTAGAGATAGTCAATACTGAACCATTGCCCCCCACCGAGGCTCTGGTTCTAGCGAGCGTCGGCGCGAGCCAGGCAGTCTCGGATGCCCTGGCGGTTCAGCGCGCCCTCGTTCTTGGCGATGATACGACCGCGGCGATCGAGCACGATCAGGGTCGGCACGCCGTTGATGCGACCGAGCTGGCTGTCACCTGCCATCAGGCTCGGCGTCGCCATCGCGATCGGCCAAGTCAGACCGAGCGACTCTGCCCACACGCGCGCAAGCTCTGCGGCGCGCGGCGGCTCCATCATCACGATGGCCGCGTTGGCGACGGGTTTGTGGCTCGACAGCACCTCGCGCAAAAGCTGCGTCTGCGCTTGCGAGGCTAGATCGTAGGTGGTGACGAAGAGCAGCGCGGTCGTGCGGCCGCGCGTCGTGTCGCTCGACACCTCGTCGCCCGTCAGCGTGCCGAACGTGAACTGAACCGGCTCACCCAGCGCCGGCTCAGCCGCGGCGGGCGGCTCGGCGTCGCGCGCGTAGCAGCCGCCGAGCATCGAAGCGCCCAGCAGCACGCCGAGTCCAGCGAGCGCAGCGCGCCGCCACGAGCTTCGCCCCACGGAGCTTTGCCTCACGGAGCCGACGGCGGCGGCGGGGTCGAGCCACCGATGTTCGGCCCGAACAGATCGGCAAAAACGCGCAGCGCCTCTGGCATCTCGCGACCGCCGCGGCGCTGCGACAACACCGCGTGCGACAGCTCGTCGATCAACGCTTTGAGCGGGGTGCGCTCGAGCACGGCGCCTTCCAGGGCGTCACCGGGGCGTGGCGCGTTCTTGGCGTCCACGATCGGGTCGTGCCGGACCCACGAAAAGCCCCGCTCGGGCCGGTACGAGCAGGCGAGAACCTGTACGAAGTCCAGGTACAAAGGCACGATGATGGTGGCGATACGGGCGCCGTCCGCGTGCCGCGCCGACAGAGCTTGCACGGCGGCGCGAGGCGTCGCCTCGATTTCGGCCGGCCCCATCGCGAAGGTGATGCGATCACGCCGCTCGGGGTCGGACTCGACGGCGAGCAGCGGCGCGTACACGGCAATGCGCGGCACCTTCAAGCGTACCGCATCTTGCTCGAGCGCGTTGAGCCACGACGTGCGGCCTTTGGCGTCCAGCTCACGGTAGGCGATGGCTGCAGCCAGCGCAGCCTCGGCGTCGGTCGCGAGCGCGCCGAGCCACTCGCACCATGCGTCGAGCACGCGCGAGTCCGTGCCGCGAATGGCGTCGGGAAGCGGAGTGCGATCGGCAGAGGCTCCGATGAGCTTCCCCGAGATGGCGGGCTCGAGCGGCGGGTGTGCCACGGTGCACGGACGCTAAAGCATCACGGCACAGTCGGCAACGGTAGATGGCTCACGTGCGCCTGCAATTCGTTTTGCAAATCGGTGAGTAATTCGTCGAGCTCGCGCTCGCGCGACAGCGGCGCTGAAATGATCAGCTCTCCACCGCGCTCGGCGAACAGGGCACCCAGCCCCTCACTTGCCTCGAAGATCCCCTTGACGAACACCACGTCCTTGTCTCGCACCAAGACTTTGCGGCAAACCAGGTCACTATCGACGAGCGGAGTAGCGGGCAAGGGCGAATCGCATAGCTCGTTCGGCCTCGCGGCGCTACCGGCGGCGAGATGCCGCGCGTCTGCTGGTCTGCTAGTGTGCGTGCGTGTCCGCTCCTTCGCCCCGTGCGCCACAAGCAGAGCCCCTCGATCTGCCCGATTTGGACAAGGGCGACGACGGCGACGAAGTCGACGTTGGCTCGTTCGAGCTGAGCCTTACGGACGACGACGAGCAGGCCGACGACGCAAAGAGCGATACTTTCGAGGTCGATATTCAGGTGCTGACCGATTCCGGCAGCAACGAAGCCGCCAGTGACCTGGATATTGGCGTCGCGGGCCTGCTGGACCATTTGCCCGAAGGGCCGGGCGAGCGCGACAGCGAACCCCCTGCCCCGACGACCGACGAGCTGGACGAACACCTAGACTCGCCGCTCGAGAGCGACGACACGAGCAGCGACGCCGAGCTCGGCGACGACGGCCTGGAGGAGCTACCCGAGTTGTTGAACGAAGAGGGCGACGGTGACGCCGGCCCCGACGTAGAGCGCGCTTTCTTGCCGAGCGCGCCCGAGGGTGAGATCAAAAAGGGCGCGCTCTTCGAGAGCGAGTGGCTGCTGCTCGGCAGCGCCTGCAGCGCGCTCTGGTCGGACGGAGCGCTCGTGCTGGGCGCCGCCGAGCATCTGATGAGCTTCGGCGCCGAGCGCAGCAGCGACGCTTTGCCGCCGGGCACGCGCGTCAGCTCGCTCGTGCGGCTAGACTCGGGCAACGTGCTGATGGCAACGCCCCGCGGTCTTCTGGAGCGCGGGGCGAACGGGGGCTGGTCGATCACCGAGGCGCTCGAGCAAGCGCGCGGCAGCGGCGCAGACCCAGTCGAGCTCGCGTACGCGCGCGGCGGGCACGCGCTGTGGGCGCGCCTGTCGAACGGCGCCCTGCTGCGACGCCGAGCCGGCCTCTGGGAACGCCACGAGGCGGGCGGCGAAGTGCGAGCCCTGACCGGCGACTGCGAGCGCGTCACCCTGCTGGTGATCGCCAGGCGCCCCACGCTGCAGCTCTCGGCCGACGGCGGCAGCAGCTTTCGCGAGCTTTTGCTGCCCGAGCCGGCGGCGACGGTGGCGCTCGGCGCGGCGCCGACGGCCGTCGCGCGCGACAACGTCGTGGCGCTGGCCGACGCCGAGCGCGGTCTGTGCGTCTCGAGCGACGCTGGCGAGACTTTTCGCATGGTTACGGGCGCGGTCAACGTGACCGCCATCACGCTCGGCGAGCACGCTGGCGCCCCCGCTGTGTTTGCCGCGCTGCACCGTGAAGGCCGGGACTCGACCGAGCTCATCGCCATCGACCCCGCCTCGGGCCAGGCCCTCAGCGTGGGCGAGCTTTCGGGTGAGCCCGACGAAGAGTCGGAAGAGACGGGGCGCACCCAGGCGTTGTTGTTTGCAGAAGGCTATTTGTGGTGCGCCGGCCTGTACGGGCTGGCTCGCTTGCGCGGGTAACTTGGCCGCGCTAGCCGCGGACTGGTAGCGCTGAAACGTGGCGATAATCGTCCAAAAATACGGAGGTTCCTCCGTAGCGGACCTCGTCAAGCTGTCGCGGGTAGCCGACTGGGTCGTCGCTTCCAAACGCGCCGGAAATTCGGTGGTGGTGGTGGTCAGCGCCATGGGTAAGACCACCGACGAGCTGCTGGGGCTGGCCCAACGCGCCGCTCAAACCGGCGGCTCCGAGCAGGCGCCGGCCCGGCGCGAGCTCGACATGCTGCTGTCGGTCGGCGAGCGCATCAGCATGGCGCTGCTATCCATCGCCGTGCAGGCGCGCGGTGAGGCAGCCGTCAGCCTGACGGGCTCGCAGTCGGGCATCATCACGAACGACCGCCACTTCGACGCGCGCATCATCGAGGTGCGGCCACATCGCATCGAAGACGAGCTCTATCACGGCAAGATCGTGATCGTCGCTGGCTACCAGGGCATGAGCTACAAGCGTGAGATCACCACGCTGGGTCGCGGCGGCTCGGACACCACAGCGGTCGCGCTGGCGGCGGCGCTATCGGCGGAGCGCTGCGAGATCTACAGCGACGTCGACGGCGTGTACTCGGCCGATCCGCGCAGCGTGCCCGACGCGCGTCACCTGCCCGAGCTCGATTTCACGACCATGCAAGAGATGGCCGAGAGCGGCGCCAAGGTCTTGCACGCCCGCGCCGTGGAGTGGGCCAAGCAGCAAAAAATCGCCATTCACGCCCGAAAGACCGATGATTTTGCGCTCAACGGCGCCGGCCGCGAGACCCGCGTCCACGAGCAAGCGAGCGAAAGCGCTCGCGCCATCGTCGTCGACCGCAAGGTTGCGCTGTTGCGCTGCCCGCTGAGCCAAGCCAGCGCGCTCTTGGCGGCGTGCAGCAACGCCGAGCTCACGCTGCGAGACAGCGTGTTTCAAGGCGACTATTACTCTGCGATTTTGCCGCTGTCGGTCGTGCCCAGCCCCGACGCAACGCTGAGCGCGCTGAAGGCGCAAGTCAACAGCCTCGAGGTGACGCGCAGCGTCGGTACGGTGAGCAGCGTCGGCGTCGGTGTTGGCGCCGATGGCGCGCGCATCGCCGAGTTCTCGAACGCGCTCGGCGCGGCGCCGCTGCTCCTGATCGGAAGCCCGCTTCGGCTCAGCGCGGTCCTGCCGGAAACCGCGCTCGCCGCCGCCGAGCAGGCGCTGCACGCGCGGCTCTAGGGCTAAGGCTGGCGCTGGCGCTGGCGTTGATCGAGTAGCTCGGCAGCGCGCCGATACTCGGCCGCCAGCTCCGCGTCGCTTGGAGCTAGCCGTAGCGCGAGCGCCAGGTGGCGCTCGGCCAAGCTCAAATCATCGCGCTCACCGATTTCGAAGCGCGCGGCGTCCCGCAGCCGCGCGAGCGTCGCGGGACTGGCGGAGCCGTTCAGCTCGATGGTTTCGCGAAGCCTCGCAAAGGCCAGCGACGCACCGACGCGATCGCCGATACGGCTGCGATACAAGCCTTCCAGGTGTCTGGCCACCTCGGCTTCGGGAGCGTCCGCCGGCACTTGGCGGGCGCGCGCGACGGCTTGCGGCAGGTCCGCGAGTTGCTCGGCGAGCAAACGCGACAGCTCCACGAGCGCCTGGCCATCGACCTGTCCGCGGCGCTCTGAAAGCGTGATCGCCCGCTCGAACAGGCTGATAGCGCGCGTGGTGAGACCCGCTGCGAGCAAGGCACGTCCGAGCCCCGACGTAGCGCGAGCGTCGTCCGGCATGTAGCGGAGCGCCCGCTCGAAGGCGCGCCCGGCTTCTTTGACGAAACCCGCGTCAAGTAGGCTCGCTGCCGCCTTGGCGCACACGGCATGCCGAGCTGCGGCGCCGCTGGCCATGGCCTCTAGGTGCTCGGCGTCTGCCAAAGCTCCATGCACGTCACCGCGCGCGAGGCGCGCGTCCAAGCGCGCTTGGTGTACGTGCGCCAGCGTGGGCGCCGCAGCCACCGCGCGATCCAGGTAGTGGAGCACCTGAGCTCCCGCATCGACAGTCGCCGCGCGTTCCAGCAAAAGCGCGGCCAGCGGGGCAAACGTCTCTTCCGTCGCGCCGCGCTCCAAAGCCGCGAGCGCGCCTGCCCGGTCGCCACTGGCCAGCAAGAGCTCGGCCCCCACCGCGCCCGCCGCAGCGGCTGGCAAGGTCTCGACCAAGAGGCCCAAAGCGGCCTCGGAGCGCCCCGGCACTGCAGCGTCCAGCTCACACACCGTGCGGACGATCTCGGGCTGGCGCGGCGCCTGCTCGAGCGCCTCCAGCAGCTTTTCCCGGGCTTCGTCGAGGCGAGACTCTGCCAAGGCGTCGTCGGCCTCGCGCGTGAGGCGTGACAGCTCGAGCGCTCGCGTGGCTGCGTCGCTGGCGGCGGCGGGCGGGAACGTCGCGTCGAGCGCTACCAGCAGCTCGTCGAGCTCCAAGAACATGTCGCCAAAGCTGACGGCAGCCGCGGTCGGAGCGCGAGCCCCGACGGCAGGCAAGAGCGCGCGCCCGATGCGACCACCGACATCGGAGATGGTCACCACGCGACCGCGGCGCTGCCCAAAACCTTCGATCACGGCGTCGCACACGCCGAGCGCGACGGTCAGGGCCGGCGCAGCCAAGCCGATGCCACGCGCGTGCGAGACCACGAAGCGCGCCGCGCCGCCATCGGCGGCCCACAAAAGCTCGAACGCCAGCGCGCTCTTTTCACCAACGAGGCCCACGCCTACGCCGCCCGGAATGCCCCACACGGCCAGCGGCTTGACGAGCGGGCCGAACGGTTCACCCGCCCGCTTACCTGCGAAGCGCGCCAAATCGGCCAAGCGCAGGCGCAGCACGACCTCTTGCAGCTCGCCGCGCCGACTGCGAAAACGCGGCACGCCTCCAGACAGATCGACCGGAAACCGCAGGCCCGCGAAAGTCAGCGACAAGCGCTCCACGCTGAGCGGGCCAATCTCGATCGGCTCGTACAGCTCCATGCCGAGCGCGCCACGCGTCACCGTGAGCCGCAGCGGAACGCGCGGATCCTCCGGCGGCCCAACGAGCGCCTTGGCGCTCGCGCTGTGGCGCGGCGGAACGGTGGAAGGTCGGACGGGAGAGCCCACTTCGGGCTGAAATCGTAACAGCCCCTGCCGTCCGATGAGCAAATTCCGCGAAGCCGGCGCAAAAGCCGGCGGCCCGCTCAGCCTCTAGGTCGAGGCTCAGTCCGCCTTGGTCGACCCCGAGGCGACCTTCTTCTTCATCTTCTCGATCAGCCTCGGGAAGCCGTCCTTCTTGATGACCTTCGTGAAGTTGGAGCGGTAGCTCCCGACCATGCTGGTCTTCTCGGTCACCACGTCCACGATGCGCCGCTGGTCGCCTTCGCCGGTGAGGATGTAGTTGATCTCCACCTTTTCCTCGCGGGGCTTCTTCGCGTTCTCGGCTTCGGTATAGACCACGTCGCGCCCGTCGACCTTCTCGGTCTTGGTGTAGGAGATCTTGTAACCGAGCGTGTTCTTCAGGTTCTTGCGGTAGCTGTTGCGCACCAGCTGCGACAAAAGGCGCGTAAATTCGGCCTTTTCTTCAGCGCTCCGGTTGCCCCACTCGCTGCCCAGCGACGCCTCGGCCAGCACGTCGTAATTGAGGAGCGAGTTGAACACCTTGTCGACCTCTGTGTCGGGCTTGCCGTCTTTGAGGAGCTTCATCAGCTCTTCTTGCTTCTTGCGGATGAAAGCCTGAGCGGGCGGCTCTGCCTCGGCGCTGGCGAACGGCGCGATGGCGAGCGTGAAAGCAGCGAGAGTGAGCGTCAGAAAGGTACGGCGGGCGATCACGGTGTTCCTCGACAGGTTTTGGGTTCCGGAGGGGTTATACGCAAGGGCCGGGCCGAAACTTTCGTGAGGCAGCGCAAACGCCGATCTACGCCGTTTTCTCCATTTGTTTCATTCACTTAGCGACCTTGGGCCAATTCGGTCATGACTGAAATGCCCCGCTGGGAGCCTGGCAGCTGTGCCGCGGCCGCACAGCCAGGAACCGCTCGGCGTTCACGACTCCACGGCCGGGCCCATGAGCACGCGGAACGACGCCCCCCGGCCGGCCTCGCTTTTGACGTGAATCAAGAAGCCGTGCTCGTCGGCGATGCGCTTCACGACGGCCAGCCCCACGCCCGAGCCTTGGCTGCGCGTGGTGAAGAAGGCGTCGAAGAGCCGCGGCATCTGCGCCTCGTCGATGCCGACGCCTTTGTCGACCACCGACAGCTGCACGCCCTCGGCGTCCGTGGTGACCGACACCTTCACTTCCTCACCGGCTTCGCTGGCTTGAACCGCGTTGCGCACCAGGTTCCACACCAGCTGCCGTAGCTGCGCGTTGTCTGCGCGCACCCGCGCAGGCTTGCCGTCGGTGGCAAACGTCACGTTCACGTCAGAGACCGCGCGACCGGATTTGCTAGCCAGCGCCACGACCTCACGCACCACCATCGCTACGTCCACTAGCGCCCAGTCGGGTTTGCGCGGCTTGGACAGGTCGACCATGTCGGTCACCAGGTCGTTCAGGCGGTTGGCTTCGCGCTGGATGATTTCGCACAGCTGGCGATCTTCCTCGTCGAGCCCCTTGCCGGAGCGCAGCAGCTGCACCGAGCCCGCGATCGATCCCAGCGGGTTCCGAATCTCGTGCGCGAGACCGGCGGCGAGGCGCCCGAGCGCCGCCATGCGCTCGGCTTGGTCCGCGCGCTCGGTAGCGGCAATCAGCTCACCGCCCGTCCAGCGCAGGCGATCCGCCAGGGTGCCGGCGAGCAGCATCACCACCACCAGCACCAGCAGGTTCACGGTGACGTAGAACGAAAGCTCTTCCGACGACGGCAGGTACATGGCCGGCGGCTGGTCGAGCGGCGGCAAGATCCAGCGCTTGGCCAGCGCCGTTACCAACACCCCGTAGCAAATGCCGCCCGAGACCGCGGCCACGCTCGCGCCGCGCAAGCCCGTCAACGCCGCGCCGACCAGGCAGCTCAAGCCATAAAACGAGGTCGCGCCGCTGGCGGCCCCGCCAGTCAGGTAAACGACCGCGGTCCACGTCACTTGGTCGAGCACCAGCTGCGCGTCGGCAAGCAGCTCGACGTGGCGGCCACGCCGCAGAATCGTCGCGTACAGGGCGGTCAGCAAGAAGCCGCCGCCGAACGTGAACAGCCCCGCGCGGAGCGTGTAGTAGCGGGCTTCGTACTGGCCGCCCAAGTACAGCGAGCCCACCAGCGCCAGCGCGACGCTCATGAACAGCAGCCGCGCACCGGTCAGCCACGCCAAGCGCCGTGGCAGCGCCGCCGAACCGACGATTTCCGGAATGCCGAGCGTCAGCTTCATGACGGTTGGCCGAGGCGACAGAACACGAGAAACATCGTTCTTGGCTTCACCGCGTGGGGGGAGGCTCAGCCGAATTCATTTCGGCTGAGGGGGGCGGCGCGTGCCGCCCCGGTGAAAAGCTCAATCCGCCTTGATGTTGCCGGCTAGCGAGAAGATCGGCAGGTACATGGCGATCAGCACGACGCCGACCATGCCGCCAACGCCGACCATCAAGATCGGCTCGAGCGCCGAGGTCAGGGCCGCGACGGCGACGTCGGTCTCTTCCTCGTAGAAGTCGGCAATCTTGTTGAGCATCTGGTCGAGCGCGCCGGTCTGCTCGCCGACCGCGATCATTTGCACGACCATGTCCGGGAAGACACCGGTGGCGGCGAGCGGCTCCGCCATGTTCTTACCTTCGCTGATCGACTGACGGACGTTCATGATGCCCGTCTCGATCACGACGTTGCCAGAGGTGCGAGCGCAGATCTCGAGCGCGTCCAAGATGGGCACGCCGGACTGCAGCAGCGTGCCGAGCGTACGGGTGAAGCGAGAAACCGCGATTTTTCGCAGCACCGGGCCCATGATGGGCAGCTGCAGGAACGTCTTGTGGAAGAACCGCTTACCCTTGGGCTGGCGGTTGACGTAGGTGACGCCCGCTACCGTTGCGATCAGCAGCACGATGAATAGCGGCAGGTAGGTGACGAAGCCATTCGAGATGGCGATCAGCGCGCGAGTCAGCACCGGCAGGTTCTCGGCGCCGCCACCGAACTCGGCGAACATGCCCTCGAAGGCTGGGATTACGAACGTCAAGAGCACCGCCATCACGCCGATGGCGATGACGATGACGACGGACGGGTAGACCATGGCGCCCCGCACCTGGCGCACCAACTTTTGGCGCTTCTCCAGGTAAATGGAGAGGCGGCTCATGATGCTGTCCAAGATACCGCCCACTTCGCCGGCGTGGACCAGGTTGGTGAACAGGTCGTCGAACACGCGAGGATGGCGCTTGAGCGCCTCCGAGAACGTCGCGCCCTGCTCGACGTGGCTCTTGATGTCCTTGAGGACGACCGCAAAATTCTTGTTCGACTGCTGGTTGCTCAGGATGTCGAGGCACTGAATCAGCGGCAAGCCTGCGTCGATCATCGTCGCGAACAGGCGCGTGAACGTGACGAGGTCCTTGGTGTCGACGCCGCTGCCGAACTGGAACGACGCGAGCGAGGTCTTCTTCTTGACCTTGACCGGGTTGAGCTGCTGCTGGCGGAGCTTGTTGTTGACGGCGTCTTCGCTCTCCGCCTCCATCACGCCCTTACGCACCTCACCAGAGCGTGCGCGGGCTTCCCAAGTAAACTCAGCCATGAAGTTGTTCGCCTAGTCCTGCCACGTAAGAGTACCGTTCTGGTTTGCCTGCGGTCAAAATTCGGCACTCGGTCTCGACCGCTCGCTTCGCTTCGCTCGCTTGCGGGGGGCCTTAGGGGCCTCCAGGCGCCTTGGTCAAACCACCCAAACGGACATACAGCTTGGTTCAGAAGCCGGAAAACCCAGCCATTTGCCAAATCCTACAGCGGCACGTGATTGACGCGGCGGTCGCGCCCGCTGCCGCGGCCGGTTATGTAGGCGCTTCAGTGTCTGCGGAGGTGGGCGCGGCAGGGCGCCTCCCCGAGGGCCGCGCCACCACCGACACGCTGTTCGACCTGGCGTCGGTGAGCAAGCCGGTCGTGGCCTGCACGCTCCTCCGCCTGGTGGGTCGCGGAGAGCTTTCGCTCGGGGCACCGCTCGGCGCGCTGCTGCCCGAGGCGCGGGGCACGCGCTCCGAGCAGGTGCCGCTCGAGCTGCTTCTCGCTCACCGCGCCGGGCTCGACGCCCACCGCTCGCTGTTCGCGCCGCTGTTCGACGGCCGAGCCATCGATCGCGCCGAGGCGCTCGGCATTGCCGCCGACGCTCGACGTTTGGACTGCCCGGGCCCAGTGCCGCCCGAGGGTTTCACCCCGCTTTACAGCGATTTGGGCTACTTGCTCGTGGGCGCCGTGCTCGAACAAGTCACGGGCCAGCCGCTCGACGCGCTGGTGGAGCGCGAGATCAACGCACCGCTCGGGCTCAGCCTCGGCTCCGCGCGGCAGCTACTGAAGCGTCGCCCAGGCTTCGCGCGCGAGGTGGCGCCCACCGAGGTCGTGCGCGCGCGAGGTGGTCTCGTTCGCGGCATCGTTCACGACGAGAACTCGTGGGCGCTCTCGGGTCACGGCTGTTCGGGCCACGCTGGCTTGTTCGGCGCGGTGAGCGACGTGCTGGGCTTCGGCGCGGCGCTGCTTGCCGGGCTGGCGGGTCGCAGCGATTGGCTCGGACGCGAGGCGGTGTGGACGATGGTGAGGCCCCGACCGGGTGGCAGCTTGCGAGCAGGGTTCGACGGTAAGACCCCGGGCCCCGGCGCGTCCTCGGCCGGCGCGCTGTCCGGACCCGAGACGTTCGGACATTTGGGCTTCACCGGCACCAGCCTGTGGTGCGACCCAGGGGCCGGAGTTGCCAGCGTTTTGCTGACGAACCGGGTGCATCCCACCCGCGAGAACCCCAGCATCCGGGTCGCGCGGCCGCTGGTGCACGACGCCCTGTTCGGAGCCGCAAAGGCGGTGTTGCCCGGCCCCCCCAACCCGTGACAGGATCAGGGCCGTTCATTTCCGGCGGGAAATGCACAAAGCGACCGTCCTTCATGTGGAAGCTCACCATCGAGGATGACCAGGCGAACCGAACGGTCGTTCCCCTGGCACGCGACGAGTATTCGATTGGCCGGGGTGAGGACAACACCGTCCGCCTCACCGAGCGAAACATCTCGCGGCGTCACGCGCGTATCGCGCGCGAGGCGGACCATTGGGTGGTGTTCGACGGCAGCAGCTACAACGGCTGCTACGTCAACGGCGTGCGGGTCAACCAGCGCCACGACCTGGCGCACGGCGACTTAGTCCAGCTCGGGGACTACCGGCTCGAGCTCGTCGACGAAGCGTTGGAGCAGCCAGCCCCGGGCTTCGACAGCAAGGCGACGGTTCCAGCCGCGCCGCGCTCGCAAACCCTGCTCGGTCAGCCCGATCGACTCGTGATGCTCGTGGGGCCGACGCCAGGCGTGGAGTTCGCGCTCAACACCGGGCCGCGCCACGTGATTGGCCGCGGCGAAGAGTGTGACATCTCGGTGAATCACCCCTCGGTGAGCCGCGTCCACGCCGAGATTCAGGCGCTGGGCGACGGCCGCTACGAGCTGGTCGATCGCGAGAGCGCCAACGGCATTCGCGTCAACGGCGTGGAGTTGCCGCGCGGCCTGCTGGACGCGCGCGACAACATCGAGCTGGGCGACGTCGTGTTCAAATTCGTGCCGGCCGGTGACGTGTACGTGCCGGGCGCGGACGAGAGCCAGCAGATCTCGTCGCTGGGCGGGTTCGAGGCCAGCGCAGGCGAGGCGCGCGGCATGTCCACGGGGGCCAAGGCGCTGATCGCCATCGGCGGAGCCGCGCTCGTGGGCACGCTGCTGCTCGTCGCCTTCTCGCGCGGCGACGAGCCGGCGAACGTCGGCCTGGGCGCGCCGAAGAGCGAGCAGACCGACTCCAGCGCGAAGCTGCTGACCGAAGCCAAGGCGCTGCTCGACAAGGGCGACGCTACGGCCGCGCGCGCCCGAGCGGGTCAGATCCCCGAGGACAGTAACCTGCGCGACACGCCCGAGTTTCGCGCCATCCAGTCCACCTGGGCCGATCAGCTCTTGGCCCGCGCCAGCGCCGCCGAAGACCCGACCGAAAAGCGCAAGCTGCTGGAGGAGGTCGCGCGCGCCACCGCGGTGGATTCGATTCGTCGCAAGCGCGCTGCCAACGACCTGGCCGCGCTCGGCGGTGAGACGGTGGACGTGAGCGAGCTGCCGAGCGCGCCGCGGACGTTGCGCACCGGACAAACCGACAAGCCTGCCGGCAAGCCGAGCGAGCCGCAACGCGCGCCAGAAGCCACGGCAGAAGCCGCGCCCAAAGCGGTGGCCAGCCCGGCGACGCTGGTGCGCAAGAACCCCTTCGATGATCCGGGCGCCGCCGAGATCCCGGCGCCCGCGCCCGACGCTGCGGCGACGGATCGCAGCAAGCTGATGCAGACGAAGAATCAGCTGCTGGCAAAGTCCCGCAACGGCTCCGCCAGCGACGCGGATCTGAAGCGACTGCACGCGCTTTGCCGTGCCCTCGGCGATGCCTCCTGCAGCAACTGACGCGACGCCGCCGCGCGAGGTCTTCCGCTCGCGCCCGGTTGCCGCTGTGCTTTTGGTCGCGGCTTGCGCCGTAGTCCTCGAGGTAACGCCGGCGCTCGCGCGCTTTCGGCTATTCGGCAAGCGCCCCAACAAGGAGCCGGTCGTGGCCGTGGCGGCGGCCCTGCCCTCGAGCTCGGTCGGCGAGAGCAAGCTCGGCCTCGAGACCACCGCGCCTCGGGTCGCCCCTGGCGCCGCCGCGCTCGCCCCAGCCGAAGCCGCCGAGGCCAAGCAGCTGGAGCAAGCCCCACCGGTGCCG
The DNA here is from genome assembly GCA_036261775.1 of Polyangiaceae bacterium. Taxonomy (GTDB): domain Bacteria; phylum Myxococcota_A; class Polyangia; order Polyangiales; family Polyangiaceae; genus PMG-095. Next base: position 12,292 of record DATAKF010000067.1, on the reverse strand, counting down.
CTGCTCGACCCAACCGGCAAGGCGCTGGACGGCTTCTTTGCGGCGCTCAGGCGCACCGAGCAAAAGCAGGCCGGCGCAGTGACGCGCATCGCGCACTTCGGCGATTCGATCATCGTGAGCGACTACGTGTCGGGCACGCTGCGTCGCAAGCTGCAGACCACGTTCGGGGACGCGGGCCACGGCTTCGTGCTGATCGCCAACGCCTGGCCGGCGTACTTTCACAATGACGTGAGCCGCTACGCGACGGCCGGCTTCAACGTGAGCCGCATCGTCGGGCCGTATGCGGCGGACGGGCTCTACGGGCTGGGCGGCGTGTCGTTCAGCACGCCGCCCAACGTGCTGTCGCGCGTCGGCACCGCCGAGAGCGGCGAGTACGGTCGCAAGGTCTCGAGCTTCACGCTTTACTACTTGGAACAGCCGAACGGCGGCTCGCTCGAGCTGTCGGTCGACGGCGCGTCGCCCAGCGAGCTCTCGACGGCAGGGGCGGCGATTTCTAGCAAGGCGCACGTGGTGAAGGTGCCGGACGGCTCGCACCAGCTGAGCCTGCAGACCAAGCGCGGCACCTCGCGGCTATTCGGCGTCGTGCTGGAGCGCGAAGGCCCGGGCGTCGTGCTCGACGCCCTGGGCGTGCAGGGCGCGCGCATTCGCTTCATGGACAAGCAAGACGACCAGCACTGGGCCGACCAGCTCAAGCTGCGCTCCCCCAACCTGCTCGTTTACGAGTTCGGCGCCAACGAGAGCACCGACGGTTTTTTGTACCCGATGGTCGACTACCACCGCACCATGCGCGACGTGCTCCTGCAGGGCCAGCGCGCGCTGCCGGGCTCGTCGTGCCTGGTGATCGGCACCATGGATCGCGCGGCCAAGGTCGGCGACGAGATCGTCAGCCTGCGCGTGATGCCGGATTTACTCGCGAATCAGCAGAAAGCGGCGCTGGACGCCGGCTGCGCCTTCTTCGACACCTGGACCGCGATGGGCGGCGCTCGCTCGATGCCGCGCTGGGTACGCAAAGGCCTGGGCCAAGCCGACATGACGCACCCCACGGCCGTCGGCGCCGAGATCATCGGCACCTGGATCTACCGCGCGCTGATGCAGAGCTACCAGAGCTACGGCAAATCAGCGCGACCGGCCGAGTAGGCGTCGACCAGTTGCTTGGCCAGCGCGGCGCCCAGCTCCTGATAACCCCTTGGGGTTAGGTGAAGCTTGTCCGGCTGAGCTAGCCTCTCTTTGGCTCTCATGCCCCTGGCGAAGCTGCCCTCGCCGCCCATCAGCTGCTGCAGGCTGACGAAGCTGCAGCGCAGCTGCGTCGCCGTCTTTTGCAGCACCTTCGCGACCTCCGCCACGCGCGGCACCGAGCCGTCGCCGAGCGGCGCGTCGGTTGGGCCGAGCACCAGGCAAGAGGCTTGGGGTGCCCCCTTGCGCAGGCGCTGCACCAAATCGCTCAGCTGCGGGCCGTAGCGTTCGACCTTGAGCGCGTCGAAGGCTTCGTTGGTGCCGAAGGCGACGACGAACAGCTCGGGTGCGCGCCGCGCCACCTCGGCCACGAACGCCGGCTCACTCCAGGCGAGCGGCGTCTCGAGGCGCGCGCCGTCGATGCCGGCGGTGTCCACCACGACGCCCGGGGCGCCGCTGCGCTCGACGATCAGGCCAAAAAGCCGAGGAGCGCCGCCGAGCGGGCTCACCACGAGCGAGCTTTTCAGGGGCGCCGTCAGCGTCAAGTGCGCGATGCCCGAGGGAGCAACGTCAGCCGCCGTCGTAGCGTCGACGCGCCGCTTCTTGCCGGCCAGCTCGAGCGTGAAGCTGGCGTTTTCGGGCAGCGTGTACGACAGCTCGAAGGTGGCAGGGTCGCTCGCGCCTTCGCGCGTCGTGACCTGCGCCGAGAAGCTGGCTTCGGCGCCTGGCACCGCGCGCGTGCCGGCCAAACCGAAGACGCCGTCGTCTTGCAGCGAGCGGCGCGCGGGCGGATCCGGATCGATGTTCCAGCTGCCGTCGCGCCCGAGCTTCATGCCGTCGTGACGATACGGCTTGGCGCCCACGCGCACGAAGCCCGGTCCACCGTCGCCGAAGCTTTCGCGCAGGGCGCTGCGCACCGCGCCGCTCAGAAAATCGGCGTTGGTGTGCGAGTCACCCAGCCAAAACACGCGCACGTGCCGCTGGCGCTTTTGTTGGCGCAACTCGCGGAGCGCGCCGAAGAAGTTGGCTAGCGGCCCCGGCACCAACGCCGCCGTTTCTGGCGCCTTTTCGAGGACCGGCGTCGCGGATGGCTTGGGCTTGCCGAGCGCTCCCGTCACGGGCGGCTTGGCGTGCGCTACGGGCAGCGGCGCCGGTCGCGCGCAGGTCATGGTCAGGCCCAGCAGGCCGAGCCAGACCTGCCTCAAGCCACCACCTCGAACGGCGCTACCGGGTGTCGCTCTTCGAGAGCATGCGTGCGGCGCAGCTCCTCGGTCTGGAGCAGGACCGCGTCCAAGTAGCCAAGCAGCGAGGGCGCGCGCAGGCCGCTACGCTCGAGCAGGCGGTCGCCTCCGCGCGTGAGCAGGCGCGGGCCCTCGGCCCATTCCGCCAGCGCGCGTGAGCTCTGCTGCGATAGCCAAAGCCCGGGGCCATTCAGCAAGAGGCGCCCCAGCGCCCGCGCGTCGAAGCCTTGCTCGAAGCGCTTGCCAAAGTGCGCCGCGGCCTGCTCGAGCACCTCCGCCAGCGACGGCGGCTCCGGATCCGCGAAGTGATAGGTGTGACCGCGCGTGCCCAGCACCGACACCGCATACAGCGCTTCGGCCACGAAATCGGCTGGCAACGCCTGAACCGGGCGGCTCGAGCCGGGCGGCAACGTCAAAGCTTCGGCCGGCGCCGACGCGACGGTGGCCAGGAGCCGATGCAAGCCCGATGCGCGCGCGGCAACGCTTTGACCGGGCGCGCCCAACACCTGCGGCGTACGCACGACCGATAGCGGAATGTCCACCAAGCCGCGGCGCAGGAGCGCTTCGGCCACGGCCAAGCTATGCGCGGCGGGAGAGCGAAAGCTCTGCCCGACGTTCAGCTCTTCTTCGCTCACCTCGCCTTGATGATCACCAAAGACAAGGCTGTTCGAGAGGAACGTGACGTGTGACAAGCGCTCGGCCACCTTCGAGAGCTCCGCGATCTCTCGCGCGCTCCCCAGGTTGACGCGAAAGCAAAGGTCGCGCGCTACGCGAGAGTCCGTCGTTTGGTAGAGCGCGAACCAGCGCTCGACCTGCTGGCAAAGCTCCGCGTAGGTTTGACGCGACAAGCCCAGATCGATCGCGCACGGCTCGCCCGGGATCAGCCGCAGTTGCTCGGGCCTGAGCGGCGTGCTGGCGAGCGCGCGCGCCGCGGCCTCCAGCTCCATCGGCGGCACCACCAGCCACAGCACGATATCGGGCTCGCGCTCACTCAGCAGCTGGACCAGCGCTTGCGCGCGGAAGCCCGGAAAGCCGGTGATCAGCACGACCTCACCCGCCAGGCGGCCCTTGAGCTGCCCGTCACGGCTCTCCGCGGCCGCGTCGGCGTCCGGTGCGTCCCTGTTCACGGAGATCTATCTAGCGCAAAAAGCCGCGCCAAGGCGGGTAGCGCGGCCGCAGCCGCGTCCAAGGCAACGACGATTTGCCCGTCTTGCTTGCCGAAGGACAAAAGTAGCTTCGCGTCATCCGGCCCGCCGGGCGCTAGCAAGCGCGTGTCGACGACCACGCCGAGCGCCGTCTTGCCGGCCATGGCTGGCTGGCTGCGTGCCAGCCACGGGGACGCCGCCAAGCGCGCACCGTCGCCGAACGGAGACAGGCCGAGCAATGCATCCGGTGAGACCACGATGTGACCGACGCCAGCCGCGGCGTCCCAGCTCACGCTCAGCGACTTGGGCAGCGGCAACTTCGCGCCCTGCGCGCTGGGACGAAATTGAATGCGGGCGTGACGAGCCCCGCTCTCACTCTTCGAGAACTTCAACGTTGGCTTACCGAAGCTACCCGCCAAAAATCCGCTCACGGGCGGCAACTCGAGCAGCGACAAGACATCGGCGAACGCTTGCGGAAAGTCGCTACCCTCAGCAAGCTCGCAGGTCACGAGCAGCGCGGGCGCGGGGCCAGGCAAGAACCCGACGACGCTTGCACCACGGCGGGACTTGGAGAAGGCGTCGAAGACCTTGACGAGCCGCGCAGTCTGCTCTGCGCTCAGGCGCCCGCCAAACAGCTGCGCCACGGACTCCCCGATGTTCGGGCCCGGACTACCCGCCTGCGCGTCGCCCTGCATCAAGAGCGCAGCGCCCGTAGCTGCGGGCATCTGGAGGAGCGGAGCGGCGTCGCCTACCACCAACTCGCGCGACAGCAGCGCTGCGGCGCCATCGGCCGCGGGGGCAAGTGTCAGCTCGGCCCGCAAACGATCGTTCTCGGGCGTGAGGCTGAGCGTGGCTTCACGCGAGCTCTCCAACACCGAAAGCCACGACTCGACCGTGTTGTCCGCGCCAGCCAGCAATACTTGCGGGTCGGCGAAATCTGGTGCTCGGCCCTTGGCGTCGCGCTCGGCGCGATCACGCTCCGATAGGGCTGCCCGACGGGCTTGCCAGCCTTCACGTAACCGGCGTGCCAGCGCGCCCGTCAAAACGCTCTGCGTCGCGCGCAACGTGAGACCAGGCTCCTTGCGAGCGCGCTTGGACACCGTCTCGGCGACGAACCGGCCGGCGTCGGTCAGGGCCGAAACGCCCGTCGCCATCAACAAGTAATTGCCCGACACGCCCAAAGCGCCGTTGAACTCGGGCGCGCCGGGCGCTGGCAGCAGTCGCACGACGCGCGGCTGGAGCTCCACCCGGCGAAACTTCGCGCCGTCGCCCAGGGTCAGCGACGCCACCAGCTCGGCGCCGCTCATGACGTGCATGCCGATCACCACGTCGGGCTCGGGCGCGTCTTTCCGCGACAAGAGCACGCCCACCACCGGCACACTTTCGTCGAGGCTGCCAGCCGCGGACGGCGGCAACGACAAGCTCGTTGCCAGCAGCACCGGCAAGCTCGAGGGCAGCGCCTGCGCGTAGTTGCCGCCCAGCAGCCGCACCCGCTGCCACGTGTCCTTCGGGTTGCCGATGGAAAGCTCCGCGATCAGGGCGGCCGGGGCCGGCACTTCCGCTACGCTGGCGGAAGCCGCCGGCTGGGGCGCCTCCTTCGAACGACAGGCAGCCAGCGCGAGCAACGCTGCTACCCCAAGCAATGGGCGGAGCCGCACGGCGGCTCACTCAGAACGGGATGTCGTCGTCGCCGCCGCTATTGCCTGCGCCGCCACCACCACCGCCACCACCGTAGTCTTGGTCGTCGTAGCCGCCGCCGCCGCCGCCGCCGCCGCCGCCGCCGTACTCGTCGTCACCGCCACCCCCACCGCCGCCGCCGCGGCCACCACCGCCGCCGCCACGGGCACCACCACCGCCGCCACCGCTACCCGACAGGATGATGTTCGAGGCCACGATCTCGGTGCGGTACTTCTTGTTGCCTTCCTTGTCGTCGTAGCTGGAGGTACGCAGGCCTCCTTCGACGAAGAGGCGCGAGCCCTTGGTCAGGAACTTACCGAGCGCCTCAGCCCGCTTGCCCCAGACCACGACGCTGTGCCACTCGGTGCGCTCCTGACGAACCCGGTTCTTGTCCAGGTAGGTCTCGCTCGTCGCAAGCCGCAGCTTCAGCACGGACTGACCGCCGGAAGTGACGCGGAGCTCAGGATCCGCACCAAGATTCCCCAACAACATTACGCGATTTAATCCTTCAGCCATGGCTTCCTCTTGAGTGCAGTCGTGGCGTTGCCTGGCGTTGGCGTCAAGGAACGCTCGGACATTGTTTGGCTGCCGAGCACGAGCAGGGAATCAACAGGAAGGCGGGGAGGCGGGGAGGTCCGCGAGGGCGAGAACGCATTTTCCGATTCGGAGGACCGAATCAGAAAATATTTCCCTCGAGGAGTGAAGGAGGACTGAGGCGTGCTCGCCATGGACTCGTGGTCTCGCGGGCGGCAGCGCGAACCCCAAAAATCTCGCCTCGCGGACCTCCCCGCCTCCCCGCCTCCCTGTTCTCTCGCTCGCCCGCGTTTTAGCTAGCGTTGACGCGCGTTTGCGTCGTGACCACGCCGGATTCGAGCTCGCTCAGCAAAGCCGCGACTTCTCCGCGGATTTCGAGCAGGCGCGTGCGCAAAGTAACCCGCTTTTCTTGCTCTTCGGGGGCGGCGGGCTCGGCGCCGCCTTCGCGCAGCTTCTTGCGGGCACCGGCGATCGTGAAGCCGTGCGTGTACAAGAGATCTTTGACGCTGATCAGCTTCTCGACGTCGCGCCGCGAGTAGATGCGCTGACCCTTGCGCGACTTCTGCGGTCGAATGGACCGAAACTCGGTCTCCCAGTAGCGGAGCACGTGGGGCTCGACGCCGACGATCTCGGAGACCTCGCCGATGCGGTAGTACAGCTTGACCGGGTGCTTGAGGCGGTCCACGTCAGCCGTCCTTCGCCGCGTCCGACACTCCTGCCGTGCCCTCTTCACCGTTGAGCGCTTGCTTGAGCAGCTGGCTCGCCTTGAAGTTCAAGACGCGACGCTCGGTGATCGTGATGGGCTCACCCGTCTGCGGGTTGCGACCTTGGCGCTGGCGCTTGTCTCGCAGCACGAAGTTCCCGAAACCGGAGATCTTGATCTTCTCCCCCCGCCCCAAGGTCTCCTTCATGGTCTCGAACACCAAGTCCACGAGATCGGCCGACTCCTTCTTGGAGAAGCCGCCGAGCCGCGTATACACGGCGTGTACGATGTCTGCCTTGGTCACGATGGCCTCGCTGCGAAGTGGGGTTTCGCTTCCCTCGAAGCGAAAATAGTACCGAGCGCCCTACGGAAGTCCATAAGGAAGACGTCAGAACGAGCGAACAGGAAGGCGGGGAGGCGGGAAGATTTTCTGGATTGGGCTTCGCCCAACCAAATAACCTTCCTCCGGCCTTCCCGGCTTCCCGTCTTCCTGCTGATTTGGCTCGCGTGCCCGAGCGAGTTACGCCGCGAGGCCGGGCAGCTCTTCGGACTCGCCAGCCTCGGCCGGCGTGGAGATGCGATCGGGCGCCGGGACCGGGCGGCCGAGCTGCTCGAACAGCACCTGGCTGGCCACGTAGCCGTAGCCGAGCGTGAAGAGCGCGGCGAACGGCGTCGCGAAGTAGTGCGACGTCTTCAGGGATGCCACGACGCTGGCAGCGCTCACCAGGCACAGCGCCAGCTCAACCAGCGGCAACTTTGCATGCTGAAAGTACCGACCGGCTACTGAACCGCGCTTGGGCGTCCGCACGAACTCGCCGGCCATCTTGGTCAAGCCGTCGAAGACGGCGGCGGTCAGGTGTGGAGCCAAGCCAGCGCCCAGAGCGATTAGCGCGGGCAGACGCTTGGCAGCGCCCCAACCCGAGCGGCCCTGCGCCACCTCGGCCGTGATGTAGAACGTAGCAATCGACCCCGTGGCGCCGAAGCACAGCGGCAGATCGATGAGCAGCATGGTCTTCAAGTCGGTAGCGGGCATGAAGATCAGGGCCGGCAACAGCAGCAAGCTGAGCAGCACCATCATCGGGTACGCAAAGTGCGGCAGCATATGGAAGCATGCTTCCACGCGCTGGCCGAACGGCAGCTTCGACGAAACCACGCGCTTCAGCAGCTTGCGCGCCGTCTGCACGGTGCCCTTGGCCCAGCGGAACTGCTGCGCGCGGAAGGCCGAAATGTCCTCCGGCAACTCGGACGGCGTGAGCACGTCGCTGCGGTAAACGAAGCGATAACCCGCCATTTGAGCGCGGTACGACAGGTCCAGGTCTTCCGTCAGCGTGTCGTGCTGCCAGCCGCCCGCGGCGTCGATGGCGGCGCGGCGCCAGATGCCGCCGGTGCCCGAGAAGTTGAACATATGACCGGCGCCGAAGCGGGCGCGGTTCTCGACCATGTGATGACCGTCGAGCATGAGCGCCTGCACCTGCGTGAACAGGCTCTGGTCGCGGTTCATGTGACCCCAGCGGGTCTGCACCATGCCGATGCGCGCCTCCTGGAAGTGACCGACGACCTGACGCAAGAAGTCGGCTTGCGGAACGAAGTCGGCGTCGAAGATGGCGATGAGCTCACCCTTGGCGGTGCCCAGACCATAATCGAGCGCGCCGGCCTTGTAGCCGTGGCGCGTCGGACGGCGGACGTGCTGCGCGTCGATGCCGCGCGCGACCAGCGCTTCGACGGCTTCACGCGCGATGCGCACCGTCTCGTCCGTCGAGTCGTCGAGCACCTGAATCTCGAGCTTGCTCGCCGGGTAGTCGAGCTTGCCGGTCGCCTCGATGAGGCGCGCGGCCACCGTGGCCTCGTTGAAGATTGGGAGCTGCACCGTGACGGTGGGCAGCGCTTCTTCGGCGATGTCGACGCGGCGCTCTCCCACCTGGATGCGGCGGCGATGCTGCCAGCACTGGTAAACGAGCAGCGCGCGGTGAGCGCCGTAGGTACAGAGGACGAGGAGGACGGAGCAATAAGCCGCTAGGAGCAGGATCTGCATCGGTGCTCATGCGAACTACCAACCCCCGGCCCGCCGATTGTCACCGAGATGTAATTCAGTGTACGACCGTGTCGGCCCGAGGCGAGCCATGGGCCGGTACCGACCGACGCCAACCCCGCACGGTTAGAACAGGCTCAGAAGCCGACGTCCGCGCCGCCGGGCGCAACGGGCGGTTTTGGCGGCTTTACCTGGGGATTTGGCGGCGGGCGATTCGGGCCCGGCGTGGGGCGGACCGGCTGGGCAACCGGCACGACGGGAGCAACCGACGGTGCCGCTGACGGCGTGGGCTCGGCAGCCAGAGTTGGGCTCGGCGCTGCCTGCGTAGGCGGAGCGACTGGCGGTTGGGCCGGAACAGGGGGGGCCACGGTCTCGGCCGGAGCAGGTGCGGGCGTCGCCGCTGCCGGCTCGCCGCCCAAAGTCTTTACCAGCACGCCCGCCCCGATAGCGAGCACCACGACGGCGGCTGCCGCGGCGGCGATGATGGCGCCGGTGTTTTTGGCGGGCGCCGGCGCTGGCGTTTGCGTGGTGGGAGCCCCCGTCGCCATCTGAAGCGTGTTGGCGTTGCCAGCGCTTTGACTGAAGGCCGGGTTCGGCCCCGTGCGGTCAGCCGTTGGGTAAGGCGTGACCGGCATGATGCCGGGCGGAGTGAGCGCGCCCGGGCTCGGCGTCATGGCGGGCGACGACAGGGCCATCGGCCCACTCGCGAAGCTGGGGATCGGAATGTCTCCCGTGGAGTACGAACCGCGCACCGACAGGCCGCAAACGGCAGCCAGCGACTCCGCGAGCTCGTTCGCACTGGAGAAGCGACCTTCGGGCTCGCGCGTGAGCGCCTTGGCGAACCACGCATCGAAACCAGGCGGCACGTCCGGCGCCATCTGCGACGGAATCGGCAGCGGCGCCGTGCACAGCTTCACCAGCAAATCACCGACGGCTTCACCCTCGAAAGGCAAAACACCGATGACGCAGCGGTAGGCGATGACGCCCACCGACCAGAGATCCGAGCGGTAGTCGACGCTGCGCAGGCCGCGCGCCTGCTCCGGGCTCATGTAATACGGCGTGCCCAGCACGGAGCCCGTTCGCGTAGCCGACGAGTTGGCAAGCTGGTTGTCGGTGAACTTGGCGATGCCAAAGTCCACTACCTTGGCGACGTCGGCGCCGTCTTCGTCGTCCCACACCAAAAAGACGTTCTCGGGTTTGAGATCGCGATGCACGATGCCGGCGGCGTGCGCTTTGGACAGCGCGCGGCACACCTGCATCAGCATGCGTCCCGTCTCTTTCGCCGGAATGCGGCCGACGCGATCCAAGCGCTTGTCGAGCGGCTCGCCGCGCAGGTACTCCATGACGATGAACGGGCGACCGTCGTCGGTCACGCCGTGATCGTAGACTTCGACCACGTGCTTGCTGCGCAGCTTGGCGGCCGCGCGCGCTTCACTCTCGAAGCGGTTCCGAGCTTCAGGGCTCTCGGCGTACTCCGAGTCGATGAACTTCACGGCGACTTGCGTGCCGAGCGTGATATGCGTCCCCTCCCACACCGATCCCATGCCGCCGCGGCCGATGAGCTGCGTGAGCCTGTACTTCCCCGCTACCAATCCGGGAGGAGCGACGTCCTTGTCCACCAAGCAACCAAGGGTAGCGACGCTTTGGTCCGGACGCCAGATACCGGACACCACCAAACGATTGGTCATTCATGCAGACAACGCCGCTCGGCCCTCAGACCTTTCGCCACGCCGAGCAAGGCCCGGGGGATAGGCCACGGGGCCGGGCCGGACAGTCCTGGTGTCGCTCGCGGTGCTCGCTCCTGCGTATCGCTCCTGGCTGTCGCTCCTCGTTCCCTGTTAAGACCGGCGCGAGATGGCGACGCGCTTATTTCCTCCTGGCTCCGAAGACGTCATCTACGTCGTGGATCTGTCGAGCTATGTGCTGCGCGCGTACCACGCGGTAGCGCCGCTTTCGAGCCCCAGCGGTGAGCCGACGGGCGCCGTGCACGGCATGGTCAATATGCTCGAGCGCATGCTGCGTGAGCGCAGCCCCCGCCTCATGGCAGTGGCACTGGACGCCGGCCGCGACACCTTCCGACGCGAAATCTTCCCGGAATACAAAGCGCACCGTCCGCCCGCCCCTGACGACCTGCGCAGCCAGCTACAGCGCTGCGAACAGATCGTGCAGGGGTACCACGCCGCCATCTACAAACACGAAGGCGTCGAAGCCGACGATCTGATCGCCACCGTGGTGCGCCGGGCGCGCGAGCTTTCGCTCAAGGTCGTGATCTTGGCGGCCGACAAGGATCTGATGCAGCTCGTCGGCGACGACGTCATGTTGTGGGACACCATGCGCGACCGGGTGATCGGTCCGCCCGAGGTCGAGGAGCGCTTCGGCGTCCGCGTCGACCAGCTGCAAGACCTGCTCGCGCTGATGGGCGACACCTCCGACAACATCCCGGGCGTGCCTTCCGTCGGCCCCAAAACCGCGATGGAGCTGCTGAAGGCATACGGCACGCTCAGCGGCATCTACGAAAACTTGGGAAAGATCACCAAGAAGGGTCTGCTGAAGAACCTGACCGAGTTCCGCGAGCAGGCGTTTCTGAGCCAGCGATTGGTCGCGCTCAAGAACGATTGTCCCATCGAGGTGAGCCGCGAAGCGCTGGCGTTCCGCGGCCGCGACACCGAAAAGCTGCGCGCCCTGTACAGCGAGCTCGGGTTCAGTCGCATGCTCACGTTGCTCAACACCGATTCGCTGCCTGGTCCGGCCGCGGCTCAAAGTGCCGCGCCGGGATCGACGCCACCGACCAGCGCCGCGCCCGCCGACAAGCGGGTCGAGATGACTCAAATTGGTTTGCCGCTCGGCGGCGGCCCTGTTCCCGCCGCGGCGCGCCCCGCTCCGGCCGCCTTCCCCGCGAGCCCAGCCGCCAGCGTCACTGCCGACTATGGAACGCTGTTTTCGCCGCAAGAAATCGCGGAATTTGCTAGCGCGCTCAAGAGCGAAGGCGCGGCCGGGGTCGAGGTCGTCACCACCGAAGACAGCCCTTCACGCAGCGTGCTGGTCGGCTTTGCGCTCGCCAGCAAGAGCGGGCGCGCGCGCTACATTCCCCTCGCCCATCGTTTCATGGGCGTGCCCAAGCAACCGACGCCCTCCGAGCTGGGTCCGGCGCTCGCGGCGCTGTTCGGTCCGGACGGCCCCCCGCTGTCTGCTCACGACCTCAAGCGCACCGACGTCGCGCTCGCGCACGCCGGTCTACGGCTGGGCAACTACGGCTCCGACGCCTCGCTCGCCAGTTACCTGATCGATCCCGAGGCGCGCCACGATCGCGTCTCGCTCGCACAACGCGAGCTCGGTCTCGTCACCGGCACGCTCGCCGATCTCGGCAAGCCCGCCCGCGGCAAACGTGTGCCGCTCGATGAGCTACCGGTCGAGCCCGTTGCAAGCTGGGCTTGCGAGAACGCCGACTACGCCCTGCGCCTCTCGGAGAGGCTGTCCGAAAAGCTGGAGGCCCACGGGCTGACCGGGCTGTACCGCGATGTGGAGCTGCCGCTGGCCAAGCAGCTGTCCGGTTTGGAGCTGCAAGGCGTGCTCATCGACACCAGCGTCTTGAGCGGCTTGGCCACCGAATGTGACGCTGAAATCAAGCGCTTGGAGCTGGAAGCGCAGCGGATTGCGGGCCGCGAATTCAACCCGAACTCACCTCGGCAGCTCGAGACGTTGCTGTTCGACGAGCTGGGGCTGAAGCCGCTGAAGCGCACCAAGACCTCGCGCTCGACCGACGCCGAGACACTCGAATCGCTGAGCGACA
>DATAKF010000043.1:0-6152 GCA_036261775.1 Polyangiaceae bacterium | reverse complement strand
TCGGAATCCCGTGCGGGCGTTGCCTCGGCGACTTCGGAGCCGGCGCACGAGGGATCTTCGTACACCGCCCGCAACACGTCCGTCTTCGACACGACGCCGACAGGGACGCCCCGGGTATCGACCACGGGGGCGGCACCGATGCCGCCAGCAACGAACAGTCGCAGCAGTGCCCGCACCGGAGTTTGCGCGTCTACCGTCATGACAGGGCTCGCCATCACGGCTGTCACGGGAGTACCGGCCGCGAGTTCAGGCAGTCGACGTTGCATGCGCAAACCGTACCTCTTCGGAGCGGTACCAGGAACCGCTGATTGCTTCCCACCGCTTGCTGCGTCGAAAGGGTCATCCGTCACGCTCCGGTGGCACCAGAATGACCGGTTGCCGAGAGCGCTGCACGACCTGCTCCGCCTGAGAGCCCAGCAAGACACGTGACACTCCCGAGCGACCGTGGGTCGCCATGCAAATCGCGTCGACACCGAGGCGACCCGCGGCGTGCCAAATCGCAGTCCAGGCTTTGTCGTCTCGCACGATCTCCAGCTCGGTCGCGATGCCCCGCGAGCTGGCACCCGGGGGAACGAGCGCGCGAAGGTGCTCCGCCGGGTCGCCGTCGGCCTCGCTCGGCTCACCCGTGACCACATGCAGCAGGTGTACGGCACCACCTGATGCAAGGAGGCCATAGCCTACTGGGATGGCGCGATTAGCGAGGGCCGAGAAGTCGGTCGGGACCAGCACGCTGCGAAAAGTCGGAATATCGTCCATGCGCTCGTTCGCGTCGCTGTGAGGTACGCAGGCAACGTTGCCAGAAGATTGGTGCAGCACACCGCGCGAGACGGAGCCTTGCCACAGCCGCGCCGCGAACGCCTTCTGGTGTGTGCCCACCACGAGCAGATCGACTTTCGACTCCGCGGCAAGCAGGGCGAGGTGCGTATCCACGCGCCCCCACCCAGGGCTCACGGAGAAAGTCGTCTCGCCTTCTCCCGGGACCTCTCCAGCCCATGCGCGCAGATCACGGGTGAGCGGCTCGAGCAATTCGGGTCGGAGATGATCGAGCGGCATGGGTGGGGGCACACCGAGACGAAGGTGTTCGCCGAAAGGCCAGGCAATCTGCGTCACGAGGAGGTCGCAGCGGCCCACCCCACGCAAGCGCGCCGCCCATCGGAGCGCCGCGTTGGAAGTCCTCGCAATCTCGACGCCGACCATGATGCGGAGGGCGCGCTCGCCGCGTGCCCAGCCTTCGATGCTCGCTGCGTCTCGAACGACGAGCACAGGGACCGAGGAAGCCTGTGCGACTCGCTCAGCCGTGCTTCCGAGCAGCCAGCGATGCTGTTTCGCCACGCCGAGAGCCGCCACGACGATCAGGCTCGCGTCGGTGGTACGGGCGATCTCGACCAGCGTCTCGTGGGCTATCCCCACTACGACGACGGGCTCCACTTCGATCCCGTGCCCGATTCTCAGCTCCTTCGCGTGCTCCTCAACGCGCGTTCGGACGGGGGCATAGATGGCGCTCTGTTCGCCCGCCGCGGTCAGCTCGGCCCCCAGCTCGTCGATGACATGGACCAGCTTGAGTCGGACGGCGAGTCGTTTGGCAATCGCCGCAGCGGCTCGCGCAGCCTCGCGCGCGTTCTCAGACAGATCCGTTCCGCATACGATCGTCATTGGTTACTCATTTTCTCCGATTGAGAGCCGTTACTCACGCTGGGAACGGGGCACCCATGGAGAGCAGTGGTGGGCGGCGCCAGGCGCTTTCCTTCACCGCCTGCAAGCACGATCGCCCAGAGCTCAGGATGGTTTCCCATGGCCGTCCTTCGAGCACGCACCGCGCCGTAGATATTCCACTCCATTGCAACATGTCGGGTCGCGGAACGCGCGAGCGTAGCGTACCGACACAGGTGCATCGACCATGGCCGTCTTCCACGCGGTAGCCGGGCTTCACGGACGCTCGCCCAGCCCGCGCCACTTCCAGTTGCGAATCTCGGGCATGTCTTCGCCATGGCGAACGATGTATTGCTTGTGCTCGATCAATCGCTCTTTCAAGGCCTGCTTGAAGTACGCCGCCTTGACTGCCAGCTGGGGTACTCGGTCAATCACGTCCGAGGCTAGGTGAAAGCGGTCGAGGTCATTGAGCACGACCATGTCGAAGGGCGTGGTGGTCGTGCCTTCTTCCTTGTAACCGCGCACGTGCAGGTTGTGGTGATTCGTGCGCCGGTACGTCAACCGATGAATCAGCCATGGGTAGCCATGAAACGCGAACACGATCGGCTTGTCCGTCGTGAACAGCGCATCGAAATCCCGGTCACCGAGCCCATTGGGGTGCTCGCTTGCCGACTGCAGGCGCATCAGGTCGACGACGTTGATGACGCGCACCTTGAGCTCGGGCACGTACTCATGCAAGAGTTCTGCGGCCGCGAGAGTTTCGAGCGTGGGGACGTCGCCGCAGCAAGCGAGCACCACGTCTGGCTCGCTGCCCTTGTCGCTGCTGGCCCAGTCCCAGATGCCGATGCCCATGGTGCAATGCTTGATGGCCTGATCCATGGTGAGCCACTGAGGGGCGGGCTGCTTGCCAGCCACGATGACGTTGACGTGGTCGCGACTACGCAGGCAATGGTCGGTCACGCTCAGCAGCGTGTTGGCGTCAGGCGGCAGGTAGACCCGGATGAGCTCGGCCTTCTTGTTGACCACATGATCGATGAAACCCGGATCCTGATGGCTGAAGCCGTTGTGGTCCTGACGCCAGACGTGGGAAGTCAGCAGATAGTTCAATGAAGGCGATGGTGCAGACCGACACTTGCCCGCCCGGTGGCTCGTCGAGCCTGTGTTCTGCTCGCACCTCGCTATACGGGTGGGGTGGCGCCGAAGGCGATTCAGGAGCTCGTCGGCCACGGTACACTGCTACTAGTTTTCGAGCATGGGTAGCGAAAAGGCGCCTGTCTCCACCACCGAGCTTTCGGAGCGAGCCGAAGAGCTCGTGAGAAGCGTGCACGATGCGGGCGATGCCGTCGTTGTGCTGCAAGGGGGCGAGCCCGCGGCCGTGCTCATCGGCGCAACCGAGTTTGCCGCGCTGCGTGAACACCGTCGCTTTTTGGCGGCGATTGGCGAAGGACTTGCGGACGTCAGCGCGGGGCACGTGCTCACGACCCAAGAGCTCAAGAAGTCGTTCGAAGCCGAGTTCGAGCCGATCGCTTGGCCGTAGGCTGGTCCCAACGCGCACGCGTCGGCAGTGAGGGCGCGCAACGGGCGAAGCTTGGCGGCGACGACGTCGCCGTCCCTGGTAGGCTCGTATTGAAAGACAGCAAGCTCATCGTTGCGATAGAGCCCGACGTAGCCGTTGTGCGCCGCCGGAAGAAAGGCAAGAATTGACTATCAGGTTCGACGTTGGCGAGGAATGCTCCGCGTGTATCCTGAGCGTCGATGAGACCTTCGGCGAGTTTTGGCGGGTGGTGCATCACGGCCTCCGTTCTGCTTTGGGCTGCCTGCGGCAGCGAACCCGCGAGCAACGAGAGCGGGTCACCCGACGGAGGCGAGTCTTCTGGCGGCGCCTATCCCCACGGTGGCTGGGCGGGTGTGGCTCCGAGTATCGACGCTGGCGCCGGTGGTGATGATAGCGCTGCAGTTGCCGGAGCCGGCGATTCAGCTGGAGCTGAAGCCAACGCAGCCGGAGCCGGCGGTGCTGACGGCAGTGCAGGTGAGGCTGGCGAAGCTGCTAGGGCTGGAGCGGCCGGCGCTGGCGGCGGGTGCTCGCCGACAACCGTAGTGATACCGGCGCGGCGTACCGTGGACCTCGTTCTTGCGCTCGACTCGAGTGGGTCCGTGGCCGAGGAGATTGCGCAGATTCAGAATCACCTGTCTTCGGCTTTCTCGCGGCTAGCTGCTGCCGTGCCCGAGCCCCACCTCGTGGTGCTGGGCGGAGCAGCCTTCTGCGCGGTTCCGCCGTTGGGGAGTGGTCAATGTGGGGGAGCAGCCGACGAAGTGCTTCCTAGCTACCGTCGTGTCGTGACCGAGCTAGGCGGGCACAACTCCCTCGACACCGTGGTCGAGCAATACTCCGGTTGGGCTCCGTCACTGCGCGCCGGCGCGCTGCGAAGCCTGCTGGTCGTGACCGACGAGGATGCCGAGCTGCCAGCCGCGTCCTTCCTGTCGCAGCTCTCGGCGCTCGACAGCGGATTCGAGCACGTGTTCGTCGATGCCGTCGCCCCCGAGCACGACCCCGCAGCGTGCGTGTTCGGCAGCCCCTGCCCCGCTGGTAACTCCTGTTGTAGTCCGGCTGCGGGTCCCTTGATGTGCCTCTCCGACTTCGCCGAGCAGGGCAAGAATCTGCTCGACCTCGTGGGCTTGACTGGGGGGCTCTTCGGCAACGCATGCGAACCCCACGGCGCGGCCTACAGCAGCATCCTCGACGACGTAGTCGACGCTCTGATCGCACGGAGCGCTGTGTGTTCGGTACCTCTTTCCGCTGCCGAGCCCGAGGACGTGAGCATCGGTTCGTGGGCCGATGACGTGCTCCTCACCCAGCTGCTTCGGAGACCCACTGCTGCAGGCTGCGCAGGCGGCTCCGACTGGTACTTCAACCCCGCCACCAACACCGCTGACCTGTGCCCCGCCACATGCGCTGCACTCGGTACCAGCTCGACGAAGCAATTGCGAATAGACGTAAGTTGCCAGTAGGGAACAGCACCTCATCGACGCATCTGGATTCAGCCAGCACGCAGCAGCAGATCGCGTCTGCCTGAGCTGGAGGATCAGTGCTCACTCGCGTGCCGCGCTGGCGCCCGCACCACCCAGCAGCACTGATCGCCGGGGCCCAGGTTGAAGTCGATAGGGCCGTTGGCGTTCCCTCGGGTTCGCGTCACCGAAGCGGAGCTTGTAAAAAGCCGGTCGGTAGCGAGAGCTTGCAGGGGCGTTACGCAGAGCGCGGTCGATACATCGCCGAAGGGCCGAAGCGTCGCGGACGAGTTCAAGAAGACGTACGTGCTTGCGAACAACAAACCGTCAGAGCGCTCAATGAAGCCGAGCATCCTGAAGCATCACTTGCTTCCGGTGTTCGGCGACATGCGGCTCGATGCGATCAAGATGCATGCGATCGAGGAACCGGCGCACGTTTGCGACGGAGCCCGCTCGCATCGGGTAGCCCGAGATCGAGAACGACGACGTCGATCGGCGTAGCGCCGAGCACGCGCAGCGCGTCGGCGACAGTGGGCGCTTCCTGCAGCGTATGTCCTGCCGCCGACAGCGTTCGCCTCACGGCGGCGCGCTGCTCCGGCTCATCGTCGACGACGAGTACGCTCCCGCCGTCGTCCGCCTGCAGCGGAGCTACGCTGATTCGAGACATGCCGCCCTCTTGCGGGAGCGTGGGGCTGCCAACGCGGCAATCCGACGTCCAAAACGTGGAACGACGCGGACCGCGCGGGCTTTAGGGCTTCACTCGGTGACGGTTCCACGATTTTCCGCGTGAGGGTAGGCTGGTGGGAGCCGTTCGCTCCTCAGGCCCTTGATAGTGTTCGGCTTCGAAATGCGGTGTAAGCGACTATTCGGGCGTAATTTTTCGAAGAGCTGATGGGCGTGTTCTGGCCGAGCCGCAGCCGACGCCCGATGGTGCGCTCGAGCCCCGTCCGCAGGGCACTGTCCGGCTCTTCGAGCCCGGCTTGTGGAACCCGGCCAAGGGGGCGGGCCCGTTCTACTTCCCGACGGCAAGGCGCGGGTCAATCCCACGCCCTAAACTTGATCACGACGCGGCCCGTCATGAGAATGATGGGGGTATTCTTCCTCAACATCCTCCGCGGGCCTCACCTATCTCTCGGGAACCAGACGCGCCGCATCCGCCCGCTCGTCGACCACTACCCGGAACCGCGCGTCGAGCTTCACCCCAAGCTCGCCGCACGGCTCGAAAATCCCCGACGAAGATAACATGCCGAATGGGGAATGCCATTCCCCATTATGGCGGGTCGTATTTGACGGGAAAGCGCGTGCCGGCGCGTGATACGAGCCGGCATAGCGCGCTTCGTGCCGCACGCAAATTCTGCGATCACCTCGCGCAAGGATTGCGGCCGCTTTTGACCACTAGGGACCACTTTTCGAGCAACAGACTTGGGTTCGCTTCTTGCTCAGTCCCGTCTGTTTTCCCCGGACCACCTCGATGAATTGTTCATTACTGCTGCACG
>DATAKF010000040.1:0-18183 GCA_036261775.1 Polyangiaceae bacterium | reverse complement strand
AGGAACAGGGCTTGGCAGCCACAGCATGCGACCCGCCTTGCTCACCCGGGTACCGCTGCGAAGCGAACCAATGCCTCGCGCTCTGCAATCCTGCTTGCGGCGAAGGCATGCGCTGCAATCAGCAACGCATATGCGAGTCCGTCGCAACCGCCGCCTGAAACGCCGCCGGGCAAGTAGTATCCGACAGAGGTCGTAGCTGCCGGTCAGCCAAGCTAGGGCAGGTACACCGTGCCTGGCGCGAGGTTGCCGCGATAGTACTGCGCGGGCACGGTTTCTTCTTTGCTGAACAGCAGGAAGCCGCCCACGGTCGCTCCCGAAGCCACGACGACGCCGCCAGCGATCCACACCCAGGTCGGAACTCCGGCGCTCGCCTCACGCTCGAGATCCACCTGGATGGTGCGACGCGAGCGATCTCTCACCGAGATCTCGCTCTGGTAGGCGCGGTAGCCAGGAGCGGTCACGCGGAGCGTGTGCGGGCCGCTCGGCAGCAGGCCAGTCCAGCGCCCGTCGCCGACGCCACGGCCGTCGATGGTGATGAGGTGGCCCGGCTTGGCCTGCACGGTGACGGTCCCTTCCCGGACGATCTTGGTCAACTGCCCGGCGACCTTGAGGTCTTCGCCGCCCTTTACGGGGGCCTTGGCCACGTATTCCTCGAAGCCGGCTAGGCGCAGCACGATCTTGCGGTTGCCGATGTCGATCAGCAGGTTCGAGAGCGGCGTGACGCCCATCCGTTCGTCGTCGACGAAGACGTCGGCGCCCGGCGGAGTCGACTCTACGGTCACCCTCGAGACCAAAGGTTGCACGGCGCTGACCACGCCGTCGGCGTCGATTCGGTCTTGGTCGGTGATCAGCGCGCCGCCTTCCTTGACGTAGCGCTCGAGCAGCTTGAGGACGCGCGCGTAATGGCGTAGCGCCTTCTCACAGGCCGCGATGTTCCAGAGCAGCCGCGGATCTTTGCTGGTATCGAAGGCGGTTTGGAACTTTATCAACGAGGAGGCGTAGTCGCCGTCCTCGAACAGGACTCGGCCCGAGATGTAGTCCGCCTTCGCCATGCCGTGCAGCGAGTCGGCGAGCGGCTTTGGGGCTTGCGCCTCCACCGCAGCGTCGGGCTTCGACTCCGGCGGCGCTGCGGTCTGGGCGAGGGCGGGCGATGCGGCCAGGCAGCTCAGCAGGCTGGCCAAGGCTCCCCAGCGCGCGGGGCTGGGAACGGTGAGCGATTGCGGACCACGACGTTGCTCGTTCATTTGATTCCCATGCGGAGCGAGCCACCTGCCGGGGTGGCGGCGCTGGCTGCTGGCTTGCTGCTCGGCTCCGTGGAGCCACGGGGCAGAGGGTTCGGAGTGGTCTTGGCGACCTTGAGCTCGGGTTTGCGCGGTGCTGCGGCAGCCGCTGACGCAACGGGTGCGACGGATGCGACGGGCGCGGGGCTCGGGGGCACGACGCCGCTGGGCGTGCCTGCGACGGCCGCGGTCACTGCTGAGGCAGCGGGCGGAGCTGGCTCGGACGTCGGTGGGGTGGGCGTCGGCGAAGCTGGGGGTGTTGGCGCAGTCGCCGGGCTGGATGACGCGGCCGCCGGTCTGGGCTCGGCGACGGGGACGCTGGGACCCGCGCGCATCAGCCAGGCGGCGAGCAGACCGACACCCAGTAGCGCGACAGGCACGAGCAGCCGCAGCCGCCCGGTCGTGGTCGAAGTGGGCGGTGCCGCCGCGGCCAGCGTCGCGTCCCAGGTGGCGCGGGTCTCCGACTCGCGTCGCGTGTCAGTCGTGCGCTGCCCGCTGACGTCGACGGTTCGCGCGGTGGGTACGACCAGCGAGCTGTCCACGGGATCGTGTCGGGTCGTGGGAAGCGCCAGGTCGGGCGCGCGCTCCGTCGCGGCCGACGGGGCGATGGACGCCCTTGGCATCGCGATGCTCTCGATGCGTTGAAGCGACTCGCTGGCTTGGTTGCCGGCGAACGGCGCGAGTGCCCGCGCGAGCTCGAGCACCGTGGCGTAGCGCTCCTCGCGGCGCTTGGCCAGGCAGCGATGAACCACACTGGCCAGCCCTGGTGGCGTTTCGGGGCGTAGCTGCAGCAGCTGCCGCGGCTCGTCGAGCACGATGGCCGTGATGATGGCTGTCGTGTTCTCGCCGTCGAAGGGCGGCTCACCCGTGAGCAGTTCGAAAAGGACTACGCCCAGTGCCCAGATGTCCGAACGAGCGTCCACGTCTCGGCTCGAGCGCAGCTGCTCCGGCGACATGTAGTGCGGTGTGCCCATCACCATGCTGGTGCTGGTGAGGTTGCGCCCCGTGACCGCGTCTTCTTCCAAGGTCTTCGAGATGCCGAAGTCCAGGACCTTGACGGTCGCTCGACCGGCGCTGCGCGCCAAGAACAGGTTGGGTGGCTTCAGGTCCCGATGCACGATGCCGGCAGCGTGGGCCTCGGCCAGTGCCTCGCAGGCCTGCAACATGTAGCCGACGGTCTCGGCGATAGGCAGCGGTCCCCGCTCGTGCAGGCGACGCGCCAGGTCCTCGCCGTCGAGGTACTCCATCACGATGTACGGTGAGCCGCTCGGCAGATCGCCGACGTCTATGACGCGTGCGACGTGCTCTCCCCGAATCTTGGCCGCGGCGCGCGCTTCACGAGCAAAGCGTTGCACCACGTGCGGGTGTTTCAGGGCCTCGGGCTTGAGGAACTTCAGCGCGACTCGCTGATCCAGCTTGAGGTGATGGGCTGCGACCACGAAGCCCATGCCGCCTTCGCCCAGCACACGCTCCACGCGGTACTTATCGGCAATCACCTGGCCAGGTGCCAGCTCGTTCATCATGGCAACCTCCCAAGATAGCCCCGCCCCGGCCCGCTTGCCCAGGGCTCTGGTCCCGGCGCCGGTCTTGATGCACGGAAGGGCCTTGCGGCACCGTGGCGCTGGGCGGCTGGCGGGAGCGTTCACGTCGTCGACACGGCGCGCGTCCCAGTAACCAGACTGGCCGCGTGGGTCGTCTTGTCGGCGGCCCTGGGCGGCGTGACGTCGTCGGCTCACCGACATATGCCACCAGGTGCCCTCGAGTGCGAAAGGCAGGAACCGGTTGCACGTCAGGCGTAGGCGGGCGACCCTGCGTAGGGAGCCGCCATGAGTTCAAAGATCTTGCCCGTCGGCGTGCTGGTCGCACTTGGCCTCGCCGGCTACGGCTGCCAGGGCAACCTGGAAGGCAACGCGCCGTCCGGCCCAGCCGGCGCCGGTGGTTCGAGCGCGACGGCAGGTGGCCTGACGCCCGAGCAGGTGCTGGCGTCAGCCGCGTGCGCGAAGCCGGCTCCTGGCGCGGCCCCGCTGCGTCGTCTCAGCAACGCGGAGTACCGCAACACGCTGCAAGATCTGTTGGTGGACGTCGCGGACATTGGCCCTGCCGTCGACAGCGCGACCAAGGACTTCGTGCAAGAGGCCGAGTCGCTCGGCTTCCGCAACAACGTCGACTTTCTGGGTGTTTCGTCGCTGATTGCCCAGGGCTACATGGACTCGGCAGAAGTGTTGGCCCCGCTCGTAGCCAGCACCGACAAAGTCGTCGGCTGCACCACGGCCGACGCGGCTTGCGCCAAGCAGTTCGTCGAGACCTTCGGCAAGCGTGCGTTTCGTCGCCCGCTGTTGCCCGAAGAAGTGGCGCGCTACGCCGCCGTGTACGACAAAGCCGCCGCAAAGGGTTACGACTTCAAGACGGGCATCGAGTGGGTCGTGTTCACGATGCTGCAGTCGACCCAGTTCTTGTATCGCGTCGAGCTAGGTGCGCCCAAGGGCACGGACTACGCGCCGTCCGGCTACGAAATTGCCAATCGGCTTTCGTACCTGGTCTGGCAATCCATGCCCGACCAAGCGCTGTTCGACGCCGCCGACAAGGGCGAGCTGTCCGACAAGAAGCAGATTGAAGCGCAAGCCCGGCGCATGCTGAAAGATCCGAAGGCGTCGCGCCTGCTCGAGTACTTCGACCAATGGCTCGACACCGATCGGCTGAGCGCGCTCGACCGCGACGCCAACGTTTATCCGGGACTTGCCCCCAATTTGCCCGAGCTGCTGCAGAACGAGACGCACGCCTTCGTGAGCTACCTGATGCAGAGCCCGAACGGCAACCTGTCGGAGCTGCTGTCGGCTCCGTACACCTTCGTGAACGCCGACCTAGCCAAGCACTACGGCGTGACGGGTCCCCAAGGCCCCGCCTACGAGCGCGTCGAGATGCCCGGGCGCTCCGGTGTCTTGACGCAAGGCATGCTGTTATCGCACGACAAGCCGACTCGTACGTCGATCGTGCGCCGCGGCTTGAAGGTGCGGCTCGATCTGTTGTGCGCCAACGTGCCCGCGCCGCCCAACGACGTCCAGCTGAACCTAGAGGCGCTGGGTGACGGCTTGACGCAGCGCGAGCGGCTCGAGAAGCACCGCACGGAGCCGTCGTGCTCCGGTTGCCACACGCTGATGGACCCGCTGGGCGTCGTGTTCGAAGGCTTCGACGCGGTCGGTCGCGCGCGCAGCATGGACGAATCGGGCAAGGCGGTCGACACCACCAGCACCATCGCCGCCACGCGCGATTTGAACGGCCCCGTCGCCGACGCCGCCGCGCTGGGCAAGGCCTTGGCCAACAGCCAAGAAGTGCGCGACTGCTACGTCACGCAGTCCTTCCGCTTCTTCTACGGGCGTGAGTACACCGCGGCAGACCAATGCTCGATGGCGCAGCTGTTCATCTCGTTCCGCGACCACAAACAGAGCCTGTCGGAATTGATCGTCGCGCTCACCCAAACCGACCAGTTCATGTATCGCCCTGCCCCGGAGGCACTGTGATGAAACGTCTGAGCCGACGCACCCTGCTCCGTGGTGGTGGCGGGCTGGCGCTGAGCTTGCCGCTGCTCGAGGCCATGCTGCCGAGCGCTAGCGCGCAAACCGCCGATACGCCGCGGCGCATCTTGTTCGAGTTCAAGGCGAACGGGGACCAGACCGCCCGTCGCTTTACCGCGACCGGCGAAACCACGTTCGCGTTCGACGAGTTCCTGGCGCCGCTGGAGCCCTATCGCAGCGAGCTGCTCATCCTGAACAAGCTCGCGCGTCGTTACAACCTGCTCGGCGACAAGCGCTCCGACGGTCACCAACAGGGTGGCGCGTCGCTCGCGCCGTGGGAATCGGGCGAGGGCTCTTACCCGATTGGCGGCAAAGAAGGCGTCACGATTGGCTACGTGCTCGGGCCGAGCGCGGACCATCAGATTGGCGAGCGCGTGCTGCAAATGAACCAGGGCGTGAAGTACCGCCACCTGGTGTACCGCGTCGGCCAAAAGAACAACGATATCTGGAACATGCACTCGCACGCCGGCCCCATCGGCACGCAGAATCCAGTGCAGCCCGAGACCGATCCCTACGCCGCCTACGCGCGCATCTTCACGTTCGGCAACGAAGACGCGGCGGCCAAGGCGGAGATCGAGAAGCGCCTACTCAAGAAGCAGTCCGCGCTCGATTTGGTGCTCGACGAAGCAGGCTCGCTGCAAAGCAAGCTGGGCAGCGCCGACAAAGCGCGCGTGCAACAACACATGGACGCCTTGCGCGACATCGAGCGCACGCTCAGCGGCGGCAACGGCGCCCTCGGCTGCGTGCCGTTCGAGCTCGGCACCAAGCTCGACCCGTACAAGGACGACAACCACGAAGCCATCGGCAAGCTCTTCCAAAAGATCAGCGTGCTGGCGTTCGCGTGCGACCTCACGCGTTCCATCAACTTCAACTGGAGCGGCAACACCAGCAACCGCGTATACCGGAACCTCGGCTTCGAGGAAGGCCACCACGACATTTCGCACGACAGCTCGGACGAAGCCTTCGTGAAGATCCGCGCCATCCACAAACACCTGTGGACGATGTCGACGGCTCTCTACGAAGACTTGAAGGGCGTCAGCGAAGCCGGCGGCACGCTGTGGGACAACACGCTCGTCGTGCATTGGAACGAGCTGGGTCAAGGCGACTCACACTCCGAGAACGACGCGCTGGTGGTGCTGGCGGGTGGCGCGGCCAATCACTTCAAGCGCGGCCGCTACCTCGACTTCCAGAACAAGCTGACCATGGCCGATATGCTGGTCTCCTGCTTTCACTACATGGGCTTCACCGACATCAACAAATTCGGTGACGACCGCCTGAACGACGGCGCGCCGCTCCCCGGCCTGACCGCTTGAGAAAGCGCCCGCTGCCCGCGCGGGCCGGTTTCCGCTAGTCTCTGGCTTGGGCCGTCTCTCCACTCAATCCCCAATCCTCACGCCTCGAGCCTCTTGGAGAGTCTTCCGGTTCACTTTGCGGAGCGAAAGGTCGGCGAGCTCACGCACGACCGGGGACGCCTGAGTTTGCTCTACGTGAACGCTGCAGCGGCGGCGATTGGGCGACGCTTGCCCGCGCGTGAGGCGGCCTACGGCGATGCCGAGTGCCATTCACACATCGCGAACCTGCTGCCCGAAGGCGACTGGCGCGGCATGCTGTGTCGGCGGCTTGCGCTGCCGCCGACCGACGACTTTGGGCTGCTGCGCGCTCTGGGCCACGACTGCGCGGGCGCGGTTTCGTTCGAAGAGCCGAGCGCTGATGCCGGATACCAGGCAGCCGCGTACACGCCGCTACCCGAAGCCGAGCTGCGCCAATGGCTAAAGGACCCGCTGCGGCGGCCGACGCCGGAGGAGGCGCCCGGCCTCAGGCGCGCGCTGTCGGGCGCGCAAGACAAACTGATTTTACACTTGGCCGAAGGCGAGCCGTACCTGTGTGAACGCGGCGCGCCCAGCACGGTGATCGTCAAGCCGGACATCGCTCTTGGCTTCAACGGCGTCGAGCTCAGCGCGCTGAACGAGCTTTTTTGTATGCAGCTGGCGAGCGCGGTCGGGCTGCGCGTGCCGCACAGCTTTTGGTTCGCGGGCGCGTACGCCGTACAGCGCTTTGACCGGGTTCTTCAGGGGAGCCAGCTGCGGCGCCTGCACCAAGAAGACTTTGCTCAGCTGCTCGGCTTGCCGCCTGCCGCCAAGTACGACATCACGTGGCGCGATTGTTTTGCGGTAGTAAGGCGGCACTTGAACGACGCCTGGGCGGTGCGCCAAGAGCTGGTGGAGCGGCTGCTGTTCAACCTGCTCATAGGCAACGCCGACGCCCACGGCAAGAACTTCGCCGTCGTGTTCTCAGGTGAGAACGGCGAGCGCGCCGAGCTCGCGCCGGCTTACGATTTGCTCTGTACCCAGGCCTATCCCGCGCTGTCGGAGGCGTTCGTCATGAAGGTGGGCCCGGCCCGCCGCCAAGACGAGCTGACCGTCGCGGCCTGGCAGCAGCTGGCAAGCGACGCGAGCCTACCGCTGGAGTGGCTCAGGCAGCGAGGCGCCGAGCTTTGCTCTAGCGTGCAGCTCGCGCTTCGCGAGCTGCCGTCCCACATCTGTGCCCAGAACCCAGCGCTCTCGGCCGACATCTACCCGGTCCGGCGGCGTGACGACTTTTTCCGCAAGCTCGTGGATGTCATGGTCGGCAACTGCAAGCGGGTCGGGCGGACGCTGCTGGCGCTTCGGTGAGGGGCCATCGGTCGAGAAGCCGCCGTCAACGCGATCAGCAAGCAGCCCTGGAGGCAGCGGCGGGGGTGGACTAAGGGAGGTCCACGGTATGAAGCGCGACACTGCCGAATGGCTCGCATGCATGCTGCTCGCGTCGCTCGGGCTCGTCTACGCGCTTTGGGTGGTGCCCTACATCCCGATGCAAGACGGCCCCCATCACCTGCTGGCGGCGCACATCGAAAACCACTACTCGGACCCGGGCTCGGTCTATCCCGACTATTATCGCGTGCTGCCGCAGCTTACGGCCAAGGGCTTCTCGCTGATTTTTGGGCCGCTCGAGGGCCTGCTGCCATGGCGGCTCGCGCTACGGCTCACGCTGTCGCTCGTTGCGCTCGCCTTCGCCTGGGGGTTCGCGCTGGTGGTGCTCGCGTTGGACCGCGAACGGCGTCCGTTCGCACTCCTTGGCTTCGTGATCGCGCTGCCGTGGACGCTGTACATGGGGCTCTTCTCGTTCTACGTCGGCTCCGCGTTCGGGCTCTACACGCTCGCCCTCGTGCTGCGTCGGCCGCCTGAAACGAACGCGCGGCGAGCCCTGCTGGCGCTACTCCTGCTGCTCCAGGGGGTCTGCCACGTCTTCTCTGCGCTCCTCATTGGCGTGGTCGCGGCGGTGGTGATGCTTGCGAACGCACCGAAGGGCGAGCGCTTGCGGGAGCTCGGACGCCTGGTGCTGATCGGCGCACCGACGGCAGGCCTGCTGTTGCTGGCGTTTCTGGGTATTGGCGTCGGCGACAACGCGCCACAGGCGATGACGCTGGGGCGACTGAGCGAGGTGTCGCGTTGGTTCGTTCCTGGCCCTGAGCTGCGTGCGTGGCTCGTGGTCGGGCTGATGCTCGTCGGTATCGCGGCAACCCTGGCACGCGCACGAGGGCGGACAAGGACCGTCTCGGAGCTGAGCCTCGCTTGGGTGGGCCTTGGGTTCGTGGCCCTGTCTTTGGTGGCGCCG
Organism: Polyangiaceae bacterium; assembly: GCA_036261775.1. Taxonomy (GTDB): domain Bacteria; phylum Myxococcota_A; class Polyangia; order Polyangiales; family Polyangiaceae; genus PMG-095. The sequence goes on along the minus strand of DATAKF010000040.1, from coordinate 9,677 downwards.
CTTCACGTTCGCGGCTGGCAGTTTTTCGCGCCGCGCTTCGCGGCCATGGCGTTGGTGCTTGGCCTCGCGCTCCTGCGCGTACCTGAGCGCGCAGGGCCGCTCGCCAAACGCGCGCTCGCCCCGTTCCTGGCGCTGTGCGCGCTCGGCTCGAGCTGTGTTTCGGCCGGGCTACACCGTCAGCTCGCACGCGGGTGCGCCGATGCACTCGCCGCCGTCGATGCCTCCCCTCACTATCCCGGGGCCTGGCTCAAGATCGTCATCGACCCGTTCTGCGGCGTGCCCCGTGACGCGGCACGGAGCCCGATTCCCCACGCGGCGCTCGCCGCCAACCTGCCCCTTCTGTCGCACATCGACCACGGTGGCATTGAACCGACACTCTTCAATGGCTCACCGTTCGTCCACGCCATCGAGCTCCGCGCAGAAGCGCCCGTCCCCGCGGCCCCCGATGGCCTCATGGAATCGCTGGCACGAAGCCCATGGTTCAGCGCGCACCAGGAATTTCGTCGGGGCGTACTCACCGGGCTCGCGGCGGACGGCATGCCGTTCACGGGCATCCACCTCGTGGGCGGACGGCCTGACGACGCCGCCGTGTTCGTCGAGCGCGGCTACGTCACCGAGTTCGCGCGCGGCTCGATCTTGGTCGCGCGCTTCGAAGGCTGCGCGGCCGAGCTGCTCCTACCACCAAGCGCACTGAATCAAGGCGTGAACGTCTACTACGAGTACGGGCTCCTGACGGCCAAGGGCGTCACGCCCGAGCCGCGTGCGCTGGCAAAAAGGCTGATACCTCGCGCTACACCGGCCGGTAGCGACGCCCTCCACGTTCCGCTGACCGAACGCCCGTGCGGACAGCTTTGGCTGCGCGTCGTGTGGGACAGCGACGGTTCGTTCACCTACTCGCCCGGCGACCGGATATGCGCCAATTCGAATCGCGAAGGACGCCTGCTCGCGACGGTTACGGCCCAACAGAGCACGGTGCGATGCGCGCCGCCGCTTCCTTAGGCTCGACTCGGCCGACCTTGGAAGGACGGATCGCGCTCGCTGCGCGCGTAGGCCGTACGGCGCTTCTCGGCGGCGCCGAGCTTTCATCCGTCGTGCAGCTTGCGCTTCGCGAGCTGCCGTCCCACATCTCTGCCGGAAACCCAGCGCTCTTGGTCGACATTCCCCCTGCCCGCCGCCGCGACGACTTCTTCCGTAAGCTGGTCGACGTCATCGTCGGTATCCGCAAGCGCGTCGCGCGCCCACTGCAGGCCCGCGCATGAGCGGCATCGTCATGGACACCACCGAGCGGATTCTACGGGAATTTCGCAGCGTCGCTGTCGTGGGCCTGAGCCGTGATCCCAGCAAAGCCGCGCACGCCATTCCGGCTCGGATGCAGCGCGCTGGCTTTCGTATCATCCCGGTCAATCCGCACGTCGATACGCTGCTCGGGGAAAAGTCGTACGCCTCGCTGGCCGACGTGCCGTTCTCGGTCGAGGTCGTGCTGGTGTTTCGGCCGTCGGAAGAGGCCGCAGCGGTCGCCAAGGCTGCCGTCGGCATTGGCGCCAAAGCGCTGTGGCTGCAACAAGGCATCGTCTCGGCCGAGGCGCGGCAGCTGGCCGAAGCCGCCGGCATGCTCTACGTCGAAGATCGCTGCATGGGCGTCGAGCGCGCCGTGCACGGCATCACCAAGGGCTGAACGCAGGCTGGCTGCTGCGGTAGCGTGATTCGCGCTGGGCCGGCCGCGGCAAACCTTGGGCGTCGGGGAACGATGGGTCAGCGTGCCTAAGCGGCTGCTGACGGGCGTGGACACCAACGTGGACCATGGTCCGCGCTCCTTTCGCCACGTTTGCAGCTCTTACCGGGCTCGGCTTGCTCGCTGTTTTGGCCTGTTCCACGGACAATCCGGACAATTCGGGTACGGCGGGTGCAAGCGGTTCACCTCCGGCGTCCACAGGCGGCACGGCGGTGGGGCAGGCCGGAAGCAACGCGCCAGGGGCAGGCCAGGGCGGCGCGGCGGGCAGCGGAACCAACCCGACGGCTGGCACCACCAATGTGGGTGGTACGGCGCCGGCAACCGGCGGCAGCGCAGGCGCGGTCGGCATGGCTGGCAGCGCCGGAACCGCGGGCAGCGGCAGCGGCGGCACCAGCAACCCCGGCGACTACCCGGCGCCGCCGCGCGACATCATGGTCACTTCGACCGAGAAGGTCGACATCACGTACCAGGGCAGCACGGGCTCGTTCGATCCCAAGGCGGATGCCGGCATCCAAAAGAAGCTCGTGGTGCCGATGGGCGGCGTGAACTCTGGCCCGATGCGCATGGGCTGGGCGGTGCAGCGCGGCTTTCACATGTTGGCCGTACCGGTCGCCAACGGTTACCCGAGCGACCAGTACCACCGCGAGTACCTCGAAGCGTGGTCGGGTGAGGACTTGAGCGCGTCCATCACCCAGCCGCCTGCCAACAGTGTCATGGGGCGCGTCAAGTCGACCTTGACCTACCTCAAGGACAACGACCCCGGGTCCGACTGGGGTTATTACCTCGACGCCGCAGGCGAGGTGCGTTGGAACGACGTGATCGTGTTCGGTTACTCGTACGGCGGTCAAATGGGCGTGGCGGCTAGCAAGTACGTGGCGCTAGATCGCGTGATCATCACGGCTTCGCCCAACGTGCCCATCAACGCGCCCTGGCTGACCGAGATGCCGAACAAGACGCCTGTCGAGCGCTGCTACCAGTTCGTCGGTTTCAAAGAGGGCGAGCACAAGACGCACATCGACGAAACGACCAAGCTGGGCTGGCTGGGCGAGCCTTTCGACGTCGAAAACGGCATCACCAAGCCGCCGCCCTACCCGTCGCACCGGCTGATCGTCGAAGACGGCCACTCCGATTTCTGCGGCCGCCCCTTCAACGATGGCATGAAGGATTGGGACAAGATCTGCGAGTGGCTGTTCAACGTGCAGTGACGGCTACGGGCAGAAGCGCTCGTCGGAGCTGTCGTCGCAGTCGATGATGCCGTCGCACAGCTGCGTGAGCCGAATGCGGCTCTCGGGGTTACACTCGAAAGCTCCTCCGAGGTCGTCTCTGCAGTTCAACTCGTCGGAGCCGTCTGGGCAATCGCGCACGCCGTCGCAAATCTGCAGCCTGTTCATCGGGCTCTGATCGTTGACGCAGATGGGGCGTCGGCAATACTGCAAAGCCGGGACGGCTTCGAGCCGGCACATCAGCGGCGTCGGGCACGCCTCGAGGGTGCTTGGCGAAGCGCAGGCCTGGTTCGCGTAGCACACCGCTTCGGACCACAGCCAAGTCGCCAGACAATCGAGCACAGCTGTCTGATCGGCGGCGAGCGCCTCCACGCAGGCTTGATTCGGGGCCGCGTTTTCGTCGGCGACGCACAAGTCTTCCGGCTTACCTCCGAAGGCGCAGCTGCACATGGCTTGTGCGCGCGCCAGGCCTGCTTGTGCGACGCGCGCCGCCGAGCTGGCACGGGTCGTCGTCAACGTCGGCTCCGCGGGCGGAGAGGGTTGGGCCAGGCAGCCCGAGACCTGAACCGGCCGGTAGCGATCGAGGCCGTCTTCGCCTCTACCCCAACACCACACGCTGCCGTCGATCACGAGCGCGCAGACCGAGGCGCCAGCGACGGAGATGCCCCGCACTTTCTCTAGGCCTTCGACGAAATGACCGCCGGCGGGACTCGAGGAGTCACCGGTGGCAGTTTGGCCAAAGTCGTTTTTGCCTTGGCACCAGACCTTGCCGTCGCTGAGCGCGCACCAGAAGTCGCTACCAACACCCGCTTGCGCGACCCTTTCGCCGAGCGCGGCGACCGCGACCAATGTTCGGTCAGGCGCTCCGATCTGGTTGTTGTCGCACCACAAGCTGCCGGAACGCTTGATCAGGCAAGTGGGCGTGCCTTGGCCGAGCCAGGCGTTGTCAGAGCCGTACTCGGCCATCGCGCGCGGCTCTTCCCAGTCGTTCAGCTGGAAGATCACGCCCTCGTCGTCGATCAAATAAGGCTCTGGCCCGGGCATGCTGGTTTCGGGCGGTCCTGGAAACACTACTTCTCGAGTCCCTTGGAACAGACCCTGGATGTCTCGACCGCGGCAATAAACGTGCGAAAGGTAGTCGAGCACACACGTCTGCTGAACGCCCAGCGCCACGCCTTTGATGGGCGTTGGCTGCGAGCCGCCCAGACCCGGTGACGTTGGCGGTAGCGACCCAGCGCCCGAGTCGTCGATTTGCAGGCTCTCGTTGTCGCCCCAGCACAGCACGCCCATCGCCGTCAAAGCGCAGCTATGTCGTGGACCCACGAACACGCGCTGGGCGCCCTCGATGCCTTCGACCTTCTGCGGCACGCTGGTCGGCTCGAAGTCGGCAGGTTGCGCCGCCCCCTCGAGACCCCAACACCACACGCTACCGTCGAGGTAGACGGCGCAGTGGCGCCCCCCCTGTCCGTCGACCGCCACGGCGCAGCTCGGTGCCTCGGCTGGCTTGCTGGGCGGGTCCTTTTGCGGCTTGCCAGTGCCGTCGTCGCCGTCGGTTTTGGCCGTGCGACCGCAGGCCAGCGTGAGCAGCGAAACCGCAACCACGCCTGCAAATCCCGCCTTCTGCCAACCGCCGCGCACCGCACCCATGCGCGGCAGTTTACACCTTTTCGAGGCTCAGCCGAGGCCGAGCTTTTCCGACAGCCAGTCGCCCACGCGGTCGAGCGCGATGCGCTCCTGACCGCCGGTGTCGCGGTCGCGCACCGTGACGGTCTGGCTGCCGGCGGTCTCGTTGTCGATGGTGAAGCAGTACGGTGTGCCGGCCTCGTCCATGCGCGCGTAGCGCTTGCCGATGGTCTGCTTCACGTCGTGCTCGATCATGCCGTGGCGGCCGAAGCGCTTGAACAGCTCCGCGTGGAGCTTTTCGCTCATATCCGGCATGCCGTCCTTGTTCACCAGCGGGAACACCGCGGCCTTGATGGGCGCCAGGCGCGGGTGAATCTTCATCAGCTCGGGGCTGGGGCGCGTAGCGTCTTCGGTGAAGGCTTCGCACAGCACGGCCAGCACGCCGCGGTCCAAGCCGGCTGCCGGCTCGATCACGTGGGGCAGGTACTTTTCACCCTTGCGCTGACCATTGGGCAAGAGCTCGCCGCGCTCGGCGTCGAAGTACTCCAGGTTCTGCCGCGAGTGCTTCTGGTGCTCCGAAAGGTCGAAGTTGGAGCGATGCGCCACGCCTTCCAGCTCACCAAAACCCGGGTAGGTGAAGGGGAAGCGGTACTCGATGTCGCTCGTGCCGGCGCCGTTCTTGGCATAGTGCGCTAGCTCGTCGCGGTCGTGCTCGCGCAGCTGCAGGTTCTCACCCTCCAGGCCCAGGCTCTTCCACCAGGCCAGGCGCGCGTCGCGCCAGTACACGTACCAGGCGTGCGCCTCGGACTCGTGGCAGAAGAACTCCATCTCCATCTGCTCGAACTCGCGGCTGCGGAAGGTGAAGTTTCGGGGTGTGACCTCGTTGCGGAACGATTTGCCGGTGCCGCCGATGCCGAACGGCACCTTGACGCGCGTGGTGTCGACCACGTTCTTGAACTGCACGAAGATGCCCTGCGCGGTCTCGGGGCGCAGATAAGCCACGTCGTCTTCGGTCGCCGTCGCCCCGATGTACGTCTTGAACATCAGGTTGAACGCGCGCGGCTCCGTCAGGCTACCGACCTTGTCGGCGTCGGGGCCGAGCACGCTCGCATAGTCTTCCTTCGTCAACTTGGTCAGCGGAAAGCTGACGACCTCGCCGAAGGCCTTTTCGGCTTTCTTGAGCTGCTTGGCCTCGCTGGGCGCGTCGGGCATGTACGCGAACCACGGCTTGCCGCCGCGGTCACCGCTCTTTGGCCCGTACACCAGCACGTGATCGGCGCGGTAGCGCGCCTTGGTCTCGCGACAATCGACCTGCGGATCGTTGAAGCCCGCGACGTGGCCGCTGGCTTCCCAGACCTTGGGGTGCTGAATGATGGTCGTGTCGAGCGGCACGATGCGCACCGCTTCGCCGTTGGGGCCGAGCGCGCCGCCCACCGGGTTCATGATCATGTCCTGCCACCAAGCGTCGCGCAGGTTCTTCTTGAGCTGGGCGCCGAGTGGACCGTAATCCCAAAAGCCGTTCAAACCGCCGTAGATCTCGGAGGCTTGGTAAACGAACCCGCGGCGCTTGCAGAGCGCCATGATCTTATCCATCGACTTCTTGGTCATCGTCTTCGCTTCTTAGAGTACAAGGTTGGGGTTGGGGACCCAACCGCCACGAGACAGAACGGCGCCTTTTGCGCGGTCCGCAAGCCTTGACGTTTCGGGCGCTCGGCGCAACTGTTCTCGCTTGTTTCCGCCTGTTCCTCGCGGTTTGAAGGGTCGAACGGCCGAGCTTCGCACCCTGGCGCTCACCATCACCCAGGCAGCACCCACGCGGCTTGCGTTGGTCGGCTCCGGCGGCTCCGGCAAGTCGATGTTGGCGGCCGCGCTCGGGCATCGGCTGAAGGCGTTCTTCGAAGCCCGCATCGAGTGGTTTCGGGTCGGCGCTTGGGACTTTGCGACCCTTACGGAGATGCTCGCGCTGCGCTTCGGCACCGCGCGCGGCGAAAGCTCCGCAGAGCGCGTACAGACTTTGCGCAAGTTCTTCGTCGCCACGGGGCCGCGCCTGGTCGTGCTCGACAATCACGAAGACGATCGCGCCACCGCGCGCCTGCTCGACGCTTTTCGCGACTGCCCGGTGACGTTCGTGGTCACGGCGCGGCGCTGCTTGCTAGCCGGCGTGCTGGTGTTTCCCGTCACGGCTCCGCTCGCCACGCTGGGCCAAAGCGCGTTTCCGCGCGTCAAGGCGCTCACGCGCAAGCTCCGCTTCAGTCCGCTCGCGCTCGACATCGCCGACAGCCTGGTCGCGTCGCGCGCCGTCAGCGTCAAAGCTTTGGGGGAGTTTCTCGAAACGGGCGGCGTCTCGCGCGTCGTCGCCGTCGAGCACGAAGACGACTTGCCCGAGGTCGCGCTGCTCGTCGAATGGGCCTGGCAGCGCCTGAAACCCGAGAGCCAGCGCATGCTCCTGGTGCTTTCGCATGTCGAGGGCGACCACATGGACGTCGCGTCGCTCGCTGCTTTGGCGAAGGTCAAGGGCTCACCCAGCCCCGCGCTTGCCCCGCTCGAGCGGTGGCACTTGGTCCAAGAACCCGTACAAGGCCGCTACACCCTTCACGCCGTCGTGCGCCACGCCGTCCGCCGCCGCAAATCCTTCGACCCCGCGCGCTTCTACGAGCACTACGTCTCGCTCCTCGAAAAGCAGCCAGAGCGCTTGCTGCTCGAGCAGACGCACCTGTTTGCCGCGATGGATCACGCCCACCGCACCGGCAGCCTTTCGGACATGCTGCGGGTCGAGGCGCTGCTGCGGAGTATGGACGCTTAGCCTCGCGCGGTATTTGCGCCTAGACGCAGGACTTGCGTTCTGGCAACTGACTTACTTTCGGATCTTCGGCGCTAGATGGCGGAATCGAGTGGGGCACGAGATGTGCCTTAGCGAGGGGACATCAATGTCAGTCGAGGGTCGGGAACCCGTTGCGAGGCGGCTAGAGAAGATCGACGAGCCGGCCGCCGTGGCCGACACTCATCATTTGCCCGACACTGCGCTCGCGTTCGCCGCGGAGCTTTTGGCAAACGCGGAGCGGGAGGCCGCGGAGCGGCGAAGAATGGCGGGGCGGCTGCGGCTTCTGGCCGAGACCTCGCATGAGTTCGCGGAAGCCACGGTCGACTACGAGCGTTTGCTCGCCACCGTTGCAAGGCGCCTCGCCGAGGTCGTCGGCGACCTCTGCTCGGTTCGAGCGGTGTCCGAAGATGGCCAAATGTTCGAAGACGGAGCCGTCCATCACGCCGACCCGGAAGTCGCGACCTGGGTGCACGAGCTCATCAAGCAGCCTCAGCGGGTGGATCAGGGCCTCGCCGGTGGAGCGGTGATCTCCGGCCAGCCTCTGTTCAATCCTCGAGTGACGCCTGCTGACTGGGCTGCTGTCTTGTCTCGCTATCGGTCGGTGATGGAGCGGCTACGGGTGGGTAGTACCATGGTCGTGCCGCTGCGCTGCCGCGGACAGGCCGTGGGCGTCGTGTCGCTCGCTCGATCCGGGACGGACAACCCGTACACGGAGGACGACCTGCGTCTCGTGCAGAGCATCGCCGACCACGCCGCGCTCGCCATCAGCAACGCTCGGTCCTATCGAGCCGAGCAGATCGCTCGCGCTGCCGCGCTCAAGGCCAACGAGGCCATTCGACAATCCGAGATCGGTCACCGACTCCTCTTCGAGTCGAGCCCCCTGGCGGTGCTGGCGTTCTCGGTGGACTCGCTCGATCTACTCGCTGCCAATCGCGCGGCGCTGCGTCTATACGGCTATACCCACGACGAGATGCTCAACATGAGGCTCTCGGATCTGCGGGTCGACGCAGACGAGGCGACGATGCGAGCCATCGTGGAAGCCGGCGAAGATGGCGCGCTGACGGGCGTCGCGCGTCATCGACGCCGGGACGGTTCGCTGTTTTTCGTGGAGTACCGGTCCAATCCCGTCAGCTTTCTCGGCCATCGCGCGCGGCTAGTCGTGATGACGGACATCACGGGTCGTCATGAAGCCGAGCAGATGCGGTCGCTGCTCAGCGCGATTGTCCGCTCGTCGAACGACGCGATCGTCAGCAAAGACTTGAGCGGAACCATCACCAGCTGGAACGCCGCTGCGGAGCGGCTGTTCGGCTACTCCAGCCAAGACGCGATCGGAAAGTCTATCGAGATGCTGATCCCGCGCGACTTGCACGAAGAAGAGGCGACGCTGTTGGCAACGGTCAGAAGCGGCGTACCGGTCGACAACTACGAAACCGTTCGCCGACGCAAAGACGGCGAGCTGGTTCACGTGTCGCTGTCGCTGTCGCCCATCCTCGACGCCTCGGGGAAGGTGGTAGGCGCGGCCAAGACCGCGCGCGACCTCGGCCCTCAACGGGCTGCGGCGACCGCGCTGCGCCGCACCGAAGAGCAGCTGCGACAAGCCCAGAAAATGGAAGCCGTCGGACGACTCGCGGGCGGCATCGCGCACGACTTCAACAATGCGCTGTCGGTCATCTTGGGTTGCAGCGGGCTCGTTCTCCGTGATCTTTCGGTCAGCGAGCCCGCCCGAGAGGACGTCGAGGAGATTCGCTTGGCGGCCCTTCGCGCCGCCGACCTGACGCGACAGCTGCTCATGTTCAGTCGCCAGCAGGTCGTCGAGCCACGGGTGCTCGATCTGAACGAGGTCCTGCTCGGAATGGACAAGATGCTGAGGCGTATCGTCGGCGAGGATATCGAGGTGGTTGCGTCGCCCGCGGTGAGGCTCGGGCGGGTCCTGGCAGATCCGAGCCATTTGGATCAAGTGATCATGAACCTGGTCGTCAACGCGAGAGATGCAATGCCTACGGGAGGCAAGCTGACCATCGAGACGGCGAACGTCGACCTCGACGCGGAGTATGCGCGTGAACACCTGGGCACGAAGCCTGGACGGTACGTGATGCTTGCGGTGACCGACACGGGCCACGGAATGGACGACGCGACTCGTTCGCGCATTTTCGAGCCCTTTTTCACGACCAAGGAGACGGGGAAGGGTACCGGGCTTGGTCTGTCCACCGTGTTCGGTATCGTCCAACAGGCGGGCGGCAGCGTCTGGGTCTACAGTGAGATTGGCACGGGCACGACG
>DATAKF010000037.1:0-32863 GCA_036261775.1 Polyangiaceae bacterium | reverse complement strand
CGCCATTCCAGCCTTCTGTCACCGCGTAGGTCATCAGCGCGGCGTCCCCATGGCTGCTCTCGGTCTGCGCTACGAGCTTGAAGGTTACGCCCGCACCACCAAAGCCATAGAACCACACGCCCGTAACGCAGTAGCCCAAGTCGACTTGGCGCAACGCTAGGATGGCCGCTCCGGTGCCCGTGGCATGAAGCGGAGCGACGGCAACGCCTATGCCCTCGCTCTTGCCCGCCATGACACTCTCGGACACGTCCCAGTAGGACTCGAGCCCCGCCGCCGCTGCGGCCCGTACGGCTGGCTCCAAGATCGCGTCGCGCCCCAGCGAGCGGATGAGCCCACCCTGGCTCCAAGGCGTCTCTTCTTTCCAAAGCCTGGGGCACGGGTCAGGAGCCGCGGCCGACGCGCTGGGAGCCGCCTTTGCCAGCGCTGCCGACGCGCTCGGGGCCGGCGCGGCCGAGCTGGTGCGCCGTGAACAACCCACGAAGCCGCTCAGAGCCCAGACGCAGAGCAGGAACGAAGAGAATCGGAGCCAGACCTTCACGTGAACATCAACCCTCGAGGCCAGGTCCCTGCGCAATCCGCGGCAGCAAGGAGCCTCTCGGCGCGTATGTTAGCCTTTCGCGCGTGGCGGGCATTGGTTTCAGGGCGCTCCTAGTGGTGATGTGCGGCAGTAGCGCGTTGGCCTGCGCGAGCGCCCAGGCGCAGGGTCAGCGCGGCCCCGGTCGCGTGCCCTCGACCTCCGAGCTGCGCCAGGTGAGCTATCCCGCGTTGGCTCACATCGATCACGCGGCCCCAGACGAGCCAGACGGAACCAAGCTGCTCTACCTGGATGGTTGGCGCATGCTGCAACGCGGGCAGCGCGCGGAGCTGGCGCCACAAGTTCTCATCGATACGCTGCAGCGGTCTTGTCACTCCGGCCGCGGTTGGATGCACCTCTCGAGGCGCGGCAATGTGTATTGGTCGGACACGTTCCTGGGGAACTTGAAGCTGCTCGGCAAAGTCGGCCTCGCGGAGCTGCTCCAATGCGGGCCCGAGCTGGTGACCGCTGGCTGGCCGCCCGTGCTGTGGACCGAAACTGGCCCGCGGCCGCTCGAGTACTCGGCGCCCATCGGCAGGGCGCATTTCAAGACGCGGCAGCAAGGCAGCGCCTGGGCGTTTCCAGATACATGGCTTACCACCAACGACGGCGGCAAGACGTTCACGCGCGCGGCAAAGCCCGGCGCGCCGGAGTTGCTCCAAGAGGTTCCCAGAAATCTTCCTGAAGTCGGTCAGGCAGCACAAGGCCTCGCGGTCCGAGCCTGGCTCGAGCGAGCCGTGAAGTCGGGCGCCGGACGGGTGATCGACGGCAAGCGCCTGAGCGATGGAACCTGGGTGCGAGTCGCCGGCACGCAAGAGGAGCTGATGGCGGCGCTGCGCGCGCCCGACGGTCGCATCACCACGCTCACCACGCCAAGCGATTGCCGCTTCTCGGCGTGGGGCGCGCTGTTGCTGACGGTATGTCCGATGCGAGGGCAGGTCGACACCGTGTGGCTGGACGCCGTCTACCCGAAGGTCGACTTGCCAGCGGCACCGCGCACGCTACGCAGCCTGATCGCCGAGGCCGAGGGTCGCTTCTTGTTCGCGCTGTCCCGCCTGGCTGAGGGCGACAGAGAGCGCGTGCTCCTGCGCTTCGACGGCAAGGCCTGGCAGGAGTTTGCCGACGTCAACTCCGAGCCGCTCTACGCGCGGCACGGCTGGCTCGTGCTCAAGGACCCGCTACGCGTGGTCTCGGCCAAAAACCCTGAGCAAACCGCGCACCCGCTGCCAGCCGGCGTCACTTTGGCCGAGCTGGATCTGCTGGAGCACAGCGTCGTGTACGTGCAGCGCCAAGGCACGAGCACGGGCACGGCGGAGCTCGTCGAGCTGGATCTGCGCACGCAGAAGGTGCTGAGCCGCACACCGTTTCCTGGCCAGCCGGGCGCCTTGGCGTTCTCGGATACTGGCCTCGCCGTGGCGATCGGTCAAAGTAACGGTGCGGCGCTGCGCATGACCGAAGGCCGCAAGTTTGCGCCGCTGCCGCTCCAGATTGATCCTCGTTGGGGCTTCGCCGAGGGCGCTCTGTGCTGGGCCGATGGCTGCAGCGTGGGCGGTGTCATGGCCTGGAGCCGTGTGCCTGCGGAGCACGAGCCGCTGGTGATTCCTAGCGAGGGACCCGTGAAGTTCGAGCACAGAGAAGAGACCACCGACCCCGGCTTCTCGCTGCCGGACTACGAGTGCGACACCGTTTCACCGCCCCCGCGCCCCGACGAAGAGCTGCGCGGGCTGGCCAAAGGTAGCTCGCGCCCCGTGGAAGAAGACGACTCTCAGACACGGGTAGCGGCGATCCCGGCGCACGGCGGCCAGCTCGACGTGAGCGGCGCGGCGGACGGCTCGCTCAGCTGGCACGGCCGCGATCGCGAAGGCGCTTTTCGGGTCCGTCTGCCGCCGTCAGAGGCCTTGAATAAGCTCGCCCAGCGACTGCCCAAGCACAAAGGCGACTCGGCGTTGGTGCTGCCCGCGCTGCTGGCGCGACATTTCGCGCTCTTCGACGACGCAGGCGACGCCGAGGAGCGCAGCCACTTGCTCGTAGTGCGAGACAGTGGAGAAACCGAAGAGCTCGTCCCGCTCGGCGGCTTTCATTTCGACGCGGTGCCGCTGCCGGATGGCCGAGCGCTAGTGAGCGCCAACTTCCCCACGCACCGCGAGGTCCTGCTACTCGAGCGCGACGGCAAGCCCAGCCAGCGACGAACGTTCCTACTGGGCGTGCGCCGCAGCGACTCGCTGGCGCTGCGCGGAGACGTGCCGGGCATGCTGTTCGCCGACGAGCACGCCCCCACCTTTTACACGCTCGTCCCAGAATCCCCTGGCACGCCCGTAGCGCTGCCCAAGTACCGCAAGACCGAGCCGTGTCGAACCAAGAGCCCAACGGGCGCGCTCACGCTGATTTTCCCGGCCATGCCGCGGCTCACGGTGGCTGGTTTCACCGGGCCGTCGCGTTTCTGGCTAGCCCCCACCTGGAGCTCACAAAACGGAGAAATCGCCTTCGTCGAAACGACTCCCGAAAGGCCGTGCCTGCGCAGCGTGCTGCTCGACGCCCCCATCGTGACGGAGCTGACGAGCAGCGCGCCCTGGCTGCACGGTCGAATGCAAGGCCAAACCAAGAGCTATCCGCTGATTTGCAGGGCCGTTCCAGCGGCACCGCCGCGCGACTCGCCGGACCTTAAGCTCTTGCTGAGCGAAGAGGAGGAAGCCAAGCACCCCCGGCCCAAAGAAGATGAGTGAGCTGGACGACCGCCACCGGGCTCGTGATAAGCGTTCGCCATGAGCGACGAAATCGAGATCGAAAACGAGTGGGACTTTTACCAGTGCCAGGTGAATGACCAGCCAGCGTCGATCTTGATCAACCTGCGCTACATGTTCGTGGACCCAAAGGACGAGAACGACCACGTGCACCACGCGCTGCTCGTCATGAAAGATCCGGGGCCGCAGGGCGTGGGCACCCAGGCCGAGATGGAGCGGCTCTCGCCGATTGACGACGCCGTCTTCGATCGCGCCGAAAAAGCCGGCGCAGAGCCCGTGGGGCGCGTGCGCGGCGAAGGCTTTTGGCGGCTCTCGGTGTACGGCCCCAAGGACCTGCCCTGGGCCGCCTGGATCGCCGAGCTGGCAGGACCGGAAGTCGAAGTGCAGACCGAGCTCGACCCCGACTTCAACTACGTGAACGACATCTTGCTGCCGGACGCCGAGCGTCACCAGTGGATCATGGACCGCCGCGTCTGCGACCAGCTGCTCAAGCACGAGGACGACCCCAGCCTGCCCCGCCTGGTCAATCACTTCATCGACTACGAGGGCGACGCTCCGCAGCCCTTGATCGAGGCCATCAAGGGCCTCGGCTTCGACGTGACCGACTCAGGCAGCAGCCTGGAGTGCACGAAGCTGCACGATACGCAAGTCGACACCGTGCATGAGGTCGCCATGACACTGGTCGAGCTCGCCGATCAGTACGACGCTGCGTACGACGGCTGGGGCGCGCCGGTCACGAAAGCCACCGCCGGCGTGAATTAGAGGCCAGGCCGCCTCCATCAGCTCGGCCACACGCGCCGCTACTTCGGGTCGCGAATCTGGCTTTCGCAGGTGAAGAGCACGCTGATGCTGCCACCCAAGTCAGCCTTGATGCTGTCGCACGACTCGGGGCACAGCCAAACGCGCTCGTTTTCGATGTAGAAGTAGCCGTCTTTGCAGGTGGCCTTGTCGACAATCTGCTGCAGCTGCTGGTCGCCCGAGCCGTCGCCCTTCACGTGGTTGACGGCGATATTGTCGAGCTCCAGCGTCTTGCCAGCGGGCGTCGGCGGGATCGCAAAGTCACACGTCAGGTCCGCCTTGACGATCACGTCCTTGGCGATGGCGCGAAACACCGCGTCGTAACCAGGAAACTGGCACAGCGGAAAGCGCAGGCCGCCCGTCATGCGGCTCAGCTCCTGATAGGTCTGCCCGGCGTTGACGATGTCGGCGCCGTTGCTGGTGCAGACCGCGGCTTCGACAGGCTCGGTCGGCAGGTACGCATCCGTCGCGATGGCCTTTTCCTTCAAGCCCACGATGCTGTGAAACACGATGTTCGGCTTGGCCGCGTCGGCGCCAAACTGCGCCGGTGAAAGCGTCACCAGCGACTGAATGAAGCTTTGGGCCGTGATGGGCGTCTCGTCGGTGTCGGTCGACTCGTCGTCGTCCGTCATCACCACGATCACCTTCTTGGCGGCTTCCCGCAGCCAAGGCTGATAGCCCATCGGCGCCAGCTTGTTCTTCTTGTCGGGCGCGCTGAAGGCATCTATCACCCAGTCGAGCGCGTCGTGGCTCTCGACTTTTTCGCCGTATTGATAGAACCGCTCGGAAAACACCGGTTTGGGCGCTGGGCACGCCGCGAGCCCGCTGAGCGGGGTCGACACGCAGATGGAGGTGCTGGCCTCTTCCGAAGCATCACGCTCGGCCTGCCGATGACGAGACAGCAAGATGACGCGGTAGTCGATGCCGCTCGTATCCAAGATGCCGGCGAAGTTGACGTTGATGTTCTTCTCCGCCGCGCCCATCTCCTCGACCATGCTGCCCGAGTTGTCGAGCACGAGGATGATGTCGATGGGCGAGCTGGTGAGCTCGGCTTTGGCCGCGTCGGCAGCGCACGCCGGGCCCATACCGCCCGTACCCGACGAGGCCACATCCGAGCCGCCCAGGTTGAGGTTGCCGCCCAGCGAAGGTTGATTGCCGACGCTGACCATGCCCGAGCCCGCGTGTGAGGAGGCGCTGCCGCCGCCCGACGGTGTGGCATCGCTGCCCGGCTTGTCGCTCGAGGCGCTGCAACCAAGGAACAGCAAAGAGGCCGAAGCCAAGACGAGCAAAGACCCTCGCGTCATGCCCGCCTAATGCGCGTGATGCTACCGATCGATCAGTCGCAGCTCGAAGCTGGTGGCAGGCAGACCTACAGCCAGCGTTGTGGGATCGATTCCCAGGGCATGTTCTGACGCTCAGCTGGGGCGTCAGAGCTCACCGATGGCCTGAAGTACTATCGACGAGGCGGAGGGCGCAGCGTATTCGTTTGCGCGGTACCGTCTTTGTCGACGGCGAGGAGGCGACGGAGATGATGAGGAACGCGATGGGCATCGGACAATTTTCGAGTGTGCTCGTGCTTTGTGTCGGCCCCCTGCTGGGTTGTCAGCCAGCCGAGCAGCTCGAGGCGGGCACTGGCGTCCTTTCGGGAGCCAAGCCGGCGGTGGCCGTCAGAAACGGCCAAGCGCTGGCCACTTGGCACCGCGGCGACGGTGTGCACGTGAGCAGCTTCCAGGGCGGGAGTTGGTCGCTGCCCCAGGTCTTGGGCCCTGGGACCTTTCCGGAGGCGGCGGTTTCCAGCGCAGACTCGGCGGTCGTGCTGTTTCGCGCTTCGAGCGCGCTGAAAGCCGCGACGCGCACGCCGGGCGGCTGGACTACGCACACAATCGACGCGACTCCGCCGTCTGGCTACGCCGTCGCCATGGAAGGGGGTGGGCGCGTGGTGGCGGTATGGTCGGTGAGCGGCGAGGTGCGCGCGACCATCAAGGAGCCCGAAGGCTGGTTGGGCACGACGGTGCTCAGCAGCAGCTCCGCCTCCGGCAGGCCGGCAGTAGCCGTGAATGACACGGGCGTCGCTTTCGCGGCCTGGTGTGGCCCGAGCAACCGCATGTGGGGCGCACGCCGCGTCTGGCCCGGTCCTTGGGAAGCCGCCTCGAGCTCTTCGACCGACTGCTGCCAAGGCCCTGCCCTCGACACGCCCGGTCCCGGCATCAGCGTCGGCGTCTCGGCGGCAGGCATGGCCATCATGGTCGGCTCGACCACCAACCGAGTCTGCGCCAAGCGCTATGTGCCGGGCACGGGCTGGACGGGGACCGCCGTGCTCGGTACGCCGGGCGGCGACGCCACCTCTCCGCAGGTCGCCGTCAACCCGGACGGCAAGGCGCTGGTAGCGTGGAACAACTTCGGAACCGGTGGAGAAATCAAGCTACGCGCCTACGATCCCGTGAGCGGCTGGGCGTCCGTGCTCACCGGACCCAGCACCGGCACCGGCCAGATCCAGGTCGGCATCGGCTCCACCGGCAACGGCGCCGTCGTTTACCGCGGTGGCGGCGGGCTCATCAAAGCCGTTCCGTATGTCGCATCCAGCGGCACCCTCGACGATCCAGTCACCGTCGCCAGCTCGCCCGACACGCTTTACTACCTTCGCATCGGCTTCGACCCGAGCGAGCCGTCACAAGGCGTGAGCATCTGGCAACGCACTGGCGTCGGTGCCGAAAATATCTGGGCGTCGCGACTGGGTATCTAGCGCTCGCGCCTGCGACGACGCGCGCTTACGGCGGCAGGTGAGCGCGAATGGCCGTTGCCAGGGCGGCGTCAGTCACGGTTTTGGAGACGAAGCCGTTGGCGCCGCAGCTGCGAGCCAGGACTTCCAGGGCGGCGGGGGCGCGGCCTGAATACAAAAGCACCTTACAATCGTGCAGGCGGTGCTTGAGCAAGATCTCCACCGCCTTGTCGCCCTCCATCGCCGGCATCTCGACGTCCATCAGCACGACGTCAGGCTTCTCGTGGTTCACGACGCGACTCATGCCCAGCGGGTTATCCAGCTCGACGACGTCGAAGCCCCCGAGCTCGAGCGACTCTCGCACCACCGCGCGGCAAACCTCGTTGTCGTCGACGACGAGGACCTTGGGACGACGCGACGCGCTGCCGAAATGCGTCATGGCTCGATCGATCAGCGTAGCGCACGCCAGTCACCTGCCGTGAGTCCCGAGGCGGGAAGGCGCAATGCCTGATCAAAAAGCGCCACCGCTCAGCGGGTTGACGTCGAAAATCAGGTATCGCTGTACCGCTGCCGACACTGAAGGCGGCGAACGGAACGGCTTCCTTCTACCCATTTCAAGTCACGGCACCCACAAACTGATCAAATGACCGAACAGCCGTTCGCCCGCAACTCGCTGAATTTGAACAACTATTCAGCCCCCGTTCAGCACGAAACTACCGAACAAAAATCTAGTGTTGTGGTAACCATCACAACCCATTAAAGTGTCACTGCAACCTCTTCCGCAGAGCCTTGCGAACGACCTAGGAGCGAGCCTTGCCGATCGAAGTACCGAGCGTGCGAATCCTGATCGTGGACGATGACAAAGCGATTTGCGACTACATGCAAACGCTGCTCGAAAAAGACGGCTTCGTCGTCAAAACGCTGAGCGACCCGACGCTCGTCGAAGACGAAGTGCGCACGGGCGACTACCACGTGATGATCCTCGATCTGATGATGCCGAAGCTCGACGGCATCGAGGTGCTGAAGCGCGTGCGCGCCGTCGACAGCGACATCGCAGTAGTCATCTTCACGGCGCATCCGAACCTGGATTCGGCTGTCGCGTCGATGAAGCTCGACGCCGTCGACTACCTGAAGAAGCCCTTCAACGTGGACGAGTTCCGCGACGTGCTCGCGCGCGTCATGAAGAAGAAAGGCCTCGCGCGGACGCCCGAAGAACAGCTCCACAAAATCATCGGCGACACCATCCGCACGATGCGCAAAGAGAAAGAGCTGACCCTCAAGCAGATGAGCCGCCGCACCGGCCTCAGCATCTCGCTGCTCTCCCAAATCGAACGCGCCGAATCGAGCCCGTCGATCTCCAGCCTGTACAAGATCGCGATAGCCCTGGACTCGAAGATCCAGGACCTGTTCGGCAATAACTGACGGCAGAAAGGCCCCCGGCGACAGGGGAGGCAGCGAGCCGGAAGGCCGCCTTGGGGCTCTGCCCCAGAAAAGTCCCTCGGATTTCCCTCCCCGTCTCCCCGCCTCCTGTTTGCTGCGGTTTGCGCGGTTCTCGCCTTGACAGGCCCGGGGCCGAGCGACCATATTCCGCGCCCGTTTGTGACCCAGCCGAAGTAGCTCAGTCGGTTAGAGCACGCGCTTCATAAGCGCGGTGTCGGCGGTTCAAGTCCGCCCTTCGGCACCCTAGAAAAACAGCCCGTTTCGCAGCCCGAAAGGGCTGCAAAGTGCACCGGGCGAACCGTTGAAAAACACCGGCAAGTGATGGCAGGTGATGGGCGGTTTGCCCCCGCACTGCCCCCGCTGGAACAGCCCCAAAAAGGAATGCCCCGCCCCGGCCAAAAGCCAGAGCGGGGCATGTACTGGGGCGATGCACTGGGGCGCATCACTGACCCGAACCGGTCCGGCTCACTCCCGACGCGAGGCCAGATTGACCCGCGCCACGGGCACCCCGTTGCCTTCCCCTGGTTCGGAACGCGGGTCGGGCCGGGGCGCTGGCTCCCCCGACGCCCGGGCCAGCCAGCCCCGCAGGAAGGCGAAGGGCGCGGCCGGCTCGCGCCCCGCGGCGTAGTCGGCGAGGGCCAACATGGCCGCCGCCGTGGCGGGCTCGACGAAGGGTGCGCGGCTCATGCCCTGGGCCCTCCCCGAAGCAGCGCCAGGGCATGCAAGGTCAGATTCAGCGAATCGAGCAGCCACTTCTCGACCTGCTGAAGATCGGCGCCGGGGTCGCCTAGTTCCACGTCGCACTGGGCCAGCGTGCGCGCAGCGTCGTCGATCAACGAGCGGCAAGCCCCGAGGTCGCGCGCGCTCACGTGCCCTCGCAATCTACGGCCGACGCCACCGCCGCGAGAGTGATCGCGCGGATCTTCCGGCGCAGCGTGCCGGGCGGGTAGGCGTGGGCAGTGCCTGCGAGCTCCTCGAGGTCAACGGCCGCGCGCCGGAACACGTCGGCGATGCTCTGCGCCTCGAGCATGAGGGACGTGCGAGGGAAGCGAACGACGTTGGAGGGCGTGGGGTTCAAGACGCACCCCCGTTCATCGCCGGCTCGGGGTCCTCGTAGCCCAGCACGGCCGCGAGCGGTTCGATCGCGTCGCACTCCCCGAGTAGCTCGTGGGCAAGGTCAAGCGCCTTGGCGATCGAAGCATGCGCGGCCGGCACGTCACCGGCCCCGAATTGCTGGGCGGCGTCGCCAGTCACTCGAGCCAAGTTGTCGAGCGCCAGCGCGTGCGTTTCCTTTTCGTCGGCAATGGCTTGCAGGGCGCTGGCGAGCGCCTCGGCAACGTCGGGGGCAAGCGCGTTCACAGCGCACCCCCTTGCAGCTGGGCCAAGTAGGTGAGGGCCTTGGCAGCCGCGCGCATGTGCCGCTTTGCCCGGCGCCAGGCATTGCCGGTGAGGCGTTCGCCCTTTCGTCGCTCGTGCGGCTTGGCGCGCGCTAGCTCGGCCATGGCGTTGCGGGCGTGCGCTTCCGCGCGCGCGATCCGGATGTGCAGCTCCGCGGCGGCAAGGTGGTTCACTGCCCACCCCCAAGCGCGCCGTTCACCTCGGCCGTGTCGGCCTCGCACTCAAGCGCCGTGGCCAGCCTTCGGGCGGCTTGGGCCAGCGTCTGAAGGTCGGCGCTCGCCCGGCTCAGCGTGGCATCGGCGAGAGTCGCCAGCGCCCCAAGATTCTCGGCTTGGCCGGCAAGCTGGCGCAGACGATCGGCGCGCGCAGGCGCACCTATGGTATTAGTCCCCTTGATCATGAAAGCATCCCTTTCGTGGTCTTGGGGTCCGGCTGTTTCAGCAGCGCGGGCCCCGCTTTGCCTGACGAAATTGCCGGGCGATATGCTTACGCGTCGGGCGGGGAAATGTTCCCTGGGGCAGGCTCGAAAGGTCTTAGGCCCGCCGGGCAACGGCCATCGGCGCGCGGTCCCGGGCCTTCGCTGGCTTGCGCGGCGCCTGCCACCGGACGCCGTCCGCCGCCAAAACCTCGAGCGCTTCGGCCTCGCTCGCGAACGTCTGCGAGCGCTTGCGGTCCAAGTCGGTGGCGATCCAAACGAGCGACACCCGGCCGGCGTCGTGCCAGCAAATGACCCTCGAGCCGCTCTGGGCGCGTGCCCAAGCGCGGAGCGAGTCATAGCGCGGCACCTCGACGGGGCCGGTGCTGGCAACGATCGGAGCGCTCAGCGGTACCGGCGCCGCGGGCTTGGGCTCGGCGCTCCGTTCCCCGCGTTGCAGCGACGCCCACGGGGCGCAGCTCGCTACGTCGAGGCTGGCAACGGAACAAAAGTCACGCGCGCGCTTGCGCGTATCGATCGCCTTCCGTGGCCGGCCCGTTCGCACTTGGAGGTCATGCAAATCTTGGAGCCGTTGGAGCGTGATCCTTTGCGCGTCGGTCATCGCCAGGGCCTCGCCCACAAGGGGATCGGGCGGTCGGTCCGCCGAGCCAGGGCAATCGCCTGTTCTTTGGCTCTGCGCGCGCACCACGCTTTGCCCTCACGTTGGGCGGTTTCGTACTCGGCCTGTAGCCCCTCGAAGGTGCGCTCGGGGCGATGTGTGCGCTCGGTCACCAGAACGCCAGCACTTCCCCACCAGTGAAGGTGATGGCCGACAGGTCCGCCATGATCTCTGTCCCCGCGGGCACCGCCGCAGCCGGGGCACAGTTGGTGCCCTTGGAGTTGGCGAGCACCGTGAAAGTGATAGCAGATAGGCAGAGCACGCCGCGCGCACATCGCGCCGGCTTACCGGTCTGCGCAGTCAGGTCGTGCGCGCCGTCAGTCAACGGGGCGAGGTCTTCGCCGACACGGAGGGAGCGGCTAATGCCGGCCATCAGCGTGCCCCCGTGCCGCGCGCGTAGGCTTGCCCATGCGCTCGAGGTTCAGCACGTGCAGCGTGTCGCTACGCGCGCCCAGCAACTCGAGCAGGCCCATGGGCGACTCGAGCAAGCTCGCGGCGAGGGTGCCCGCTGCGCTGGCCTTGGCGGCGTCGGCGCCGTTCACTGCCCGTGCTCCTCGTGGAACGCTTTCGAGCGCCATTCGCATAGCTCGGCCGCCTTGCCCGACGCCGGGGTGAAGCACGGCCAAAGCTTGCCGATTGTGGCGCTCGTAGTCCTGCCTTGTTCCAACGCCGCGAAGAGCGCGCGCGCTGGCTGGGGGATCTTGGCGAGCCTCACCAGCTCAGCGGTTTGCTGCTCGGCCTGGACGAAAGGAGCGGTGAAGTCCGTAGCGAGCGCGGGGAACGCCACAGCTTCGCGGAAGGCTTGGATCTCGCGGAGCACCGAGCGGGTGTCCGCTTCGCAAAGGTCTAGGTCGGCACGTCGAGCCAGCACGTGCTCGCGATCGGCGGCATTCATCGCCGCTTGAGCTTCGACCTGGGCCCGATAGGCGGCGAGGTAGCGCCCCAGCAGGTCCAAGAAAACGGGGCCCTCGGCTTGGACCTTGTGCATTCCCAGCGTTTCGCCGGCCAAGCCCTGGGCCGCTTCGACGCTGGCGAGCAGTGCCGCGCGCTGTGCCGTGAGCTTGGCTTTGAGCCCATCGCGATCACGCGAGCCGAGCGACTCGAGCGCATGATCGAGTGTGGCGATCGCCTCGAGCACGCGCGCATGGCCCGTTGGCTTCGTGCTCGAAGATGCGCCCCAGCGTCGGAGCGTGTCGGCAAAGGTGTTGCGCACCTCGGCGCCGATGTCGATGACGTGCGTTCCGCCGCCGATGACTGGTACTTGCTGAAGCATTTTTTTTTTCTTTCGTGGGGGTCTGAGTTACCGGGCAGCACGCGCCGCGCGGGCCATACGATCGGCCATTTCTTGCGGGCTGATCCCAGCCTTGCGGGCGGCTTCGAGCGACGCTTTGCTGAGTTTGGAAACGTCACCCCTCGGGGTGGTCGGCGCGGCGGCTCGAGCAGGCGCGGCGGTTTTGCCGGCAGCACGCGCGGCGCTTTTGCAGAGCGACGCCCAAGCGTGCTCGGTGTGGGGGAGGCCCTTCCGCGTGAGTGCTGCGCGTTGCGCGTCGGAAAGCTTCGAGGCCACGGCGGGCTTAGCCGCTGCTTTGCGCGCTTCGATCTGCGCGGGGGTCAAGTGCACCGCGGCGGGCGCGGGCTTCGATGCCGCAAGCGCTGGCGGCGGGGGCGCGTCTGCCGGCGCAGCCATTGGATCGGGCACCGGCTGGTTGCCTTCGGGCGGGTACGCTGCCAGCAAGTCGCGAAGCGCGGACTCGATCTGGTCTGTGGTGATCGTCGTGGGGTCGGCCTCGCCTAGGCCGAGCACGTCCAAGAGGGCGGTGTACTGCTGCGCCGGATCGTCGCTGGCCTTGGCCAGCTTCGCGAGGGCGGTTCGGATGGCCGCCGACTGCGAGCAATTGTTCGTGGTGCAGTAGCCCACAAGGGCCTGTGCGAACGCGGTGGAAACTCTCGCACCGACAACGCGGCTAGCGGAGTGGCTCAGCCGCTCGAGGGCCGAGCCTGGCTCGACGGGCGTTTTGCAATCGCATGACATGCACTAGGCAAGCATGTCTGCGGTTAACGTGCAAACCAACCCCTTTGGTGGCCAGGCTACCAGGCCGTGAGATATGCGCAAGAACTTTTTTCGGAGGCCCGAAACAAGCCTTCCAGAGGCCGGCCTTGGGGCCGCTTGGCTAGATCGACCGGTTGCCGCGCGCCCCAGACAGACCAGCCACCGCCGCGTAAGAGCCGCGCGGATCTCGCACGGTCGTCTGTACGCTGCCTTGCGACTCCCAATTCAGGATGTCGAACTTCACGCGGCCATCGGGGTATCGCCGGTAGTGCTCGGCTCGCGCTCGCTGATACGCGGCCTCGCGCCGTTGCTGTTCAGTGAGCGCCGGTGCGGGCTTCGTTGGCTTGGGCGCGGCCGGCTTGGGCTCGGCCGCTTTCGTCTTGAGTGCGCGGCGCACGTCATCGAGCGGAAGCCCGAGCTTGGCCGCGATCGCTTCCGGATCTTCGCCCGCGACATGCATCGCCACCACTGCTTTGCGTTTTGCTTTGGTCATGATCACAGTCTGGCCGTCCAGTTGTTCGTTAGCCAACTCGCGCCGTGGACAAGCGCGTCCAAGCCGCCCGGTGAGAAGCCGGCGCCGGGGTGCCATGTCGTTAGCTCGCGCTCTAGTTGCTCGTGACGGCCAACCAAGTGAAGCCGGCCTTGCGCGGCCGCGGCGCTCAGGGGCGCGGCGCGATCTGCTTTGGAGCCGCGAGCCGGCGACTCCAAGATAGGCCGGCGCGGCACCTGCAAGAGCCTTTGCTGCGCCTCGAGCGTGGCCCTGGGGTACCCACCCGATCCGGTCGGTTCCACGATGAATCGGCCGGCGTGATAGCGCTCAGCCCATCCGATTGCGCGATCTGCCCACTCCGCGGGGGCTAGCCGCTCAGAGCACGAAGCGAGCACATACAGCCCACCTTGCGCAATGCCGAGCGCGACGATGCCCACCGGATCCGCGTCCCGCTTCGCGCTCTGCGCCGGGTCGACCGCGATCACGATCTGCGAAAGGGCTGGCGCGGCTTGGACTCGAGCGGCCTCGAGATCTTCGAGCTTGAACAAGGCGCCGTCAGTGCCGAGCACCACGCGGCCGTCGAGCTCGCGCGCGCCAGCGATGCTGCCTGCCATCGACGTGTACAGCGCTTCGACGGCGCGATCGTCTAGCGCCGGGTTATCGCGCATCGTGCCGCGCACCACGCGCGTGGTCGGCTCGGCGCAAAGCTCGAGCAGCCAGCCCAGCTCATCGGGCGGCGTGGTCGTCATGACCGCCCGCGGCGGCGTCTCGCCTCTCACACGCAGAGCTAGGCGCATGTTCGTCCAAAGCTCCGCGCCGCGGCTCCACTTCACGGGCTCTTCCGCCCAGGCGGCCCGAAGGTTGGGCCCACGATACTGAGTGTTCTCCGCGGAGTGCAGGAACAGGGTCACCCCGTGATCGGGAAACAGGATCTGCCCGCGCGCTACGCGCTCAACGTAGCGAACCCACGGCGGCACAAGCGCCTGAATCACGCGCCATTGGAGGTTCCAACAATCGTCGATCGTCGGCGCTACTAGGGCGATGTCCGTCGGCTTGCCCGGCTTGGCCTCGACGATCAGGCCGATGATCCACCCGGCCGCGGCGTGCGACTTGCCCCAGCCGCGCCCGGTCATGAAAACGGTCGTGAGCCAGTCGCCATCACTCGGGATCTGCTGGCGCGCGCGGAGATAGGCCGCGGGCTCGTAGGCCAGGCTGAGCGCCTCGAGCGGCGAAAGGCTTTCGAGAAACTCGACGGGCAACCGGTCGAGCAAGGCGCGCGCGTCGGGTATCTGCTCGGAGTCGATCCGCTTGTCGTGCTCTTGCCAGGCCGGGAGATCCATCAGTCGGCCCCCGCGTCCACCATGCTATCGATCGCGGCGAGCGCGCGCCGAACCTGACCGCGAAGATCCTCATCGGCGAGTGCGACGGCCCGCGCGCGATCGAGTAGCGCCGCGCGTTGCTCGGCGCCGAGCACTTCGAGCCGGTCGGCTTCCACCTCGGGGCGTGGGCGCAGCTCGACAAGCGTTGCCGTGGTCGCGCGTAGCTCGGCCATCACCCCGCGGTAGGCGCGCACGGCCGCGCCGGTGGCGCCGAGCTGGGGCTGCCAGAGGTCGAGCGCGCGCTGTAGCTCGTCGCGGCGCCGGGCGAGGTGGCCTAGGTCGTCATCGGGTGCCAGCTCGGCGGGAGGCTCGGCCGGCGCCGGCTTTGGCCTGCTGGCGAGGTGGGCCGAGAGGTCGCCGCGGAGGGGGGCGGGGCTGTCCCCCTGGGGCCGAGCCAGGTGGCGCTGCAACGTGGCCAGGGCAACGTGGACCCCGGCGGCCGCCAGCCGGGCCCGAAGCGCGCGGACGCTGAGCCCAGGCGCCCGCTCGGCGGCGATGCGTGCGGCGACTTGCGGGGTGATGACGCTGGGGCGGCCCATGTTCCGATTGACTCAAGCGTGCCAGAACTTTCGGAACATTCAATCAACCGTGAAAGTTATTGTAATCACTGAACTTCCACGCCGCGCCGCGCGCGTATCGGATCGAAAAACTCCTCAAAACCCAACAATCGGACGCGGAGGCGCCCTTCGGAGGGCATCGGGGGACCCCCGTTACCCCCATTTGCCTACATGCGGCGCCGCGTCGCGGCGGGCGAGCTGGTCTGCCCTGGCGTCACTGTGGTGGGCCCTCTCTGCCCCCGTCCCGCCGTGCTCTTCTGTCCCCTCCTAAGGAGGGACAAGAGCGAGCGAACGAGCGATGACGATCTAGCAGGAAAGACGCGGCGAAACCTCGCCCCGCGAAAAGAACCACCTAACGAGTGAGGCGAGGTTCTAGAGCCAATCTAGGCTGTGAAGCCCCGCCCCACCGAATCCGAAAAACTGTGATCTTGGCGGGCTTCACGATCGAGCCAATCTAGGCTGTGAAGCCCCGCCCCACCGAATCCGAGCGCGCGCCGTATTCGCGTCGTTGGGGCGAGACTCTCACTGGAATTGCTCACGGCAGACGGTAGCCCTTGGGCATCTTGAGCAGCGCGCCGTCCGCAACCATCGCCTTGATCTCGGCGCGCACACGGTCGCCCTTCGCCTGGACGTGGGCCTCGATCTTGGCACCGCTGGCCAGCCCGCCCTGCGCTTCCACCGCCGCCACGATCTGCGCTCGTAGCTCGGCGCCCGCCTTGGCCTTGGCCGCCGCGGTGGGGTCGAGCAGGCGTTGCCCATCGAAGTCCACGGCCAGCGCGATCCGAGTGCCGACGGCGCCAGGCCGGCAGGGCTTGCCCTTCTGCACTTCGAGGGTGAGCGCTTCCCCGGAGAGCCGCAGCCGGAGCCGCACGTCAAACTTGTACTCCAAGTCGCGCGTCCCCTTGGATGTGCCGTTGGCCGTGATCTCGCTCGTGCCGATGAAAGCGGCTGGCCACTGGATCTGGCACTGGATGATGGCGCCGATCGTGGCCTCGATCGAGGCCTGCCCGGGGCCCTTGCCCTCTGCCGCATGAGACACCGCGCCGGTAGCTTGTAGCGAGTCGAACAGCACGAGCAGCGGGCGGCCTGCGGCCGTGGCCCGGGCCGCCGCGGCTTCCCAAGCGGCCTCGAGGGGTACGCCGTTTACGACTTCGACGTGAGGCGAGAGCTGGGCCACGTCCTCTGGCCGAAGCTCGCCAGCGCGCACGTCATCGAGCCCCATGCGCTGCAAGCGGCGGATGTCCACGAGGGCTAAGTCCGGGTCATCGAGCGAGAGCCAGAGCACGTGCCAGCCGGCCGCCGCGGCCGAGACGGCCGCTTCGAGCAAGAATTGCGTCTTGCAGTTCGACGGGTCGCCCGTCACGAGCATGCGCGTCATGAGGGGCATGCCCACGCCGCCGCGGTACAGGCCATCTAGGGCCGCGATGCCCGTGACGAGCCTCGTGCCCTTCGTGGTGCTCTGCGCGCGGTCCAAGGCCGTTGCGGGCTCGGCCGTGGCGTAGGCGCCGGCCAAGAAGAAGCCCTCGCACGGCACGGTCCACGTCCGCCGGCCTTCCCCGAATACCGGCATGAAGCGGGGGTCATCGCCGCCGCGCGGAGGCTCGAGACTACGGCACCACGCGGCCGCACCGTCCAACCCCACGGGCTTGTCAGCCCATGCCGTGAAAGCAACGTGCTGGCCAGGCTGGGCATACACGAACAGCTCCGAGCCTTTGAGCCCGGAGACGGCGTCTCGCCACTCTCGCGCCCAGGACTCGAGCGCCGCGCCGCGGAGACCCATCGGAACCAAGCCGCGCGCGCCGGTGTCCTCCGCAATGATCCAGTGCCTGGCGACTTCGACGAAATGGTAATGGCGCCGCTCATCGAGAGGGCCGGCGTCGGGCCACTCATGGCCATAGCTCTGGTGGCAATGTCGAGCCTCGTAGCGGAGGCTCGGTGCGTCGTGGCGGATCGTACCTCTCACAAGTGCGAAGTCCGCAAGAGAGGGGAGCGCTAGGACGGTGCAATCGGCGCCGCACACTTCGCGCGGCTCAGGTTCGCTGTAGCCGTTCTCGAGAAACTCGGCTTCGAGCCTTTCGATCTCGGCAAGCGCCGCTTTTTGGCGGTCTAGCTCGGCCTGGTGATGATCGGCCAGCGCGACCTGCTTTTGAGCACGCGCCTCGTGTAGGCGCAGCATCATGGGCCCGTGGTCCCCGCGCAACGGCTCTTCTACGAGCCGAATGTATTCATCATAGCCAATCTGCCGGAGTAGCTCAAAGTGAGTGCGATCGGTTGCCGGGGGGTTCCAAAGTGGTAGCTTGTGCATGGTCAATCAGTCCTGCGGTACTTGGAAAGCCGGCCCAGCAAGGTCGGCTTTCCGCATGTTTGGGGTCAGTGAATCGGGGCGTCAGCCGGCGCCTGAGTCGCGGGCTCGCGGGGCTTGGCGTTGCGTTGCTGCTCGGCGTGACGCGCGCAGTAGTGCGCGTAGTCGACGGCGTTGATCAGTCGCATCACATCTGGCGGGATGACTTCGAAGAACCCGGGCGGCACGTCCGTGTTCTCCTCGATCGCGCGGGCCAAGACTTCGATGTCAAACTTGACGGGCGCGGGGGGCATGGGCCGACGCGTGCGCGGGCGGCCACGGCGAAGAACGGGGGCGGGATTGGCGGGGGCGTTGTTCATGACTTCGGATCTCCTTCGGGGCTGTTACTGATCGTGATCTATGCGGTGAAGCGGTGCACGGCGGCCCTGGCCCGGGCCGCGTGCGGTGGGCGTTAGGCGTCCGCGGGACTTCTCACGCCGTTGGACGAGATCAGAGAGACACCATGACCGCAGGCGCTCCCGTCAAAGACGACGAGATAGGAGCCGGGCACTGGTACTGATCGGAGTAGGTCGAGGCTAGTCTCCGACCATGCCCCGGATGCGAGGCACTCCGCCAGCACATCGGCCCTCGGTCGAAAATCGAGACTGATAGGCACGGCTGGCGTGTTCAGCGGTGGTAGCCCTCTCTCGGCGCTGAGCGCCCTCATGTACTCTAGATCGTCAGCATCTAGCCAGAGTGCGTGGATCACGCGATCCCCTTGGCAGTGCGGCTCATACTCGCCGATCGAGTGCTCGATCGTGGCGAGCAGCCTCCTGGCGTTGCGCGCCGTCTCGTCGTCGTCAGGCGCTGGGATGTGTCGTGTCACGCCCCCAGCGAGCACTTTCTCTCGGGCTCGTTGCGCGCGCTCGGCTGCGCGCCTCGCTTTGCGTGAAGCGCTCACGGTCGCGCACCCTTGCGAGCAGCACGCGCGCGCTCGGCGCCACGCTCGGCAACGCTCGCGCCTTCGACGAACGCGGTAAGGTCGGTGGACTTCACCAGCAGACGCCGCCCCGGGCGAAACGCCGGCAGCTTGCGAGTGTGGATCCACCACCGCACGGTCGCGACGGGCGCGTGCGTGAGCTCAGAGACTTGATCGAGGGTGAGATAGGCCACGGCGGAAACTCCCTTGGTAGAAAGCTCGTTGCGCCGCCCCATCTGTACTCGGCCGGCAGGGCGTTACCTGCGATCCGCTTTGCCCACTGCGCTATTCCCACCTCTATCGGTTGGTGGACTTGGACCGTGCGCTTTCTCGGGCCCGCTTTGCTTTCGGGCGCCACACGGACTTGTTGGGCTTGACTGGCTTATTGGTGCTTGAGGCTTGGTTGTAATCGGTAGTGTTCGGCGACGTTCGCCGTTAGTCAAGTCTACGCCCGGCGCTGCCCAGACCTTCCCTCCCCACCTTCACCTTTTGAATGCGCCGCGCGCCAGCGCGTCTAAGCTGGCGCCATGCCCCGCCCGTCACGCTCTGGCATTCGCGGCCTGTACTTCGACGCGGATGGGCGCGCGCGGATCGATCTGCGGTACGTGGACAGCAAGGGCGCGGAGCAGCGCTACAAGGAAGTCTTTCCGCTCGGCACGCCGAAGGCCGCCGCGCGCGTGAAGGCGCAGACGATCCTGGCTGAGTCAGTCGCCGGCACTCTCAAGCCACGCGGCGAGGCGCACCCCGTCACGCTGGACGCGGCGTTCAAGGAGTACCTCGAGTGGTGCGCCACGAATCGGGCGAACGCCGATCCGAAGTACAAGGAACGGCACCGCGACCACTGGATCAAAACGCTCGGCGCCGGGCTGTCCCTCGCTGCTCTGGACGCGCGCGCGATCGAAAAGCACAAGGCCCGCCGCACGAAGCAGGGCAAGGGCCCCGGCACGATCAACCGTGAGCTGGTGACGATCAAACACTTCCTCCGCCTGGCCGCGGAGTGGAGCTGGATCGAACGCGCTCCAAAGGTGGTGCTACTTCAGGAGCCCGCCGGCCGCGTGCGCTGGCTCACCTCGGGGGAGCGCGGGGCGCTGGCCAAGGCCCTCGCCAAGCCCCAGCGCGAAGCCTTCCGCCGGGTGGTGTCGGCGGCGCTGCTATCGGGCCAGCGTCTCAGCAAAGTGATCGGCTTGCAGAAGGCCGACGTTGACCTGGACGCCGGCCAGATCACGATCCGCGACCAGCGCAAGGGCGGCAAGGTCAAGACGAGCCACCAGCCGATCTCCCCCGCCCTGGCCGGCGTGCTCACGGAAGCCATGGCGGCCAGCACGGGGGCCCATGTGTTCGCCTCGGGCCGGAGCGGCAAGCCCTACACCCGCTCGGGGGCCTCGACGTTCTTTGCCCGGCTGGCCACCGAGGCCGGCCTGACTGACTTCCGCTTCCACGATCTGCGCCACACGTTCGCCACCGAGGCCCGCCGGTCGGGGGCTGGCCTGGACGTGGTGCAAGCGCTGCTCGGGCACGCCAGCCCCCTCACCACGGCCCGCTATGCCCACCTGGGGCGCCCCGAGCTTCACGCCGCGGCATCGGCCGTCGTTGCCCTCGCACTGCCCCCGGCCAAGCCAGCACCCACCGCGAAGAAGCCTAAATCAGCCTCGAAAAAAGATGCACGACGCGCTTCATAAGCGCGGTGTCGGCGGTTCAAGTCCGCCCTTCGGCACCAAAACCAACGCCTCGCTTCAACCCGAGGCGCCCCGCCCTTAAGCTCCCTTTCGCCAAGCCGAACGGGAGTTTCATCGTGCCCCACCGCCACGACGCTGGAGCCAAGCCACGCAAGCAGGGCAAACGTCAACGGGCAGCCAAGGCTGCCGAGCCGGCGCGGCCGCGCCAGGACTTCCACCCGCACCCGCTCTTCGGTCCGATCCCGATGATCCCGGTCACGGTGACGCACGCGGACGGAACGGTCGCGACCTACCGCGACTACGACCCGGACTACGCGCCGCCGCTGCCGAAGGGAGCGGTGCGGGGCAGCGTGCGGAGCCAGAGCTTCTGCCGCATGTGTCACACGCCGCGCTACTTCTACGTCGACAAGCCGGGGACGTGCGTGCAGTGCGGCGTGGGTTTCGTGTTTCGTGCGAGCGAGCAGAAGCACTGGTACGAGTCGCTGAAGTTTCACTTCGACTCGGTGGCGGTGCGCTGCATCGACTGCCGCCGCAAGCGTCGGAGCGAGCTGTCGCTGCAGCAAGAGTTGAGTCTTGCCAAGCAGCGCGTCGCCGAGGAGCCGAACAGCGCGGACGCGCAGTTGGCGCTGGCCGAAGCCATCGTTCGCTACTACCAGCGCACCGGGCTGGGTCGAATTGACCACGGGCTGGCTGCTGCGCGCAAAGCGCAGCGGCTCTTGAAAGGCCACGCAGCGAGCGACGGCGCGCGCGCTGAGTTTTGGGAAGCAAGCTGCCAGGCGCTCGCGGGTAGAAACGCGCTGGCGCAGCCGCTATTCGAGCGTTTCGTGGCGCGCAGTCACGCTGGAAAGCGCGGGGCTACATTGTTGGCGGAAGCCAAGCGCTGGCTGAGCGAGCACCCAACTTAAGCCAGCGCGCGCCCAGCCGATTGAAGGTGGACACCCGCATGGCATTTGCGCAAGCCTTGTAGGTTGGGATTTTCATGACGAACTGGTTTGAAGGGTCATTGGGGCTGGGAGTGTTGATGGTGCTCAACGGCTGCGGAGGCGCGCCGCCGCCGGAGGCGCCAGCGAGCGAGCCAAAGAGCAAGCCCGTTGCGGCGGCCGAGCCTGCTGCAGTCAAGTTGACGGCCGCTGACGCCACACCGGCCGCACCCGAGGAACCGACGACGCGTGAAGTGCCCAGCGATTGCGCCGACAAGGCCAGCTGCGCCATGCCTTCAGCGTTCGTGGACGCGGTATGCAAGCACAAGTTCCCCGACCTGCCGCTGTTCTTGTTCGCTGGCCGCATGCCTTGGAAACACCTGTACGTGAAGGCCGAGTACGTCGAGCCCGTGAACCCCTACGGCGGCGAGCAGAGCGAGGCCTGGCTGAAGTTCGGCGAAGAAGTGCTGGTACTGCGCAAGAAGTCGCAGGGCGGCGGTAAGGGCGTGCAGATCAGCGGGCCCTCGGACTTGGACGTGCTGCGCTGGGACGGCACCTGCGCCACCATCCGCGAAGAAATGCTGGTGAGCTACGTGCCGGCGCCGATGCAAAGCCCGCGCATCATCTGGAAGTACCTGAACGCCGACTTGCAAGAATCGCTGCTGAAGAACGGGGTCGTGGCGCGCTCGCGCGAGGCCGAGAAGAAGGCTTGCCGTGACCCGTCAGCCAAACACCCCACGCCAGGGTGCGAAAAGGCCATGCGCCAGCTCACCGACGCCATCGTGCTGGCCGTGCATCAAAACGTGGAGCTGCCGGACTCGGGCTCCCGACCGAGCTGGGTGAAGTAACGCGTCTAGCGGTGGCCGCCGCCAGGCCCTGGGCCTTCGCGGCCGACGACGGGGTTGAGCGCGTCCCAGCTGACTCGAAACTGCGCGGGCGCTCCGAAGCCCTGCGGCAACCGGCCAAAGCTCGCTACGGCCCGCACCGCGCGCAGCACGTTGTCGTCGTACTCACCGACGCCGCTCGGGCGCACGAGGCGTACGGCCGTGGGCTTGCCGGCGGCGCTCAAGGTCATCTCGAAGATGACGTGCCCGCCACGCCCTTGTTCGATCGCCCAATCCGGGAACGCCTTCGCCAGCACGCTCGCCAGCTGACTGCGCAAGGCGCGCGAATAGCCCGAAAACCCGGGGTCGTCGGCGAAGTCTTTGCCGAAAGCCGAGCCGCTCGGCGAGGAGCGCGAGCCCGCACCCTTCGTGCCGAGCGCGCCGGGTGTCGAGCCGCCGCGTTCACCACCAACGCCGGGTCCAACCTGGCCACCAGCGCTCGAGGCGTGCAAAAGCGAGCTGACCTTGGCCGCAACCTCTTGATTCGAGTCGAGGTTGTCGTTGGGGCGTCCTTGAAATTCGGCGGGCACGGAGGCGCGCGCCGCCGGTACGAGCGGCCGCGCGAAGAGCACCCGAGCGGCCGCGTGAAACTCCTGAGCGTCGCGACCATCGCGCGCACCTTGACCAAAGCGGGCGGCGTCGGAGCCCGCGACGGGTCCGCCCACGGCCGCGTCCGGCTCGGCGCCGATGCTGGTGGCGCCTTGCCCTCCGACCTTGGTGCCGGGAGTCGAAGCCTCTGTGCCGCTCAAGATGCCCCGCGCGGGATCGCTCGCCGAAAACGCGCGACGCGCTCGCACGTGGCCGGCGCCGGTCGCCAAAAAAGTCAGCTCCATGGGCGTCGGCGTCGCACGCCGATCTTCACGGCTCTCGCGGAAGCGAGCCGTGCGCAGGCGCGAGACCTGGCTCCGATCGCGCTCGGTCTCGGGGTCGCGCTCGAGCGCGATGGGGTCGATCGAACTTGTCAGGTTGGTGGCCTGCTCAGCGCTGGTGCGCTCGCCACCGCGACCGGGGCTGTCGAGATCGGGCCTGGGCGCGTGGCGGCCGCCGGTCGTGACCTCGAGCGGAGGCGGCAAGCTGGTCGGCTCGCTGGCCTCTGGACCCAGCGCCGCCACCTCTGGCAACGCCACGTCGGCTTCCAGCTCGATGGCCGTGGGAGCGAGCTTGGCGACAGGAGGCGGCGGAGAGCCCGCCAGGCTGCGCGCCAGCAGCCAGGCGCCGCCCGAGAGCAGCGAGGCGTGGAGCAGCACCGAGCCGGCGAAGGCAAAGCCAGAGCCTCCAAGAGGCCACCTGGCGCGTCGGCGATGACTTGAAGCTCCCGTCACGGTGAAGCAGGCCGGGGCCCGCTGTCGGGCAGTACGGCGCTGCTACCGCTCAGTTTAGCACCGCTGAAACCCCCAGCCGACGCTGGGCATTTTCGCTGGTTTGCTGGGCGAGCTGCTCCAACGGCACGCCCCGCAGGCCGGCCACGAAGCGGGCGGTGTGCAGCACGTAGGCCGGCTCGCAGCGCTTGCCGCGCTGGGGGATGGGCGCCAGGTAGGGGCTGTCGGTCTCGACCAAAATGCGGTCGGACGGGGCCCAAGCCGCGACCTCTTGGATTTCGAGCGCGCGCTTGAAGGTGACGATGCCCGAAAACGAAAGATCGAAGTCGAGGTCCAGCGCGCGGGTCGCGAAAGCTTTGTTTTCGCTGAAGCAGTGGATGAGGCCGCCAACGTCGCGCGCGTTCTCTTCGGCCAAGATCTGCAGCGTTTCTTCGGGCGCGGTGCGGGTGTGAACCACGATCGGCTTCTTGAGCTGACGCGCGAGCTGAATGAAGCGCCGAAACACCTGCTGTTGCTGATCGCGCGGCGAGTGGTCGTAGTGAAAATCTAGGCCAATTTCGCCGATCGCCACCACGCGCGGCGCTACGGCCAGGCGCGCCAGGGCGGCTTCCAGCTCGGCGTCGCACGACGCTGCATCGTGCGGGTGCACGCCCACGGTCGCCCACACATCGGGCCGGCGTGCAGCAATGGCCAACGCCGCTTCGGTTTGCGCGAGCGAGCCGACGCCCACACACACGAAGCCGGTCACGCCAGCGCTGCGCGCGCGCGCCAACGTCTCGTCGGCGCCTTCGGGGAAGTACTCACCATCGAGGTGACAGTGCGTGTCGATCAGCATCCGCCGATAGCCTTACCGCGCGGCACGGCGCGACGCCAGCCGGTGACGCAGCCACAGCAGCAGCAAGCCCAGCAGCAGAATTCCCGCCAATATCAGCAATTCTACGGCTCGAGCCGCCTGCGCCAGCGCGACGATGGCGAGCAAGGTGGTCGGGGCGAGCAGCAGATCGAGCTTGCCGAGGCCTCGTTCGCCGCGCCACGCCAGCCTGAACAGAGCGGCGGCGCTGACCGCGTACTGCAAGAGCACCGCCAGGCTCGACAGCACGAACAGCCCGCCCAAGGTCGAGTTGGAGACGAGCAGCAAGACGCACGCCGTCGTGATCACGAGCGCGCGCGTCGGTACTCCGCGACGCTCGCGCGCGAGCTCGACGCCCAGTAGCGTTTCGGTGCCGAGCGCTGACAGGTAGCGCGGCGTCATCGCGAACATGCCAAAGGCGATGCCGACCGCCGAGATGTTCGCGCCCGCTGCGAACAGGCCGCGGCCGATGCCGTGCGTGTAATGCGTGCCGGCCTCGACGACGGGCGCGACCGAGATCGCCAGGTTCGGCAAGGCGCGGGCGCACGCCACCTGCAGCAGCACGTACAGCGTCACCGCGAACCCGAGCGACAGCACCGTGGCGCCCAGCACGGTGCGGCGCCCTCCCCGCACCTCGCCCCCCGGTACCGGCACGATTTCGAAGCCTTGCAGGGGAAAAACCGCGAGTAGCGCGGCGCGTCCCCAGCCCGCGCCGAGCAGCGAGCCAGCCGCGGAGTTGGCGCTGCTGCTCCCACCCGAGCCGCCAAGCAGCTGCCCTGCCCCGGCGTACGCCAGCAGCACGAGCGGCAAGAGCTTGAGCAGCGTGAGCGCCGACCAAACCCCTGCGCTCAAACGCAGCCCAAGCAGCGTCACGCTCGAGAAGAGCAGCGCCGCGCCCACCTGAAAGCCCCAGCGCGCCGCCGGACTGCTGAACCCCAGCTCCGGCGCCAAGTACTGACCAAGCGCGCTCACGACCGCCGAGGTGCTCAGCACCGCTGACGCAAAGGCCACGAAGCCGACCCCGAACGCGAAGCGCTCGCCCAGCGCCACGCGAGCCCAGACGTAGGGCCCGCCGTCCTCCGGGTAGGCGCTACCCAGCCGCCCGTAGGTCCACGCAACGGGCAAGAGCAAGAGCCCGGTGAGCACGAACGCCAGCGCCGAGGCGGCGCCCGGCACGGCTTCGGCCAGCTGCCCCGGGACCAAGAAAATGCCGACGCCGACGATGCCGTTGATGCCCAAGGTGAGCAGCGTCCAGAAGCCGAGCACGCGCTTCCGATCGAGCGGCGCGACCGGCCCCGAGCTCACGACAACAGCGGCGCGAGCCGCTCGCGCACGAGCGCCACGGCGGCGTCCGACGCGGAGCCGTCTTCGTAGCCAAATTGTGACTTGAGGCGGTCGACGGTGCGCTGCGCCGCGCCGCGACGGGCGGTGTCCAGGCCGTCACCGTTTTCTTTGAGCAGGAGCAGTACGTCTCGGCACAGCTTGGCGACGGCCGAGCGGCGCTCGGCGAACACGGCTTCGCGCAGGCGCCGAAGCTGCGGCCCGAATACCTTGGCGTGATCGACGGCTTGGTCCGGATGATCGATGGCCCAAGCCGCGATGGTGTTGATGAGCCCGTTCCTGACGTCTTCCACCTTGTCGGGCAGGCCAAGCAGCGTCTCGACCTCTTTCATCAAGCGCTCGTCGGGGTCTTCGTACTGACCGGTCATGGGGTTCCGCAGCTTCTCTTTCTTGGTCCAGAAGCTGACGTTGGTCACGTAACGATCGAAAAGCTCGATGTAGCGGGTCTCGTCGACCAAGCCGCTGGCCTGG
This sequence comes from Polyangiaceae bacterium, assembly GCA_036261775.1. Taxonomy (GTDB): domain Bacteria; phylum Myxococcota_A; class Polyangia; order Polyangiales; family Polyangiaceae; genus PMG-095. The sequence goes on along the minus strand of DATAKF010000037.1, from coordinate 6,902 downwards.
CGGAACTCGTCTTCGAGCAGGTCGAGCAGGCGCTCGCGCAGCGTTTTGCGGAAAGCCACGTGGTCGTGGTAGCCGCCAGGCAGCTTTTCTTCCTGCAAAAATGCGTATTCTTGGCTCAGCTCACAGAGCGCGTCGAGCTCGGTCAAGACCGCAAACGGGGAGAGGCAGTCGTAGTGAGGGCTCTGCGCTGCGTCGAGCAAGACGGTGCGCATCTCGCGCGGGCTGGCGCCGACGCTACCCTCGTAGATCGGGTACGAGTCACTCTCGCGGTACAGCTGCGGAATGACCGAGCGCAGCAGCTTCTGCGACTCGTCGTCGAGCCTGAGTGGCGCCACGCCGTTCGAGTAGAGGTCGAGCTTTTCTTCGGCGGTGAGCTCGCTCACCAGGTCTTTGATGGTGCCCTCGTAGCGCTCGATGTTCGGCTTGCGCATGCGCGTCAAGACCGCGAACATGGCAGCCATGCGCGTCGAGTGCGGCGCGACGTGCCTGCGCACCTGCGGAGCAATTTGCGAGTCGTAGATTCTTTGCTCGTCGACCCAGCTGAGCAGGTACGGCGCGCGGATCAGCTCGAAGCGACCGCGAAAGCTCTCGAACTCGGGGTGCTCGCGAAACGCCGAAAGGTGCAGCTCGTTGCCGCTGGCGACCATCACGCAGTTGACCTGCACGTTTTGCGAGCGTAGCGGCACCTCGCCAGTCTCCGCGGTAATTTGCAGGTACTTGAAGGCGTCGAGCGGGCGTTTGAGCAGATCCGAGAACTCGAGCACGCCGCCAGCGGCGTCGATCAGCTCGCCGAAGGCTTCGAACAACGCGACCGACGTGAGCGACGACGGCAAGGTGCCGAGGTTGCGATCGGCCGTCACCTGGCGTTCGCCAGCGTCCACCGAGAGCTGCGGGCCGAGCGTGACGGCCCCCACGCGGTAGCGCCGCGAGATGAAGTAGCGCTCCACCTGCACGTGCCGTAGCACCTCGGTGAGCGAGCCGTCGTAGCTGGACAGCAGAGCCTCGTAGACCAGCTGGCTCTTGTGCGACAAGCTGCCGCGCAGGATCCAGGCCGGGGGCGGCTCTTGCGCGCCCGCCTCGGAATACAGGCGCGCGACTAGCTCCTGCCGCTGCTCGGGCGGCAGCAGAAACAAGGGATGATCGCGCACTTCCATGAACAGGCGCGAATCAATCTGCTCTTCGGTTAGGCGCGCGTAGCTGTCGGTATCGCGCTGGGCCTCGTTCTTGCCGCCGAAGCCGATGGCCCCGCGCAAGGTGCGATCACTCGGGAAGACCCAGTGGAAGCGATACAGGGCGCCTTCGGGCTCGGCGGAGTAGTGCTCGAGCGCCCGCATCAAGCAGGCCGCCACGGTGCTCTTGGCAGAGCCGTTGGGCCCGTGCAGCATCAGCACGCGATTGGGGCGGCCCTCGCGCACGAAGTTGTTGAGCGAACGGTACAGCTCGAGCTGCACGGCCTCTTGCCCGACCAGCGCTTCACGCTGCCGATCGGCGTCGTCGAGAAACGGCAGGTCGAACAGGCGAAAGCGCGTCAGCGAACCCCACGGGCGCTCCGACGGCACGCGGCCGAAATGGTCGAACATGTCGCGCACGTAGCGCGCGGCGTCGCGTGAGTGACGCACGGGGTCGGTGGCAAAGAGCGCCAAGTACTCGCGGAACGTGAGCAGGCGTCGCTCTTCCTTGAAAGACCGCTCCACCTGCTCGGCAATCCGAGCCAAGTCCTCAAGAATGCGATCGGATCCCATGTCTACCAAGCGTAGTAGCCCACGGACCTTTTAACAATGCGCCGACCCGCACGGCCGAGAATGCGAGCAAACAGGGAGGCGGAGAGCTGGGGAGGACGAGAAGGCATTTCTTGTTCGGGGACCGAACAAGAAATGGATCGCTCCGGCGGCTCGCCTTCAAGGTCAGGTCTGTTCGCAGCCGAGACCTCGGGCTGGCAACATACCCACCCAAGATCTCTCCGCCTCCCCGCCTCCCTGTTGATTCGTGCTCGCTATTCCACGTTTACTTCGAGCAAGAGATCCCGCTTTTCCATCAGGCACTTGTCCTCGGTACACACTGAGAAAGCGAACACCCCGGCGACGGTGCGCTTGCCAGCGCCGTCGGGGGTAAAGCTGACGGGTAGGACGGCCTTCATTGCCTCGACCTTTGCGGCGTCTTTGCCGATGGTCAGGTTCTCGTATTTGACGCCGGCCGTCTCTTTCAGCTTCAACTTGATCGGGTACTTGTCGTTGACGTGAAAGGGAGCCTTGGCGGTGAGCACGATCTCGACCGAGCCTGCTTGGCCTGCCTTCAGGCTGGACTTGGGCGCTTCGAGCGTGAGGTCGAACGCGGCATCCGTGAACTTGGCGGCACCGGTCGGAGCAGCCGCATCGGATGCAGGCGCTGCGGCGGGGGCAGCGGCAGCCGCGCCGGGCGCTGCGGCTGGCGAGTTCGGCGGGGATTGCGGCGCGGCCGCGTTGGAAGCCGAGCGCGGCTCTTCAGCGGCCGGGGGCGTTTCCTTGCTGCAACCGAACAGCACGCCAGCTCCCATCACGACGACGCCCAGTCGAAGAGCAACCATGGGCCATGAATTACCACAGCCGCCGTGGGCCCGCACGCGGGCTTGGGTCTCATGTCGGCCGTTGGACACACCAGAACCCAGGCTTGGCGGGCGGCTGTGAACGAGAGCCTGGCGGGAGCAGCGACGAAGCCGCTATTTCAGCAGAACGAGCGCGACCGCGATCAGCACACCGAGCACCAGCGCACCAGCGCCAACCGCGACGAACAGCATCGTATTCCCGCCCCGCTTGGGCACGCCCATCGGAACATCGTTGCTGCTGTAGGGAGCCTGCTGGTAGCCGCTCGGCATCGTGCCGGGCGGCTGGTAGCCGCCCTGCATGCCCTGAGGCTGCATGCTCTGGCCGCCAGCGGGAGAGTCGAAGGTGTCGAGCGCGTCGGACTCACCAAAGAACGAGTCGGCGACGTTCGCTGGACCAGCGGGCGCGACGGCTTTCATGAGCTCCGGCAGCTTGGCGGCGATGCGCTGCTGCAAATCGGCCTCACTGGCCTTGGCCCACTCTTGGTGCGTGCCAGTGAGCCCGTAGGCTTGGCCAACCGCGTCCGCCAGAGCGCCAACGGAGCCGATGCGCTGCGCCGCTTGCTTCTTGAACGCGTGCGTCATCACGCGATCGAGCGTGGGCGGCACCGGGTGCTTGGCGTTTTGGGCCGCGACGCTGGGCGCCTTCGGCTCTTTCGTCAAAATCTCCAGCAAGATGCTGGGACCGTTCACGCCCATGAAGGGCACCGTGCCCACCACCGCTTCGTAGATGATTGCGGCCAAGGCCCAGACGTCGGCGCGGTGGTCGAGCGTTTCGAGGCCTTGAGCCTGCTCGGGCGCCATGTAGTAGGGCGAGCCGATGGTGGTGCCCAGCACCGTGAGCTTCTTGGCGGACTCGCCCTTGTCCTTCACGGAGCCGAAATCCAGCAATTTGACGGTGTCGCCCTCGCTGGTTTGGCACAAAAATAGGTTATCGGGCTTCAGATCGCGGTGCACGAACTTGCGGGAGTGCGCGCCTTCCAGGCCGATCGCAGCTTGAGCCAGCATGCGCACCATGCGCCCGGGCAAAATGGTGCCCTCGCGCTTGAGCGTGGCGCGTAGCTCTTCGCCGTACAGGTACTCCATGACCAGCGCGAACGAGCCATCGTTGGTGGGCTGAAAGTCGAGCACCTCCACGATGTGATCGTGCGGCAAGAGCTTGCTGACCTCGAACTCCCGCTTGAAGCGCTCGACCGCGACCTGATCGCTGGCCACGTCGGGGTGCAGGACCTTGAGCGCGACGTTGCGGCGGGCCTGCATGTCGAGCGACTCGTACACGCGCCCCATGCCGCCATCGGCGACCACGCGCCGCACTTGATAGCGATTACACAGCAGCTGCCCGATCCGCGCGTCTTGATCGTCGGCCAGGACCGGGACCTGCGTGGCGCTGCTCAGCTGGGCGCCGTCAACCGGACAGAAGCCCGCGTCGTCGGGGTAGAGCCTGCCACACAGAGGGCATGCTTTCACGCGTCGCTCGACTCGCTGGCGCCAGCCGGCATGACCGCTCGGTAGTAGATGATGCGGTTACAGCTCGGGCACTGATCCATGTCTTCGCCGCGCTTCAGCTTCTGAAACAGCATCGGCGAGAGGCTGATGTTGCAGGCGCTACAGATGCCGCTGTGCGTGTAGGCCAGCGCGGTGCCGCGACGGCTGCGCACCAGCTCGTAGCGACGGTAAACCTGGGGCGGGACCGCCTTCACCAGCTCGGTCCGCAGCTTGGAGCGCTCGTCGAAGCGGCTCTGAGCCTCACCGATGCGGCCCGTGGCGGCGTCCTCGATGCTGAGCAGGTCGGCTTCCAGCTTGTCGTGCTCCACCAGCACGGCCGTGACGTCGGCCCTGCCCTGGTTGATCAAGACGTCGATCTTTTCCATCTCGATCTCGCGATCGCGGTGGAGCTTGCGTAGCTCTTCGAGCTCACGCTGGACGGCGTTGGATTCACGCTCGGTCCGGCAGCGAGACAGCTTCTCGCGGGAGCGCTCGATCTGAATGAGCATCTGACGGGCTTCGCCCATCAGATCCCCACGAGCCTTCTCCATGTCCTCGATGCTGTGCTTGCCGCGGCTCAAGCGCTCGACGAGCTCGGAGAGGCGCGTCTTTTTCGTCTCGAGCTCCCCTCGCTCTTTGCGCAGGACATCGCTGAGCTCTTTCAGCTCGGCATCGAGCTCGGACAGTTTCTCAAGTGCGTCGATCTGGGACTGAATGCTCACGTTAAGTGTCGGCTCCTCGAGTAGCTCTAGCTGTAACTGCTGCGCGCCACGACGTCCTGTGGGCCCACCTGGGTTCGAACCAGGAACAACCCGGTTATGAGCCGGGGGCTCTGACCGATTGAGCTATGGGCCCGTCGCCGTGAAGAGTTCACCCTCGGACAGGCTTCGAGCCCAGCGTCGTCCTGAACCCGGGCCAAGGCGGCGCGGGAGCGGGGTCGGGGCCCCGCTAATTCGGACGGCGATAAGGCAAGCTCCACGGCGGCGGGAGGCTAGTCGAAGGCCGGGGGGGTAGCAACCGGGGCAGCAAGCGCCGCTCCTCGGGCGCGGACGGAGCGCCGGCCCGAGCCGCGCCCCCAAGGCGCTGCTCGGGGGAAGCAAGGCGCTGCTCCGGGGAAGACAGAGGCCCCGGGCCGGCCCCGAAGGCCGGGCAATCGGCACCGGACCCGGCCCTCGGGCGTGTGTTACATCTAGCCGTTCTGGCTATGGAACGTCTGGTCGTCCGAGGTGCCACTCAGCACAACCTGAAGAGCGTGAGCTGCGATCTTCCCCGGAACCAGCTCGTCGTCATTACGGGCCCTAGCGGCTCGGGCAAGTCCTCGCTGGCCTTCGACACCATCTACGCGGAGGGTCAACGCCGCTACGTCGAGTCGCTGTCGGCCTACGCCCGGCAGTTCCTCGACCAACTGCCGAAACCTCGTGTCGAGAGCATCGAGGGGCTGAGCCCCGCCATCGCCATCGAGCAAAAGGGCCTGGGCAAGAGCCCGCGCTCGACCGTCGGCACCGTCACCGAGATCGCCGATTACCTGAGGCTGCTGTACGCGCGCATCGGCGTGCCGCACTGCCCCAAGTCCGGCAAAGTGCTGCGCGCTTACACGGTGCAAGAGATCGTCGACGAGATCTTGAGCCGCGGCGAGGGCGCCCGGCTCTCGCTTCTGTCGCCCATCGCGCGCGCCCGCAAGAGTGACCTGCTGCCGGAGCTGGAGCGGCTACGCCGCGACGGCTTCGTGCGCGCGCGCGTCGACGGTCAGAACACCGACTTGGCCGACGAGCTCGCGCTCGACCCGCAAGAGCCACACGATCTCGACGTCGTCGTCGACCGCATCGTCGTCAAGGAAAGCGCAAAAGGCCGCATTACCGACTCGGTCGAGCTGGCTTTGAAGCTGGGTGACGGCACCCTGCTGATCGACGCCGGCGACGGCAGCGAGCCGATCGTGCGCAGCGAGCGGCTCGTCAGCTGGGAGTACGGCATCACGCTGCCCCCGCTCGAGCCGCGGCTGTTCTCGTTCAACAGCCCGCACGGCGCGTGCCCCACCTGCGACGGTTTGGGTGTGCGCTCGGCCATCGACGAAGGGCGCATCGTGCCGGACGCTTCGCGTTCGCTGCGCGAAGGTGCCGTGGCGGCCTTTGGGCGTCGTGGCTCGGTGGCGACCGCCACCGAAGTCGCGCGCGTCGTCGATGTGCTGGGGGCAAACCCGGACGCGGCCTGGTCGGAGCTGCCCGAAGCAACGCGCGACGCCATCTTGCACGGCGGTAGCGTGAAGACGAAGCGCGGACGCGGTGGCCAAAGCTACGACGGCATCGTGCCGAGGCTCTCGCGCATGCTCGAGTCCGGCGCGATTCCAGAAGGCGAAGAGCAAGACCAAGACGCCGAGGAAGGCGCCATCCGCCCCGAAGATCTGGGGCGCTTCATCGTTACGCAGATCTGCGAAGCTTGCGGCGGAGTGCGCCTCCGCCCCGAGGCGTTGGCCGTGCGGCTCGGCGACAAGACGATCGCCGCCATGTGCCAGCTCCCGCTGCGCGCCCTCCGCGAGTTCCTACTCCAGTTCTCCAAGAACAGCAGCCTCAGCCAGCGCGACGCGGCCATCGCGCTGCCGCTCGTGAAAGCGGTGACCGAGCGGCTCGGGTTCTTGATTGACGTCGGGCTCGACTACCTCGCGCTGGACCGCGCCACGCACACGCTGTCCGGCGGCGAAGGGCAGCGCATTCGCCTGGCCACGCAGATCGGCGCTTCCCTGGTCGGCGTGCTCTACGTGCTCGACGAGCCCAGCATCGGGCTGCACGCGCGCGACAACGAGCGCCTGCTCGAAGCTCTGCGCCGCCTCGTCATCAAAGGCAAC
>DATAKF010000021.1:0-25261 GCA_036261775.1 Polyangiaceae bacterium | reverse complement strand
TTTTCGCTCCGGTCCGGTGCTCACGTACCCACGTACGCTCAAGGAGAGGCGACGGCAGCCGTCGCTTGGTCCTCGCGAAAGCCTCGCCAGAAACCAGGCTTAGCGGGCGGGCAGCTGTGAGATCAGACCAATGGTCAGAGGAAGGCGGGAAGGCGGGAAGTGGGGGCAGGAAGCGCATTGTTCGTTCGGGGAACCGAACGAAAAATCGATTGCCCGGGGCCTAGTGGTCGGGGGCAGCGGGCTGCCTGTCGCGTCGAGCGTGCATAAAACCCACTCCAATTCCCTCTCTCGAAGACCATCCCGTCCTCCCGCCTGCCTGCCAATTCGCCCAGCCTCGGCTTGGCGCTGGCCTGGAGTAGTCCATTCCCTTTGTAAAACCTGTTCCAAAATTTGTAAGTTTGGAATGTGGTACCGGTACCAGGTTTGGTTTTCTCAGCTACAATGGCCAAACTTGGTGCGTGCGTGTGGGCATGTTGCGCGTCAGGCCTTCAATAATCCTGAGGTGTTTCCGATGGTTGCGCGAAAAATCCTAGCGAGCTTGGCAGTCGGTATGGCGGGCGTGCTCGGGGCTTCTGCTCCAGCGCAAGCTGAGGTGTTCCAAACGGACACCGCCAAGACCCCGCTGCCCCAGCCGGTCGGCGCGGCCGAGCTCACGCTCATCACCGACTCGTGGGCTTTCAAGACCACGACGCAGGTGAACAGGGACGAGACAGGCGCCGACGTCAACCAGCAGAACAAGCACTACAGCGACTACTTCCCGACCTTCGTCGACGGCGACGCGGCGACCCTCGCGGGCTTGTTCAAGTTCCGCGGCGAGATGATCGATCCGGTGAAGGACGCCAAGACGACGCCCGGCTACTTCTCACCGACCTGCGGCTTCTCCGGGCAGCTGCTATTGCGCGGCGGCGACTGCGAGGTGACGTTCGGTTGGTACAACGTCGAAGATCCGAACAGCACGGTCGCGCCCGCGGCGAACGAGATTTTCCCGTTCATTCCCGAAGCTGGCTCGACCATCACCAAGGACTTGCAGTGCCAAGGCCCGCTGAACAACGGATTTTGTCCGTTGGCGTGGGACGCCGGTGATCCGCGCGACTTGAGCCGACGCCTTTGGGTGCCGCGCGCGTACGACTCGGGCAAGATCAAGGAAGACCCGCGCTACAAGGGCAAATACGTTGGGTTCGCGTTCGTGGGCAACCCCAGCTCGGCCTGCAAGCAGACGAAGCATTCGCTGCTGGGGCAAAACCAGAAGAACGCTCAGGGTGAGCCCTGGGTCACGACGCTCATCTACCAATCGACGGTAGATCCCGAAGGCTTTTACATGGCCTTCGAGGACTTGGCGATGTCTCCCGAGGATTGGCACAAGACCGGAGTGCCCGGCAACACGGCCACGAACGACGGCGACTTCAACGACTTCGTGTTTTACGTCTCGGGCATCAGCTGTTTGGGCGGCGGGCAGCCGTGCGACACGGGGCTCCAGGGCGCTTGCTCGCTGGGCCGCACCGACTGCGCCGCGGAGGGCACGATGGGCATGTGCCGGCCGATCATCGCGCCGGGTACCGAGGCGTGCGACAACGTCGACAACGACTGCAACGGCATGGTCGACGACGGCGACGGGCTCTGCGCGGCCGGAGAGGTTTGCGACAAGGGTACCTGCGTGGGCGCCTGCGGCACCGGTGAGTTTCGCTGTGATCCAGGCTTTACCTGTAAGAGCGGGCACTGCATCGAGGACGCGTGCGCGGACAAAGTGTGCGCCGCCGGCGAGGCTTGTCGCAACGGCGAGTGCAAGGGCGCTTGCGCCGCCGACGTGGTGTGCCCGGCCGGTGAAGAGTGCCAGCTCGGCCGCTGCGTGGATCCGTGCAAGGCCGTGACCTGCGCGGCTGGCAAGGTGTGCGAGCGCGGCCTGTGCGTGTCCGACTGCGCTTGCCGTGGCTGCAAGGAAGGCCTGCAGTGCGCGGCCGACGGTCGCTGCACCGACCCCAAGTGCGTGGGCGTGGTGTGCGCGGCCGGTGAGAAGTGTGACGGCGGCACCTGCGTGGATCAGTGCATGGGCGTCGTCTGCCCCGGCGGCGGAGCGTGCGTGAACGGCGCCTGCCAAATGGGCAACGGCACGGGTGGCACCACCGGTGTGCCGGGCGACGGCATCAACCTCGGCGGCAGCATCACGTTCGGCGGGAGCGCCAACGGCGACCCGGGCAGCAACAACGGCACGAGCGGCCCCGGTCGCGTAACGAAGGATCCAGGCTGCGCGTGTGAGGTCGTGGGCAGCAGCCCTGCCGGCAACGCGGCGCTTTTGCTCGCCGGTTTGGCCACAGCCGTTGCTACTGCCCGCCGCCGAAAAGCTGCGTCCCGCCGGGCCGCCTGATTTCCGTTCCTCTCGCCCTGGCTCGGGTTCTACAGTCCCGGGCCATGGCGATGAGCACGACCCCGAGCGGCCTTTCGTACGAAGACACCCAGCCTGGCACTGGCGCGAGCCCCAAGACCGGCCAGACGTGCGTGATGCACTACACGGGCTGGCTTTGGGTCAACGACGCCAAGGGCGCCAAGTTCGACAGCTCCGTCGATCGCGGGCGGCCGTTCTCGTTTCCGCTCGGCCAGGGCCGTGTCATCAAGGGTTGGGACGAAGGCGTGGCGTCGATGCAGATCGGCGGCAAGCGCACGCTGCTGATTCCGCCGGGCCTTGGCTACGGCGCGTCGGGCGCGGGCGGCGTGATTCCGCCGAACGCCACGCTCTTGTTCGAGGTCGAGCTGCTCGAGGTCAAGTAGCCGAGCTGCGCTTTACTTCTAGCTCTTCCCAGCGGGCGGTCAGGCGCTCGGCGTTGGCGCGCGCGGCTTCTAGCTCGCGCTGCACCGTGACGACGTTGCCGCCGCCCGCGTAAAGCGAAGGATCGCCCAGCTTGCCTTGCAGGCTGGAGACGAGCTGCTCGGCCTCGTCGATGCGATCGGGCAGGCCTTGAAGCTCTTTCTCTTCGCTGGCGGTCAGCACCTTTTTCTTGCCAGAAGGGCGCTGCGACGGGGCCTTGGGCGTGCCGGACTGGGGCGTGGGCGCGGCTTTGGCGGCGGCTTTGCGGGCTTCGCGAGCCTCGGCGCGCAGGCGCCGAAACTGGTCGTAGTTGCCCGGGTAGTGCACGACGGCGCCGTCGTCTTCGAAGGCCAAAATGGAGCTGGCGACGCGATCGAGGAAATAGCGGTCGTGGGTCACGATCAGGGCCGTCACGCCAAAGTCGAGCAGCATGCCCTCGACGGCGCCGAGCGTAGCGACGTCGAGGTCGTTGGTCGGTTCGTCGAACAGCACCAGGTTGGCGCTTTGACGGAGTAGCCGCGCCAGCGCGACACGAGCGCGCTCACCGCCCGACAACGAGCCGACCGGTTGGCGTTGCTTGTGGCTGTCGAAGGCGAAGCGTTCCATGTACGAGCGCGGATCGATGACTTCTCCGCCGAGCTCGATGCGTGATTGATCGCCGGTGACGTTGTCCCAAATCGACTTGGAGTCGTCCAGGCCGCTGCGCTTCTGATCGAAGTACGCCACCTTGGTGTTCTTACCGACGTTGACGGTGCCCCCCGCGAGCGGGTGCTGACCCAGGATGGCGCGCAGCAGCGTGGTCTTGCCGGCGCCGTTCGGCCCGACGATACCGATGCGGTCGCCTTGCACGACGAACAGCGTCAAAGCCTTTACGAGGCTCCGCTCGCCGATGTTCAGGCTGGCGTCGCGCAGCTCGAGCAAGGTCTTGCCGGCGCGCGCGACGTCCATCTCCAGGCTGACCGTCTTCTCGTATTTGGGCTTGGGGGCGGCGATGGCCGCTTCGGCGCGATCGATGCGAGCTTGCGACTTGGTGGTGCGGGCTTTGGGCATGCGCCGCAGCCACTCCAGCTCGCGGCGCAAGAAGTTTTGACGGTTGCTCTCGGCGCGCTGCGCGTGGGCTTGGCGCTCGGCCTTTTGCTCGAGGTAGCGCTCGTAGCCGCCGTCGTAGCTGAAGGCTTCGCCATCGGCGACCTCCACGGTGCGCTGCGCCACGTTGTCGAGCAGGTAGCGATCGTGGGTGATGAGCAGCACCGCACCCGGAAATTCTTCCATCAGGTGCTGCTCGAGCCACTCGATGGTTTCAGCGTCGAGATGGTTCGTGGGCTCGTCGAGGATAGCCAGGTCGGGCCGCGATACGAGCAGGCGGGCCAGCGCGACGCGGCGCTGCTCTCCACCGCTGAACTCTTTGATCTGCGCGTCCGGGCGCGAGATGCCCAGGTGCCCCATGACCGCGTGCACGCGGTGCAGCTGGTCCCAGCCGCCCAGCCGCTCGACTTCGTCGGCGGCGCTGGCTTGCTCGTTGAGCAGCCGCTCGGTGTCGGCGGACGGATCACCGAGGGCGCTGCTGGCGGCAGCGTGACGCGCTACCGCGTCGTTCCAAGCCGCCAGGCCCTGCATGACGGCTTGCTCCGCGGTGAGCTCGCCATCGAACTTGGGTACCTGATCCAAGTATTCGATGCGGGCACCCCGCCGCTTGGCGATGTTGCCGGCGTCGGGGGTTTCGACGCCGGCCAGCAGCTTGCCCAGCGTGCTCTTGCCCGCGCCGTTCAGACCGACCACGCCCACCCGCTCACCCGGCTCGATGATCAGGTCAGCGGAGCGTAAAACTATATGATTTCCATAGCCTTTTTGTAGGCCATGCGCGGCGACGATAGACAAGCCGGGGGAGCCTAGCGCGGCTTACCCCGGCTTGCGACCCGATCCTCACGCGGGGGCTAGGGGAGGCAGCCAGCGGTACTGCTCGCGCAGGCGCAGGCCGCGCTTGCCGAAGTTGAGCAGCATGGCCGTGGCCACGTAGTCCCGGTAGCCGTAAGTGGTCACGACAGTCTGCAGCGGACTCTTTTTCACGAAGTCGAGCGTCGGCGTGCCGACGTTGCTGGTGGCAGGTCCCACGGTTGCGTCGAGCTCGCGCTGTAGCGCCTGAAAGCGCCCGACGAGCGCGGAGCCTTCGGGATCGGCTCGAAACAGATCGACCCCGACCAAGCGCTCTTGGGCGTCGAACTGCAGCCGCAGGTTCGTGATCGGCGGAGCGCCGGGATTCGTGACATTCTCGCATTCCAGCACCGAGGCGACGAGGCCGGCTTTGCAGCTTGCCTTGGTTGAAGCAACCCAGCGCTCGACCTCGCTCTTCTGCGTTTGCCCCAGCGTGAAGCCCAGCGCCGGATGCGCGCGCGCAGTCGCTTCGCCCACGTCGCCCGCCAGCTTGGTTTGGCGCACGGCTTCGAAGGCCGCAGGCTCGATCGAGCCAACGGGGCAGCCGCTGCGCTGAGCGAGCGCGCTCAGGAACGGCAGCTTCAGCAGTGGCCGTCCCCAGGGTGTGTGAGCCACGCCGATGACGGCCGTGGCTAGAAATGCGGCCGTGCCGACGCCGGCCGCGGCCCTCAAGAGCGTGGACCTGAGGGTCATTGAGCGCCGCCCGCGCCCCCGGCCGCGGCGCCACCAGCACCCGCGCCACCCGCGGCTTCACACATCTCGCCCGCTTGCGAGAACGCCGCCTCGTCGCTCGTGATGATGTCCTTCTTCAGGTCGTCGTCGGTGAGCGCGCCCGCGACTGCTTTGAACTGCGCCGAAGCTGGGTCCACGCCTGCGTCGATCAGCGCCTGTGCGGCGTCGGTGACGAGCGCCGTGTAGTCCTGCTCGGTGATGCCGAGGCCGATGTGCGCGCCTTTCATGGACAGGCAAGCTTTGCCGGCCTTGTCTTTGGCGCCTTCGTAGGCCACCGCGCAGCCGGCGGCGTTTTGCACGAACAGGCTCAAGCACTCTGCCAAGTGCTCGAGTTCGGCGGCTTTGTCGGCGGCCAAGAGGTGCGCGAACTGCTGGCCAATGCACGGGTCGGTCGCCACGTTGAGCAGCACCGAGCCTTTGCGCCCGTCTTTCTCGAACTTGAAGCCGTTGAAAGGGTCGGTCTTGGAGGTCTTGCCGTCGCCGCGCACGACGGCGTCGATGTTGGCAGGACCGCCGAGATCGGTGCAGAGCTGCGAGTCTTCCGGCTCGGTGGTGCCCGTGCCGCCTTCGCTCGTTTCGCCCGCTTTGCTGGGCGAGCCGGCCTGGCTGCTCGAGCCGCCGCTGTTTTTGCCCGCCGAGGCGCTTTTGCCTGCGGTGTTGGCTGAATCGTCGTCGTCATCCCCGCTGCAGGCGGCGGCGCAGCCGAGGGCCGTGATGAGCATTAGCGAGAAGGGAGCATAGGAAGCGAATCGCATGAAAGTACCTCCAAAAAGCTCGGCGCGGCACGCGTCGAGGCGCCGCGCTGAGAGGCGCGGTGTGGTTCCGCTCGGTTGTACGCAGCCCCGGTCGCGTTCGGATCGGCGAGGCGCGCCGATTGTTCAGGCGCGACCCAAAACGTCGCGCAGCTCCGCGAGCGCCCGTGCCACACGTGACTTGACGGTGCCGATGGGTAGGCCCTCGTGCGCCGCAATTTCGGCCGAGGACATGCCTTCGAAGTAGCCGAGCTCCAGCAGCGCACGCAGCTCGGGCGCCAAGTTGGACAAAGCTCGCCTGACGCTCAGACTTTCGGCGGCAGCGGCATTCGAAGCGTCGCTGGAGAAGAGTGGCTCTTTGGGCAGGCTTCGCTGCCGTACCAGCACCCGCCAGCGGTCGAGGCCGCGTGAGCGCGCCCGCATCACCAGCCAAGAGCGAACGCTGCCGCGCCCTGCATCGAAGTCGGCCGCGTGCTGCCAAACCTCGAGAAATACCTCGTGCAGCACGTCCTCCGCTTCTTGGCTGTCGCGCAGCACGCGCTTCAAGACGGCCAAGAGCAAGCCGCTGTGGCGGTCGTACAGGGCGCCCAAAGCAGCCTGCTGCCCGCGCGCGATCTGCGCAATCAGCTCAGTATCCAGCATTGGCGGCGCGCCCGCACGGGCGCGCTTCGTCACTACGGGTCACGGGCGGCGGTGGATCGGTTTGGCTGGATCTGTGAACAACGGGTGATCCGAAACCGCGCGGCGCTCGTACCCTCGCACACGTTCGACGCCGGGGCCGCTACTTCGGCGACTCCTTCGAGCATTTGGCCGAGCAGCCGTCGCCCGAAACGGAGTTGCCGTCGTCGCAGTCCTCTTCGGGGTCGTCCACGACGCCGTCGCCGCAGCGCGGAGCCAGCGTGCAATCGGCTTCGCAGCCTCCGTAGGCGCCGTCGTTCTTGCCGTCGTCGCACTCTTCGCCGAACAAGCTGTCGACCTGCTCGTCACCGCAAAAGGCGGGCGGCTTGCAGCCCGGCGCGCACCCCTTGCCGTCGGCCGCGTAGGGCGTCAGGTTGCTGCCGTCGTCGCAGGCTTCCTGCGGCTCTTGCAGCTTACCGTCACCGCAGCGCGGGCCGCGCTTGCACAGCTTGGTGCAGCCTCCGTACGCGCTGTCGTCGTTGTCGTCGCCCGCGTCGCAAGCTTCACCGGGCGTTGGTGTGCCGTCGCCGCACACGGGGGTGCATTTGCTCTTGGCGTCCACGAAGCCGGTGAGCGCCAGGCGAAAGTTCGATTCGGTGGTGTGGCGTTCGGCGTGAAACAGCGCAATCTCGTAGACCCTGCCTGGCAAGAGGCCCAAATCGCGGGAGGGGACGTCGCAGTCGGTCAAGCTGTCGAACACGCCAGGCTCGCCGACCTTGCAGTCGACGCTCCCGTCCGCGTTCAGGCGGATGGTGCGCTTTTCGATGGCGTGGACGCCGCCGATATCTAGCCCGAGCTTGCCATTGATGAATACCCAGACGTCGTCGTCGCCCGTGAACGTGAGCAGCTCGCCCCCGTTGAACTCGAACCAGCGCCGCACTTCGGTCGTGAAGCCGTAGTTGTGGCCGCTGGCTGCGACCTCGTCGCCGGCCTTGACCCAACCGTCGGTGTCGAACGGGTACAGCGCGGCGGATTCGAAGCGGTACGCGCCGCCCGTCAAGGTCAGCGTCGTCGGCACGACCTTGGTCTTGTTCACGTCCGCCGTGTCGCGGTACCAGAACGTGAACGGATCTTGCCCCGGATGCCCGGCGAGCGGGTGGTTGGCGTGAAGCTCGTCGCAGGTGTCGAAGCCGCCTGGGCAGCTCTCGTTCACGGGGTCACAGGCGTTGCCGGTGAGCGTCATTGGCCCGAGCTTGAGCGTGCAATCGGCGTCCAGGTTGCAGGCGCCGCTGTTCACCGGCTTGCCTTCCGCGTCCAGCGTTGGGCTTACGATGCCGCTGTGCAGATCCGCGCAGCGCGCCTGAAAGTCCGGATGGCGCTGCTTGGTGGTGCCGGCGCTGGGCAGCGCGATGAAGTCCCTGAAAACGAAGGGGATGGTGAGAGAAGCCGGCAACGCGCCGGCTTGCTGCACGCACGTGTAGCCCGCCTCCACCTTGCAGGCAGCCGAGCAGCCGTCACCGTCGCGCTTGTTGCCGTCGTCGCACTCTTCGGCGTCGCCTTTCAAGAGCATGCCGTCGCCGCAACGCGAGGAGCAGCCGTCGGCGTCGCTGGGCTTGTCGCACACGGGCTCGGGTTCACAGGTCGGGCTGCAGCCGTCGCCGACGACTTGGTTTTCGTCGTCACAAGGCTCGCCGCCTTCGGTGACGCCGTCGCCGCAGACCGCCTTGCGGCAGGGCGCGCCGGGCGTCGGGCACACGTAGCCAGGCTCGAGCGCGCACGTCGCCGAGCAGCCGTCGTTGCTGGTCGGCGTGGCGTTACCGTCTTCACACTGCTCGACGCCCGCTACGATACCGTCCCCGCATTTCTCGGCCTGGCAAGCGTCGCCGGGCGTGGCGCAAACGTAGCCGGGCTCGAGCTGACACCCGTCGTCGCAACCGTCGTGCGGCTTGGCGTTGCCATCGTCGCAAGTCTCGGCGCCGGTGACTTTGTCGTCGCCGCACACCACCGTCGATTCGCACGGCGTGCCAGGCTTCAAGCAGGCGAAGTTGGCTTCGACCGCCATGCAGTCCGCGGCGCAGCCGTCGCCCGACACGCTGTTACCGTCGTCGCACACCTCTCCCAGTGCAGCTCTTTGCAGCAGACCGTCGCCGCAGCCGCTGGTGTCGACGTTCGTGCTGCCAGCGCTGCCGGCCTGCTCGCTCGGGTCGCTGCCACCGAGGCTGATGTTCGGCGTGCCGCCGCCCGCTGGATTACCGTTGCCTGCGCTGTGTTGCGAGGCCCCACCCTTGCTGTCGCTGGAGCCGCCAAGACCTGAGTCTGGTCCGCTAATTCCGGGGTTCCCGGAGCTGCAATGGAGCAAGAGCAAGGCGCACGTCGGTACCCAGGAGCGCGCGGTTCGCATGCGAGCTAGGTACAATTTTCGCGCAAAACTCGTCTTGGAGCGTCAGAGCATCTGACTTGTAAAAACAGCGCGTGACAAAGCTAGCCGGTCTCGCTGGGCGCGCCTGGCGCTTACCGTGTGATCGGGGCGGCCATGCGTCGCGGCGCGTCGTCGGGCACTTTGACCAAGCCCGATCTTCGAGACCGGCGCTTGGAGCTGGCCGGGCATCGGCCTAGAAAATCAGCGCGATTTCGTGCTGATTCTGCGGGCTGACCCGCACCTGCACCTGCGCGCCCGGTTGCGCGCGCGGAATGGCAATCTGCGGCACGATCGCGGTGGTTTGCGTCTGGTACGGACCCAGCTGCGGGTGGTGCACTTCCACGACCGCTTGGATTTCTGGGTTGTAGTTCACCAAGCGCCCAGTCTGCTGCACGCTGATCAGTCGCCCCATCGCCGGAATGCCGGTTTGCGCGAGCTGCTCTTTGGCCGCAAACCCGTCGACCATGGCGGTGGCTTGGCCGAGCATGCCCGAGAAGCGCGGGAGCACCGCGAGCGCCACGACCACGAACACCGCGCCCGTGAACGCCAACGAGATACCGGTGATGGCGTCGACCAGGAAGACCATCACGACGCCGCCCACGACGCACAAGCCGCCGATGCCGATGAAGGCGTACTTCATCATCTTCATCATGCCGCCAGCGCCAGCGAGCGCTGATTGCGCCTGACCGAACGAGTTGCCGCGCGGCGCGCCCATCGGCTGCATGCCCGCGGGTATGCCTGGCATCGCGCCCGGCATGCCTTGCATGCCGGGTACACCTTGCCCGGGCACGCCGTAGCCGCCGGGGGGGCCGCCGTACTGCTGCTGCGGAGCGCCGTACGGTTGCTGCGCTTGCGGAGGAGCGCCATACGGCTGCTGAGGCGCAGCGTAGGGTTGCTGCGGAGCGCCGTACGGTTGCTGAGGCGCAGCGTAGGGTTGCTGCGGAGCGCCGTAGGGTTGTTGCGCTTGTTGAGGAGCGCCGTAGGGTTGCTGGGCCCCGGGTTGCTGAGGCGCACCCGGGTAGCCGGGCGGGTAGCCGCCAGGGGGTTGTCCGTTGCCTGGGCCGCCAAATCCGCCGGGTTGCATGACGGAGGAGTATCGGCCGCCGGCGGCGCTGCAGCAACCGAATGAAACCCCCCCCCACCCGCCACCGCCGCGTAAGCCCCAAGCTCCGCGACGGGCAACCACCCCACGCCGTATGGGCGATGGTGGCAACACAGGTCCCCCCTAAATGCCCCCGGCCCGCTGGTCGTGGGAGAAAATCTTCTGGGCCACGTAAGTTTGTCGATCGGCGCGTCGCCGATCTGGGTCATTCTGAACCGCCCGAGATTGGCAAGTGGCTAGTAATGCTAATCAAATCGAGACTTTAGGAGCCGTCTACTCGGCCTCACAGAATCGGTTGCGCGCGCGGCTGGTGGGCCTGGGGGTGCCGCTCACGGACGTTGAAGATTTGCGGCACGAGGTGTTCGTGGTCGCGCTCCGGCGAAGGGCAGCCCTCAGCTCCGACGCGGCGGCGGCCGCGTGGCTGAATCAAGTTTGCGAGTTCGTCGCGCTCGCGTACCGGCGCAAGGCTTACCGCCGACGCGAGGTTCAAAAGGAGCTGCCGGAGCTCGACGCCGAGCCTGTGGTCGTGGCCTCGGGCGAGGGCGCCGGCGAGCAGCCGTCCGAACAGCTGCACCGCGCGCTCGCCGAGCTGGAGCCGCTCGAGCGTGATCTCTTGGCGCTGCATTTGGCCGCTGAGGTGCCGTTCAGAACGCTTGCCGAGCTGCACGGTTGTGACGTCAAGACCGTACGCAAGCGCTTTCAAGCTGCCGCCAAGCGCCTGCGCCGCATCTTGGAGGCCGAGGTGCCGCGTCAAACGGCAGGCGCCGGACGGAGCTTGCGAGCCGAGCCTGCGCCGTCGTCGCGGGGGATGGCGCTGGCCCAGTTGGGTCAAAGCCCAAGCGTGGCCGTCGGTTCGCTGGGCAACGTGCTCATCACGTGCTGGCGCGGCGCGCTCACGCCCGCTGCGCTCGAACTCGTGCTGCAAGCCGGGGAGGCGCTGATGCACCGCGTTGGCCCGCGCATCGCTTGCCTGAGCATCGTCGACGCGGCCTGGCCGGTGCCACACTTCGACGAGCGCCAGCGCATCTTCGAAGCATTGGGTTTTTTGAGAAAGAATTGCCTGGCGCTCAGCCTTTCCGGCGCGCACCCCAACCTGCGCATGGCCGAGCAAATCCTGCGCGGGCTGGGCTTCTTGCTGCAAGCTCGCTATCCGCTCCACGCTGCTCAGGAGCTGCCGCGCGCCGCTGCGTGGCTCTTGTCACACGATGGCGTCACTCTCGCCGAGAGCGCCAACTCGGTCGAGCGGCTCGTGGTAGCTGCGCGGGCCGTCGAGCGAGCGTAGACTCGGCGAGCGTGCGCGGCTGTCCCGAGCGCCGTGTCACTCAATCCTCAAACTTCAATCCTCGATTGGTCCACGACCTCAGCGCCATCTACCAGAACAGCCACGCGCTGGTGCGCGCGCGCCTGCTCACGCTGGGCGTCGCGCAAGCCGATCTCGAAGACGTGAGCCACGAGGTCTTCTTGCTCGCGCTCAAGCAACGCACGAGCGCGCCTGAGCAGACGCCCGCAGCCGACTGGATCCATCAAGCGTGCGACTTGGTGGCGTTGGCGTACCGGCGCAAAGCGTACCGGCGACGCGAAGTCCCGAGCGAGCTGCTCGAGGAGCCTTCCGGCTTGCTCGAACGCGATTGGCGCGAGCCGGACGAAGGCAGCGAGTCGTCGTCCGAGCGCTTGCACCGCGCGCTAGCTCAGCTTTCGCCCGCCGAGCGCGAGCTGTTGGCGCTGCATTTGACGGCCGGCATGCCGTTTCGGGCGCTGGCCGACATCAACGATTGCGACGTGAAGACGGTGCGCAAGCGCTTCAGCTCGGCCTCGGAGCGGCTGCGCCGCGTTCTCCGCGGCAAGCGCTTGGCCGAGCGCGCCACGCCCGTGCCCCCCGCGCCCGACCACGCATCCCAAGCGGCACGCGCCAATCACTCGGCGGTGCTGAAGCCGCTCGGGGTCAAAGCGTGCGTGGCGCTGGCCACGGTCGGCAACGTGCTGGTCAGCTCCTGGCTCGGACCGGTCGACCAAGCTTCGGTCGACTTCGTGATCTCGACTGGCGACGCCTTTGGGCGCGAGCTCGGCCGCCGCTTTGCGCACTACAGCATCGTCGAGTCCGCCTCACCGCCGCCCAGCTTCGACGAGCGGCAGCGGCTGCTGGAAATTGCGCGGTTCTGCAAGCGCAACCTCTCGGCGCTCAGCATGGTCGCGACGGCGAACAACCACATCGTTGCCGAGCAACTGCTGCGCGGCATGAGCTTCTTGGTGCGCGCCAATTTCCTCCTCTACGGCGCCAAGAACGACCTCGACGGCGCCAGCTGGCTCGTCGAACAAGGCTACACCTTCGACGCAGATCCGAAAGTCAGCGTTGCCGTGCTGCTCGACGCCCTAGCCCAAACTCGCGCGCAACGGCGCTGACGCTTCGGGCTGCCGCCGTTCGGGTAGCTCGTTGCGAGTGCCTTCGAGATTCACAAGGAGGCGGGGAGGCGGGGAGTTCCGCGAGCCCAGATTTGGGGGGTTCGCGCTATCGCCCGCGACCTGAAAACCCGCTCCTGCTCGATCCTCGAGGGAATATTTTTTGAATCGGTCCTCCGATTCAAAAAATGCGTTCTCGCCCTCGCGGACCTCCCCGCCTCCCCGCCTCCCTGTAAAATCCGAGACTGCTACAAAGCGTGATCCCCGCCCAGCTGGGCGGGGTCGCTACGGACGAGACTGGGCCTACCCCAAGTCAGCAGCCGGGCTTGGTCCAGACGTCGATTTGCTTGATTTGGCCGGTGCGGGCGAAGAGAGACGCCGAGGCTTCGATCGAGAGGGTATCGCCGGAGATTTCTTCGGAGCCTGTCTGCTTGGTGAGCATGATGCGCAGCTTGTCGCTCTGGTGAAAGATGATGGGCACTTGGCAGTAGGTGAAGCCGAGCGTGCCTTCGGAGAGCACGATGGTGAGCGGCTCGCCGTCGAGATCGAAGGTGGAGAGCTCGGCGGGCTCGCGCAGAAACTCGGACTTGCGGAGGAGCAGCGGGCGAAAGCTGATGCGGCCGCCGTGCACGGTGACGCCTAGCTCGGCGAAGCGCGTCAGCACTTCTTCTTTGACTTGGCCGGTCATGCCCGGTTGGCGCGCGCCCGAGCCGCTGGGCGTGTGCGAGTACGGATCGAGCGGGAACGCGCCGTAGACCGAGGGCGTCTTGTTGAACCCGCCGAGGCCGCGACGGATGGTGTAGTAGCGCTCCGTGAGTTGGTTGATGACGTCACTGGGCGCGCCCAGCTCGGCGGCGGCAAAGGTGCGCTCGCTGGCGGCGAGCATGAGCTTGGCGACCATGTGCCAGTAGATGCTGCCCAGGCCTTCGTAAGCGAACATGGTGCCGCTGCGGCCGGTGAAGCTGTGGTGGTCGAAGGTGGCTTCGTAGACGTCGAGCGCCGGGCCAATTTCAGCTGGATCGGTGTTTTGAGCGCGCAATGCGGCTTCCAAGCGCTCGGCGCTGGCGAAGCTTTCATGGAAGCGAACTACGCCCTGGTCGTCTTTGAAGATGACGCGCGTGTCGCCGGAGCCGAGCAGCCTGCCGAGCAGCGGAGACTTGGCGAGCGCGGCCGGGCTCACGCTGTTCTTCTCCAAGAAGCGTGGCAGGCGGCGATCGGGGTAGAGGGTGTAGCTCTCTTGATCGGCGCGGTACATCTGGCTGCGCGAGAGCGCTTCGAGCATGCCGATGGCCTCGCCCGGTTGCATGGCGCGCGTGCTGAGCGCTGCCACTTGGCCTTCGAGCATTTCGTACAGGTACTCGATGCGCACGCCGCCGTCGGGGTTGAAGCCGAGTAAGTTGTAGGCATGGTACAGGCCGTCGGGGCGCTTGTTGGCTGCGATGGTGTGCGCGACCCAGCGCCGCGCCAGGTTGGCGAGCTCCGTGAGCTGCCCGCCGGTGAGCTTGCGTTTGCCGGGCAGGCCGGAGTCGTACAGCTTGGTGCGGAAGTCGGACGCGGCTTGGCCGAGGTCGTCCATCACCAGGCGACGGGCCTTGTCGTCGATGCTCGGCTTGTTGAGCAGCCCCTGATGCTTTTCGAGCGCTGCCGCGGTGCGCTCGAGCCACTTGGCCACGCCTTCGCTGAACGACAGCTCGCGCGCCTGCAGAGGCGCCATCAGCTCGACCAAAACGGCCAAATAGCGCTCCAAATAGTAGGTCGTGACCATCGACAGGCCGTAACCCACGAGGGCGTTGTTGGCGTCGTTCCACTCGGGACGCCCGGTGTTGAGCCACAAGCCCCCGCCCGGCACCAGGTTGCCGAGCTTGCCCAGCGCGGTGACCCACAGCTTTTCGAGCAGTGTGACCTTGGTGAGGCCGTGCGCGTCTTCGAGCAGTTTGCCGTCGGAGCCGAGCTCCGCCACGCGTGCGTCGATGTGCTTCTGCTTGGCGTGATCGAACACGATGGTGTCGCGCACGTTGGCGACGATTTCGTCGTACGGCCGAATGCGGTACGGCACGTTGGCGTACGTGAACAAATCGCGCTCGAGCAGCGCGCGGAGCCGCTCGGGGTGGTGGCTGCGAGATAGCTCGATCAGCTTCGTGAGGTAGATGACCTGGTGGTCGCCCCAGTAGCCGATGGCGGCCCAGGGGTGGTCGGGCTCCGGTACCTCCCAATCGATGCCGTCTTGGGTGATGCGATACGGGTTGTAGCCGTCAGCCGTGGAAGCGTTCACGAACTTGACGATGATGCTCTCGACGAAGTCCGGGAACGGCACGCTGAGCGCTTCCCAGTTCTGGAAGATGTCGCGCCAATTGCCCTGAAATCCGAGCAAATTGTTGCCCTGCTGATCGCGTACGCGAATTTCGAAGCGATTCCAGGGGCGGCTCGGATCGCCGTGCCGGCGGCTGAAGGTGAGCGGCAGGTACTCGTAGGCCAGGCGCGTCAAATCGGCGTCCGCGTGCGGCTCGACCAGCGCCGCCAGGTCGCTGCGCGACAGCGACTCGGGCAGCTCGCTCAAGAGCTTTTCGAACTTTTGGTAGGTGGGGCGGTTCCAGGTTTTGACGAAGCGGGCAAAGTCGGCGCCTGGAATGGCATAGCCTTGGGCGTAGATACCGCCGCGCAGGTCGTTGAAAAGCACGTTGGCCAAGTGGTGCGCGCTGGTCAGGCGATCGGCGGTGACTTGAAACCCGTCGGTGGCTGCCAAGATGCGGCGCAGGTTTTGGGTGCCGCGTTCGACGTCTTCTTGCACTTCGGCGGCGAGCGCCGCCGGCTCCGCCAGGCGCGCTACCAGCTCGCTGACTTGGCGCTGTGATTTCGTGACGTCGAGCACGAACAGCCACGACAGCTTGGCGCCGGGGGCGAGCTCGACCGTGCTTTCGAGCAGGTAAGCGCCGCGCTTGCCGCGCACTTCGGTCTGCGCCTGCACCGGCTCGCCATGCTGAAAATGGCGGTTTTGCTCGGCGGAGAGCAGAATCTTGGCGTTCGGCAGGCCATGGCTCCAGACCACCGCGGCGTGCAGGGACTCGCGCGGCTCGGCGCGGTCGATGACTTGCGCGGTGAGCGTGTACAAGCCGAGCGAAGTGCCCGCCACGACCTCGTTCTTCTTGTACGCGTCGAGCAGCGAGCTGAAGCCGAGCTGCATCTGCTCGTCGATGTCGGCGGCCAGGAGGTTCTGTACGCCGTCGAGCACGCGTACTTTGATGGGCGCGCTACCAGTGTTCTCGAGCGTGCACTCACGCACGAAGCCGAAGCGCGCGGTCGTCTTCCACTCGTACGAGTAGCGCACGCCCAAGTCTTGGTTCAGCTCTTCGAAGCGCAGCTTGTTGCCGAGCACGCTCTTCTCGAGGCTGCGCGTCACGTCGTAAACGAAGTCGGACAGCTCACCGAACGGGCGCCACAACTTGCGCGCGCCGCCACGCTCGACAATCAGCGCCGTGTGCGGGCCCGAGACGTCGACGCCGTCGAGCAACTTGTCTTCGGTGGTGTACGGAAACAGCGCGAACTTCGAGCTTTGGCGGCCGGCGGTGAGCGCGCCGTTGCTGCCCACGAACAGCCAATGATCGGAGTCGCTCACGACCGTGGTCAGAAACGGGGCCAGGGCCTCGGCGTGCTCGATGCGGTAGAAGGTCTCCCCACCCCGCTCGACCAGCCGACCGTCGACGGTCGGCTCGCGCTTCGAAATCGGGTGGTTGCCTAGAAAAACGCCGTCCTGACTCATCTTCGCTGGGTGTCCGCTGGGCCCGTTTCCGATCTGGAAAAGCCGGTGCCCTGGGCAGCAAATGGACGACGAATCCCAAGTCCTTTCACGTCCTTGGAACGGAGCTGTCAGGACCCAGATTTTACAGGGAGGCGGGGAGGCGGGGAGGTCCGCGAGGGCGAGAACGCATTTTTTGATTCGGAGGACCGAATCAAAAAATATTTTCCTCGGGAGCGAGAAAGGAGCCGGGTTTTCAGGTCGCGGGCGGTAGCGCGTAACCCAAAAACTGGGCTCGCGGAGCTCCCCGCCTCCCCGCCTCCCCGTGATCTCGAGCCGTTAGCGGTTGGCGACGGCTTCGTCGCGGCGGGTTTCGAGGGTGAGCTCGGCCAGGCGGTCTTCCAGCGCCACGCGACGGGTGAGGCGTTCGCCCTCGACGCTGGCGGCGTCCAGGGTCGACTTTTGGAGCTTGTCGGAGATTTCGCCCATCTTTTTGGCGAGGTTGCGGCTCAGCTCGGCGGCTTGCGGCACTTTGCGCAGCGTGACCAGCTGCGCGTTCAGCTCATCGACGCGCGCCCGGTACATCTCGATTTGAGTCTCGATGGTGTTGAGCTTTTCGTCCAGCTCGCCCAGCTCGCGGTGCATGGTCAAAACCTGCGCCAGCTTTTGCTTCAGGTCGTCTGGCAGGTTCTTGGCGGCCTTGAGGTACAGGCCCAGCTCGGCCACGCCCGCCGCTGAGCGTGCGTCCACCGTCTTTTGGACCGGCGTTGACTCTTCGATGGTGAGGTTCAGCGTGCCGCCAGCCGGTACCGTGACCGGAAACAGGTACGCACCGCGCAGCTTTTCGAAGCCTGAGCTAGGAGCCGTGAGGGTGTAGCCGGCAGCCGGTAGGTGCCGAACGTAGGTCAGCGCCGGTGAGTTGCCGCGATTCACGAGCGTGAGCTTCGTGGACTTCACCCCGCGCGCTTCGGCTGTGACGGTGCCGCGCTGAATCGTGATCAACCGTTCGATTTCTTCGCGGCCCTCCACGTGCGTGTCGACTACCAAGGTGCGGTCGAGCGCAAACGGAATGAACGCGCGGCTCTTGGCCGGGATCGGATCGCTCAGGCCTTCGCCCAAGAACTGGCCGTCGGCGTAGACCGTGAAGGGACCCGCATCGAGCGTGTCGTCGGACGGGTTGTCGAGCAGGGCGGCTCGGAAGGCGAACTTTTCGGACCCGCGCGCCGAGATGGGGTCGAAGTAGTAGACGGGCTTGGCCGAGACGTCGTGGCTGAGCATGCTCACGAGTGCCGATTGCCCCTTTTCGATCGTGAGCGGCGTGGGCGAGAGGAAGAACGCGCTACCGAGCGGGTCGTCGCTGGGCGGCTTGCCGGGCGCGGCACCGGGTTGGCCCGGCTGCTGCGGCTTGGCTTCGCCCTGCACGGCCATGATGCGCACGGCGTCACCTTGCGCGGCGCGACCGCTGGCTACGACCTCGATTTGATCGGCGGCTAGGCCGTTTTGCATCAACCGATCGCGGATTTGATTGGCGCGCTTCAGCGACTCGCCGACGCGATCTTTGTCGCTGCCCAGGGCAAAGCCCTCGACGCGGATCTTTTCTTTGTTTTGCTGCGCGCGCTGCGCCACGCCGGCTAGCGAATCGGCGAGCTTGGGCCTCTGGGCTACTTTTCTGGCAACACCGGGATGGGGCCGCGGCGGCGCGGAGGGCATGCCAGCGCTCGCGCCACGGCCAGCGCCACTCGCCGAGACCGGGGCGGGAGCGGCTTCGTCGTTCATGGCGATTTCCTCTTCAGGCTTGGCGTTCAAGTCGTCGAGCGACACGTTGGCCAGCACCTGCAGCTCTTTGCCGGCCACCGTGTACGGTGAGCCACCCGTGGGCGGAGCGAGCCCGAGCATCTGCCCATCGCTCAAGGTTTCGCGCTCGACGAAGCGCACGCTGTGCAGGTCGAAACGGAACGACAAGGCCGACGTCGAGCCGACCCCGATTGCCACGCGCTCCCAGTCCTCGCCCGACACGTTGTCGACCACCGCCCACGCCTCCAAATGCGCCGGCTTGTTCTTGCTCAGGTTCAGCCGGTAGCTCGGCTTCCAAGCCGGGCTTTCGGTTACGTACGAAATCTTGAGGTCGGCGGGCGCCGGCTTGGGCAGCTGAATCGCAATCTCGACCTGGTCGCCCACGTGCTCGACGGTCGGAAACGACACCGGCACGGCCTTGCCGGAGCGGGCGTCGACCACGGTGAGCGACTTGAGCAGATCGTCCAGGCGCTCGCTCGGCACCCGTAGCTTCAGCTCCCCGCCCTTCAACGCGGCGTAGCGCTCGAAGTAAGCGACTCCGTTGCGGTAAACGACGACCTTGCCGAGCGCGGCGTTGCTCTCGATGGGCCTGGGTAGGTTGGTGGCGCACCCGCCGAGCCCGAACGCGAGGGGAAATACCAAGAGCAAGGCACTGAACAGATTGCTTCGCATGATTCGTCCTGACCCAAGCAACGGGCGACCTTGCCCGCCCTTACAGGACGCGCAGCGGGTTCCGAGGATCTGGGCGCACGGCGACCGCGGGGGCTTGCTCGGCGAAAGTTGGGGGCTTTATTCTGCGTGCGTGCTCAAAGTGACGTCTCGGGGCTGGGTGGTTTTGGCGGCCGTGACTTACGCTGCCTGTGGACGGTCGGGTGAAGTCGAGGGCCCGACCAGCGCCGGAGCTGAGGCAGCACCGGCCGAGGTGGCGTCGGCGCCAACCCAAGAACCCAGCGTGGCAAGGGAGGCCGAGTCCGCGCCGCCCGCAGCCTCGGCGGCTCGTCCGAGCAAGGAGTTGGTGGAGCTCCTCCGCTTCCTCGACCTCAGGAAGACCGAGCATCAGCCCCGCGCGCGCGCCCTGCTCGTGACCGAGCTGACCGGCCTGGAGCGGCTGCTCGAACGAACGCCGACCGGGAGCCCTGATCGACCCCAGCTGGTGCGTCGCGTGGCCGAGGGTTACGTCGAGCTCCGCGCCGCGGCGGCCCGTGACGAGGCCAACTTGTCCGGCAAGCAGGCGCAGCTTGCGTCCAACATCGTGACCTCGGCGAGCGTGCAGGCCATCGCGCACTACGAGAAGATGCTGGACGCTTACCCGAGCTATGCGAAGCGCGACGACGTGCTCTTCTACCTGGCTGTCGAGCATGGGTTTCGCAACGACCTCAGGCAGGTGCGCGAGAACATGTTCCGCTTGATCAAGGACCACCCGCAATCGGCGCACGTTCCGCTCGCCTACTTCACGTTCGGCGAGCTGTTTCGTCTGGAGACCCTCACCGATTCGTCGAAGACGCCGCTGGCGATTGCCGCCTTCGAGGAGGTTTCGAAATACCCGTCGCCCCAGAATCGCGCTCACTGTTTGAGCCGCGAACGCCTGGCCAGGCTACGCGGCCAGGGCGCTCGACAGGCCGCGCCGGGCTACGACGAGGCAGCAGCTTGCGCTGGGCATTTTACCAACGCCGAGGTGGCTGCGCTTCCCAACGTACCTTCACCTGCAGAGGTCGTACCCGTGCTGGCACCAGTGAAGGACCCAGCAGCTGCCGTGCCCTCGGAGCGGCGCACGGCGCTGGTGATCGGCAACGGGCGCTATCCGGTGGGCCCGCTCGGCAACCCGCCGAACGACGCGCGCTCCGTGGCGGCCGCGCTGCGCAGCGCGAACTTCGACGTCACCGTCAAGCTCGACGTCGACCGCGACGGCATGAAACGCGCGATCGACGACTTGGGGACTTCGCTGCTCAAAGGCGGCGTGGGACTGTTCTTCTACGCGGGTCACGGCGCGCAGGTGAACGGCGAAAACTACCTGGTGCCGATCGACGCCAAGATCACGCGCGAGGAGGACATCGACATCGAGGCGGTCGCGCTGAACCGCGTGTTGTCGCGCCTGGACGCAGCCAACAATCGCATGAACTTCGTGATTTTGGACGCATGCCGCGACAACCCGTTCGCGAAGAAATTTCGTGGCGGCGAGCGGGGCTTGGCGCTGGCCAGCGCGCCCGAAGGCACCTTCATTTCTTACGCGACCGCACCGGGCTCGGTGGCGGCCGATGGCGCAGGCACCAACAGCCCGTTCAGCTCTGCTTTGGCGCGCAACCTGACCACGCGTGGCCTGCGCGTCGAAGACGTATTCAAGGCCGTACGTCGCGAGGTCAAGCAAGTCACCCAGGGGCGCCAGACTCCCTGGGAGTCATCGTCGCTCGACGCTGACTTTTGGTTCGTCCAATAGGGAGGCGCTCAGCGAATCACGCCGAGCGCGTCGATGCAGAAATCGAAGCTGGCCGAGCCGACGTTGATGGCCGGCAGCTTGAACTGCAGCGCGAACACGGCAGCCGGCTCGTACGTGTAAGGTTCGCCCTGACCGCCCCAGTAGTCTTTGACCATGTGATCGAAGAGCAGCGAGTCTTGTAGCGAGGGTGTGGCGGCTCCGTCGGGTGGGCCGGCAATCTCGCAGGTTTGTTCGCTGCATTCGCCTTGAAAAGCGGGCGCCATGTTTAGCACCCACAGCTGTAGCCCAGGCGCGTTGCCACTGACGCGCCACGTGACGCCGCGCACGCCCTCTGCTTCCGGATTCCAAACCAGCTTGGAGTCGGGCGGCGAATCGTCGGGGCCGGTGGCGTGAAAATCGAAACCGACGGCGACGCCCCAATTTTCGAAGTTGGCGCCGGCCGTGCACAGACGACCCGAACCGCAGCGCGTGGCCGGATCCCAATCCAAGACCGCGCAGTCGTCTTTGTAGGCGTAGAGCTTGCCATGGATGCCGAGCGCCGTGTTCGGTGGCTCGGTGAAGGGGGCTTGGCTCTCGACCAACGTGAGCCAGGTCACGTTGCCGGCTTGCGTGCCGCCCGTGGTGGGCTCGCCGGCTTGGCCAGCCGCGTTGGGGGCGTCGCCGCCGAGCGCACCGGCTACGGAGTTGCCTGCAGCGCCGCCGAGCGCGGCCACTCCGGCGCTGGCCGAGCTGGAGCCGGCTACGGCGTGTTTTCCGGCAGTGCTGGGAGCGGCTCCGGCGCTCGAATCAGCGGGAATGATGCGCGTATCGAAGCAGCCGCTCAGCAGGGCAAAGCTGCCGAGCAGCGCGAGGACAAGTCTTTGGGTTGATTGTCTCAAAACGTCCCCTGCGCGCCGAGCATGGGATCGAAGCGACCGGGAAGGGTAGCGCGGCCGCGTGGGTCCGAGCTGGGGGCGCTGGTGAGCCACAAGACTCCGCCAGTGCCGAGCGCGACACCCGCGCCGATAGCCAGTACGACCGTGACCACGCTAGCGTCGTCGATCGATTCGGAGAGCGCGTTGGCCGTGTTGCGGTTCTGCTCCGTGGGATCTCGATAGTAGGTGGCGTGCTTGTTTTGCCAGTCTTGGTAGCGACTGCGGTTCCACAGGTAGTGGGCGAGCGCTCCGCCGGAGAGCGCGACGCCAGCGGCGCCGACGGCGTAGGCAAGGGTCCGGTGCTCTCGCGCCGTGGCTTTGGGGGGATGCGGGCGCGCGCGGCGAGCGGGAGCGGTGGGTGGCGCCGGAGTGGTGGGTGCAGTTGCAGTTGCAGGTGCAGGTGCAGGTGCAGGGACGGTTGCAGGTGCAAGGACGGTTGCAGGTGCAGTTGCGGGGCCCGGGGCCGTTGCGGGGACGGTCGCGGGTGCGAGAGGCGCGGCTTCGCCGATCACGTAGGAGTCGAGGTCGGGGGGGAGGCGGGCGCGCTCGCGTTGGAGGGTGGCCTCGACTTCGGCCCGGCGTTTGGCGTCGATGTTGGCGCCGCCTTCGTCCAGGTAGCGTTGAAGTACGGAGATGGCTTCGGTTGATTTGCCCAAAGCCAGCTGAGCTTGGCCGATGTTGTAGAGCACGCTGAAATGCGGAACGGCAGCGTATGCTTGCTGAAACTCGGTCAGGGCTTGCGCATAGTCGTGAGCTTTAGCGAGCGCGACGCCTTTGGCAAAATGCTCGCGCGCTGAAGCTCGCTGGGTGCCGTCGGCGCTTTCTTGCGCGTGTGCTGTGCTGGACGTGAGCGGAACGCCGACCAGCAAGCTGCAAGCGACGAGCGGCGCTGCCCACGCGCGAAGCTCAGTACGGGTTCTTTTCATCGAAGCTCACTTCGCGGGAGCGGCTGCTGTCCGGTGGGCTCTGCAGGGGCTTGGCGCTGTTGCTGGGCTTGGGTGCGGTGAGTGGCTTGGGCTTGGTTGGCGGAGCCGGCGAGATGGCCGAGGGCACGACAGCCGGCGCGCTCGGTGCCGCAGCGGCCTCTGCGCGGACCGATGCCGCCGCCGTGCTGGGCGCTGATTCGGCGACTTGCGGCAAATCGGCCGTGGCGCTGGCCGGGCCTGGTGCTGCTGAATTGCCGCGCCCCAAGAGCCAAATGCCGGCAGCTGTGGCCGCCACGACGCCGAGCGGCCAAAGGCGCCTGCGCGGACCCACGCTCGAAGAACCGAGCGAGCGTGCGTCACCGATGGCGCTTTGGAGGGTGCCGTCGGCCGGCGCTTCCACGTTGGCCGAGGTGGCCAGCGTGGCGTCACCCGATTTTGCGGATTGTGGCCGGCGCAGATCGAACTGCGCGCCTTGCGCCACGACTTCTCGCCCTGCGATCGGCGACAACTCGGCGGCCAACGCCGCCACCGACTCTTGGCGCGCACTGGGCTCGAAAGCCAGCGCACGCTCGACAGCGCGCAGCAGCGCTTCGGGCAAATCAGGGCACAGCTCGCGCAGGGGGCGTACCGGGCGGGTCAAGATGTGCGCCAGGATCGCGTTGTAGCCGTCGCCGGGGTGCGGACGCTGGCCGGACAACAGCTCGTAGGCAATGACGCCGAGCGCATGGATGTCGACGCGAAAGTCGACCGACTTTTCGCCGCGCGCTTGCTCGGGAGCCATGTACAGGGGCGTGCCCAGCACTGCGCCGCTTTGCGTGTCGCTGCCGTCGGGCTCACCGTGCACCAGCTTGGCCACGCCAAAGTCCAAGATTTTCACTAGGTCCGGCGCGTCGCTGCGCGCCACCAAGAACAGATTGTCCGGCTTCAGGTCGCGATGCACGATGCCGGCCGCGTGTGCCGCCGCGAGGCCGTCGCACACTTGAAGCAAGATGCCGAGCGCGCGCCGCACGGGCAGCACGCCTTCGCGCCGCAGCGTCGCCGCCAAGCTCTCGCCGTTCAAGTACTCCATGACCAAGAACGGCGCGCCATCGGCGGCCAAGTCGAAATCCACCACTGCTGCGATGTGCTCGTTGTCGAGCGCGCCCGCTGCTTGCGCCTCACGCAAGAAGCGCGCGTGGGCGTCCGGGCCCTGGGTCAGGCCCTGCTTCAAGAACTTGATGGCAAAGCGCCGCCCGACGACCGTGTGGCGCGCTTCGTACACTTCTCCCATGCCGCCGCGGCCGAGCAATCGCTCGACCCGGTACTTGCCGAGCATGACCTGACCCGAGCGGTCGCCGCTGCTGGCGACGGTGTCGCCGTGCGGGTCGGTCACGGCGTTTCTCCCACCTCACGCAGCGCTTCCAGATCGACCTCGGGCCGGCCCTGCATCATGCGGTAGGCGCGCTGCCGAGAGATGCCCAGCGTTTGCGCGGCGCGCGCCACGTTGCCGTTCGAGGCGCGCAAGGCTTCGACCAAGCTCGCCAGATCGGGCGCTTCCAGATCGGCCTCGGCGCTGGCCGGCGTGGGCACCGAGCCGGGCAACGACGCTTGCGTCGCTTCGCCACGCAAGCGCTGCGGCAGGTGCTTGACCTTCAGTTGACCTTCGGTGCCGTGCAGCACGAGCAGCCGCTTCACGAGCAACGCCAGCTCGCGCACGTTGAACGGCCAATCATACAAGCACAAGCGCTCGACCAGGCGCGCTTCCACGTCAGGCGGTCGAGCGCCAGAGCCTTGCACCAGAAGCCGCGTGAACAGGTACGGCAGCTCCGCGCGTCGCTCGCGGAGCGGCGGCAAGAGCTGGGTGAGCCCGTCGAGCCGCGCTAGCAGGTCCGGACGAAACTGGCCGCGCTGCGCCGCTTGGCTCAAGCTGCTCTGCGCGGCGGTCACCACCCGCACGTCAATCTTGCTCGGCTTGGCTTCGCCCAGCGGCTGGACCTCGCGCTCCTCGAGCACGCGCAGCAGCTTGGCCTGTAGCGGTAGCGGCAGATCGCACACTTCGTCGAGCAGCAGCGTGCCTCCCTGCGCGCTGCGAAAATGCCCCAGGCTGGCTTGCTCGGCGCCCGTGAAGGCGCCGCGCCGATAGCCGAACAGCTCACCCTCGGCCAAGGCCTCGGGCAGGGCCGCGCAGTTGACGGCGACGAACGGTCCCGAGCGACCGCTCCAGGCGTGGATGGCGCGCGCTATGACCTCTTTGCCGGTGCCGGTTTCGCCCTCCAGCACGATCGGCAGATCGCTGCGCGCCGCGCGCTCGATCGGCTCGAGTGCCTCGCGCAGCAGCTGACCACCAAAGACGCCGGGCGCGAGCGTGCCCAGGGGTCCTGGAGCGCGGCCCACCACTGCGATCCAGCCGCCGACGCGCACGACGTCACCCCGAGCCAGCACCAAGGACTCGATGCGTCGGCCGTTGACCCAGGTGCCGTTGCGGCTCTGCAGGTCGACCAGCACATGGTGCGGTCCTTCGACGCGCACCACCGCATGACGTCGAGACACGTCCGCTCCCGAGAGCGCGACTGCGCAGTCTTCGTCCCGACCGATGAAGGCTTCGCTGCCGCGGTGCCCCAAGAGCGGCATCACCGGGCCGTCAGTCTTGGGAAACAGCCAGGCGAGCGCGAGCGGATGCCCAACGTCAGTCGTGAGGCTGGCGCTGAGCGAAGGCGCGGCGGTCTGAC
>DATAKF010000371.1:0-25733 GCA_036261775.1 Polyangiaceae bacterium | reverse complement strand
TGTTGAAAGCTGCGGCGGGTCGTCGTCAATCCCGAGGATCCGTTGGACACTCATGACCGCACCTCGCTGGCTTCCAGCTGCGAAAACTCCGCCTGCGTCTCAGCGAGATCGCGGATCGCGCTGTCGGCCTCGCCCTGAATTCGCAGCAGCCGGCTGCGAAGCTCCCCCAAGTCGCGCTCGAGCTTGGCTACGCGCGCCGGTCGTTGTACGTCTTTTCCGTTGGCCATGTGACTCACCTCATGTGGTTGAAAGGGGCTCGATGCTTGAACCACCAAGCTCGGGCCCCGCCTGTTCAGCGTTTCGGTTTCTTTGGCGCCGGCTTCTTTGCTCCCAGCGCGATGCCTTCCGCCTTGGCGTAATGCCTCAGCGCGAACCTGAGCGCGTCCGAACGGGTAAAGAGTCCCGTGCGCTCCTGAATCGCGTCGAGGATCGTCAAGTCCTCCGCGGAAAGCCTCATGGTGGTTTGCTTAGTCGATGCCATCTGTATCCCAATGTATATCAGACGGGAGCCGGTGGCAAGGGGGCAGTCCTGGCCTTCTTTTCCAGGATGCCGCGCTCGCGCAGCTCAAGAACCGTGTCGAGCGCTCTGGTGAGGATGTAGAGCGTCAGCAGCTCAACGGCTACGGTCGCAGCAAATCCAGCCTGTTGCGGCGCGCTCATCTCCAAAAGGCGGATCTGGCGCTGCATGTGAAACAGCTCGTTGATAGCGAGCCCCGCGGAGCCGCCCCACGCTGCGCCGCGCACGATCCGAACGAATGTCAGCCAATTCATAAGTCGTTTCTGGCTGGGATCGAACCGGGTTTACAAGTCTGGAAGTGCATACTAGAAGAATGCCTATCGTCGTTTTTCGCGAAGCCCTCAGCCGCTCGCGAAGCGACTGCCTCAATCACTGACGTTTCCCAGTGATTGAAACAGTCGCGACTCGATCACTCCACCGCGGCTGCTGCTGAGAATTGGTTGGCTGCCGTGATTACAGCGCTGAGCGAGGCCTCAGCGGCAGGGGAAATGGTGCCCTCAACACTCGTCGTCGTTGCGTTCTGGCCGGGGGGAGTCGGCGGCGCAGTTGGTCCCACGCCACTCAGCAGCGCGGACGCCCGGAGCACCACGTCCAGCACGTAGCGATTGCTGTTGAACGTACCGGCCTCCCAAATGTTCATGAGGCGATCGTTGATCTTGCTGGCGTTCCCAAGGGAGACCGCGAGCCGCGTGAACGGCGTTCGCTCGTGGTCAAAGCCGGCGCCGCTGTAGGAATAGCTGAGCGTGATGGCCGCAGCGCGGGCTACGCGCTCCGCGTACGCGACGATCTTCAAGTCGTTGGCTTGGCGTTGGTTGTAGTCCCAGAGCTGCTGCTGGTAGGCCGCGTCACTCGATGCTGCTGTGCTCCGAACGAAGACGATCTTACCCGCCTTGCGGATGTGAGCCAGCGTGCTCACGCGCAGAGCTTCGGCGAGCGTCACGAGGGACCCATCATCGGTCGCGTCCGCAGCGCTCACGGCGTTGGTCGCGTCGTCGTTGAAATGCACGCTCGGATCGATTCTGTGCAAGTTAAAAGAGGCCTTGATCGCGTTCGCCACCACGTAGGCGTTCGGATCACTCGTCACGCTTCGAACTGTCGGCCTCCAGTGAGCCGCGTAGCTCGCGAAGTGCAAATTGAGCTGGCCTCGCAACGATTCGACGAACGCGCGCGCCTGGTCGGCCGTCGTGATTGGGCTCGTGGTCGCGAAGGCCGGGTCAGCAGCCTCGTGGAAGTAGACGCCAACACCGTAGCGGCGCACGGCGTCGTCCAGCTCCGCCGCGTAGCGCCTGCCGACGCTGACTTCTTCCGGATGCAGGTAGGGTTTTTTGACGGCTGCGGCGATTGACGCTTGGGACGCCTGCCAGGTTTCGGGAAGGATGGGCATCAGCTTTCCTCCTCGTCATCGGTCTCTACATCGCTGTGAGAGTGCTGCGCGTAGTGACGCCCCAGCGGGTCGGAGTGCTCCTCGGCGTGTGAATTGGCGTGGATCTCCTTGGCGATCTGCGCTTTCTCCCGTGCGGTCGCATTCGGAAGGACGGCGAACGCAACTTTGACCCGTGAGAGCTTTTGAAACAGCGGGCTCGGAATCTGCAGCGTTTCCACCGTCACTGCGTCGCTCAAGACCTGCTCTCGGTCTTCGCTGCTGAACGTGTTCAACCCCGTCGCCGACCAAGCAACGCCATCACCACGCGCGCTGCTGACGAGCGCCATGATCTGCTGTGCAAACTCGCGAGTCTGGGTGGCAAGAAAAGTCAGAATGATCGCGGTGGCCGATTTGTCCTCGTGCTTGCTGTCACCGCTGCGCCCGACGGCCGCTGCGCTATTCTCGAGCTGCAGGGCCATCGCGTTGACGCTGGCGAAGATTTCCTCGCGGCAGTCCTTCAGCTCGGCGCGCGCAATCTCGTGGCCCACGCCACTCGGGCCAGCGAAACCGATTTCGTCCTCTGAACCGATGACGATCGCGCCCTCGCGAGCGCGCGCCAGCACGTCGTGGCCGCGGTTGGGGTCGCTTTGCGCGTCCGAGATCCCACCGTTCACGGCTGGAATCTCCGGCCCCAGCTTCACGTACGGGATCTCCACCAGGGAGCGGCAGAGCGAGCCCATGAGGTCGGAGCGGCGGCGAAAGTGCTCCTGGCAGAGTGGGCCAGCTTGGTTGCCCACCCAGAGCGCCTCGGGCAGCTCGAGCTCGCAGATCGGAATCTGGGTGAAGCTCGTCGCCTGCGCCGGCAGGATCACCGCAAGCTCGTCCTCGGGGTCCAGCTGCTCGTCCTTCGTGACCGGCTTCGAGCGGAGCACGGTGTAGAGCGCGCGACCGTCCGCCAGCCACCAGATCTTGAACTCGTGCTGAAAGCTCGCACGGTCAGCAAACGGCGTGGCGCGCTCGCGGTGGATCCGATGCAAGACGCACCACTTGAAGCGGCCATCGGGCGACTTCTCGTAGTCGAACAAGGACTCTAGCGGGAGCTGGATCAAGTACGCGCGACGAAGGCCCAAAGCGTCCTCTTCCGCGAGTGATCTCGGCGCCTGGCCCTCTTGGAACGCGGGCGCTTTCGGCAAGTCCACCTGCACCAGCGCGCGCCGATAGACCAGCGCGTCGGTCAGAGCGAGTCGCATGAACTGGGAGAAGTCGGTGCCTGCCAGATCACAGTCCAGGCTAAAAGCGTCGTAGAAGCCCGCATCTGGCAGGGCCGGAGTTTCATCGGTCCTTCGGTCTTTCGCTGGCGCGACGTTCAGCGTCTCGTTGAAGAGCGAACCGGTGAGGTAGCCCACGAGCCGTGCGAAAAAGTTCACGTAGGCCGTCGACTTGATGCGCCACAGAAAGTAGTCCTGGCGCTCACGAGGCGCGCGCTCGATGAACCGCTGCGCGTTGCGCTGCATCGCCCAGCCACCTGCATAGAGCAGGTGAAGGTTCGTCCACAGGTCGCCATCGTATTCGGCGTGCTTCTGTGACAGCTGCTTGTAGGTGGGGGCGCTCGGTTTCTTCGTCTCGGTTTGTTGGTCCATTTCGTTCTTCCTCGGAAGCGCTCAGGGGCGCGGGGCTGCGGCGAAACTCTCAGGAAAGACCGCAACCCCGCGGCGCGCCGCGCAGGTTTGGCGCGCTCTGCGGGCTAGGCAGGAGCCCTCGTTGGGTCTCGGGCTCGCTACTCGCTACCTCCGCCAGCTTGGTCAGTGCCGGCGGCAGGCGTGGGAGTCTGCGAGTCGCTTCCCGTCTTCTGCGGCTCCTCGGGCGTCACGGCCGTGATGCCAAGAAGCTGGGAAAAGTTGCGGCGTCGCGTTGGGTCGTTCAATTCGGCGACGGAAGTCGTCACGATCGGCCGAGTGAGCCCGCCGCGTAGGGCGCGCTCGATGATGCTGCGAATGTCGCTCATGGCTGTTTCTCCAGCAGCTGCTCGCGCAGCTTCATGGCCTGCCGCGCGCGTTCGGCGGCGGGCGAGTGATCGTTCCAGTCGGGCTCGCGGAGCGTTGAGAGCCAACGGCAGAGGGGCGCGGCGCCGAAAGCGTGCTCAGCTTCGGCGATGACGTTCTCGAGCCGACGATAGAAATCGGCACCTGTGCCGGGGTCGCCGAGCCGGCCCGCGGCTTTAACCGCGTCGACCACGTCCGCATCGCCGTGGGGCTTGTCGTCCCACGCCTGACCGAGCTCAAAGTTCAAGGCGAGTCGTAGGGACTCCACGTTGAGGGGCTGCCGTCGCTCGTTGTCGTTGGCCGCCGTGCCCAGTTCGTTGAAGGCGCGGCACACGCGTGCGTCGTCTTGAACCAGCTTGTCAAGTGCCTCCACCACCACATTGAGGTTGGTGTAGAGGGCCGCCACGTCTCGGAGGCGCTCCTGCACGCCGCGCCGGATCTCAACGCGCTGTTCCAGCAGTCCGGCGCGTTGCTCGCGGGCTTGCGTTTGCTGCGCGAGCTTGGCCGCGGCATTCGCTTGCTCGAGCGCCAGCGTGCGCGCGTCGCGGAACCGCTCGGCCCGACGCACGCCGCGCTCGGCATCCTCCACTTGCTCTTCGTGCTGCATCGTCGGCTTCCGAAGAAACCGCTCGCGCGCGACCACGAGCGCTGCCTGAGCCGCGGACAGCTGCTCTTCCGCTGTCCTAAGCTGCTCGGCTGCGGCACTCACGAGCGCCTCCGTGCGGCCGCGCTCGGCATGGGAGGCAAATCATCGAACCCGCCCACCGACACCAGCGCCGGGTGCAAGGACGGCGGGTCCGTTTCGTCGGCGCCGTCGACTACCTTCACTAGAAACGGTGCAGAGCCGGCAACCACGGTGCCTTGCCGCACCGTGCGAATAGCGCTGTCGTAAACGGCCGGAAGGGCGAGCGTCTGGCCCGCAGGGATGCAGATGATCAGGCTGTTGTATTCGCGCCGCAGGGCCTGGCCGAGCTTGATGAGCTCGGTCGCCCTGTCCCGCGGGATTCGAAATTGCGCGGGAACGAGCCCCATTTCGAATCCAATGTGGAGTTGAGCGTCGGGCCCCAAATTCAGGTGGATCCGTACGTCGTTCGCAGAGGGATTGCGCCAGGTCGTGAAACCCGACTTTGCGCCGTACGCCACGGAGGCCGGCCATTTCTCCGGCCCGATTGCGTCGTAGCGAATCGCCGGCATGTCTGGGTTCGAGTAGTCGAACAAGCGCCGCTTCAGCTCGTCGGGCAATGCCGGGATGCGCTTGGCTGGCTGGTCGAAATCATCGTCAAAATCGTCGTTCATGGGTCACTCCTGGTTTTCAGTTCACGAGCCATCGCCGAGAAATTCTCGGATCGAATTCATGTCGCGCCGCGAGCGCGGCGCCGTGGGCGAGTGCGGAAGCAGGTTCAAGCTGTCCGCGATGGCCGGCGTCATCAGCGCGGCCGCAACGTGATCATCGTGTCCGTTGCCGGGAGCCGCGTACGTCAGCGCGCCGGAGGGAAGCACGCGCTCCTCGTAGGCGCGGGCTTCGACGTCGAGTCGCGCTGCTGCTGGCCCTTCCGTAGGCATCGGCAGGCAGAGCTGGCCATCTCGCAGCCAGCGTTTGATTCTGAGGACGGCGGCGACCTTGTTCGGCTGAGTCCACGCCACCGAAATGAATCGATAGCCGTGCTGCGCGAAAAGAGGTTCCAGCGCGTAGTTTTGAGCCTGGTCTCCGATGAAGATGCCGCCGGGCGGCAGGCCCCAACTCTTGGCGTCTCGCACCATGCGCGCCACGAGATCCGATGAAGGCAGCGACTGCCAAAACTTGCCCAGCTGGTGCTGCAGCGGGCCCACGACCAGCAGGGGCGGTGTCGGCTTGTATTCGGGGTTCGGCGTCGTCTCGCCGGCATCGTTCGTGACCGGCTCCCAGTAGTGCCCGAAGCCGGGGAGATACCGGCGCTCGGAAAGCACCTCTGGCACGTCGTCCTGATGCGCCCAGCAAACGCGAGCCCAAACGCAGCCGTCGCCGCGCCCGCTCGAGAAGTCCACGCACACCACCGGCGTCATCATCCGGAGGCCCGCAGGCAGGTACCTTTGCGCGGCGCTGATAGCGGGGCCCGGCAACGCGGCCGTGCGCGAGTCACGCGGCTTCGCGCCGTACTCACGCAGGTGCAGATCCGTGTCTTTCTCCAGCTCGTGGGTGCGGGCTTCGCTGATGTCCGGATTCCACTCCCAGGTGGGGCCCTCGACCGCTAGAACCTTCGGATCGGCGTTCTCACCGAGGTTGGCTTCCACCATCTCGTGGTGAAGGCCGACCTTCGCCAGCGGCGTGCTGATGCCCATCAGCTTGGCGTCGGGAAACTGCGCCATGGCCGGCTTGATGGCGCTGAGCACGTCGTCGTCGCTGTTGAGAAAGCCCTCGTCGGTCGCCCAGTGCGCCGGCTCGTCCAAAATCACGACGGGCACGGCGAAGCCGCGCGGCGCCTTGGCGTTGCAGGCGAAGCACGCAATCCCGAACGGGATGCCCGTGAGCTCGAGCACGCGAACGCTCCCGATGCTGGTCCAGTTCGTAGCGATCCCGAGCGCTTCGGCGTGGAGCTGGCAGAAGCGGGCGACCAAGTTAGAGCCGGCCACGTCCTTGGAAATGATGGCAATCAGCCCCTGCTCGCCCGGGACCAAGTAGCGCTCGTGACCGCCGTACAGGGCCTCGAAGATGGCGACGAACGCCATGGTGAAGGACTTGCGCCCACGCCGACCGACCCGGGCCCAAAGCTCCCGGCGCTGGTGCCGATTCGCGCTCTGGTTCTCGGCAATCCAGGAAGCCGGGTCCCGGCGGGTGCTGGCGGCGAGCAGAACCGCGTCTTCGGGCCGGATCTCGAGGCCGTAGAAGGCGCGCATGCACGCTTCCCACCGCGGCGTGAAGATCTTGGTGCCCGAGCCGCGCTCGGCATCGGTCGCGAGATCAAGAATGGTCGTCACGGCTTGGCTCCGAGTGCCTTACCGGCTGCAATGCGGGCGTCGATACGCTCACGAGCAGAGCGCTTTGGCTTGGCGGCCGCTTCGTCCCTCGCCATGAACCCCGCCTTGAGCTCGAGCTGGCTGTGCTTCTCGGCGAGGTCAGCGGCGAGCTTGTGCAGCGCCGGGTCACCGGTTTGGAAGGCGAGCGCCGCCACCTGCCGCTGGCTCGCGAGCACAAGGGCAGCACTGCCGAGCACGGCGCACGTGCCCGCCGACGCGTACCCGCTCGCACCTGCAACCTCACGCACCCGGCGCTGGCGATAACGGTCGGCCCGCTTCAGGTCACGCCGGCTTGGCTCCGGCACCTCGGCCGCAGCCACGCCCAAAAGAGCCAAAACAGGCTTCCTTCCCTTGGCCGCCTGGTTTCCTCGCTGGAACGGCTTCCCTCGACGCTTGTGCTCCGCCACGTTCCGAGCCGTTTCGTCCGGGTTCGCGGGCTGACGGTCCTTCAGCGGGACCTCAACGTGCGGCATGCCAGCGCCCTGGCCGTGACCATTGCGAACGACGGTCACAGCAGCCCCCCAGACGCGCTTGAGGCGCCCGACCACTCACGCCTCGGGTTGAGCGGTGAACGCCCAAGGGCGACCCCGCCACGCGTCACGGTTGCTTGAAGGGACGGGCTGCGCGCTTGCGCCGTTGCAGCCCAAGGGCCGCGCGCACTGCCGACACCAAGCTCGTGGAGCAGCCGCAGTGCCGAGCGATCTCGGGGTTCGTGGCCAGGGGCATCTCGGTCAGTGCAGCGCGAACCCGAGCGCCCGCGCCTGGCGCCGCTGCTGCTCGTTGGGCGACCGGCTCCGCCGCTGACGACTCGCCGCCGTCGAAGTTTGGGCAGCTCGGAATCACGCAGAGCTGGCCAAGGAACCCATGAGAGCATCTCGGCCCGCGGTGCTGCATTCAACCCTCCGGTGTAAGTGCGCGAAATCACGCGTGCGAAAGCGCCATGCTCAAACTCGCATGCTTGAAAGCGCACGAGCGGCGCGGAATCCAGCCAAAAACGGCTGCGGCGAACATGAGCGCTCGGGCTTGCCCAGCCGGCTGTCACGCCTCGATCTGCTGCCTGGCCAGCCTCGACTTGAAGCAGCGACGATTCCGGGAGGTGTTGGCACGGCGTTTGGGGTTGCCGCTCAGCTCTCTCTCCCAACCACTCTCGGGTGTACGAGGGTGCAGCATGGGGTTCGATTCCCAGAAGTTTTTCCATACGCGGCCTCATGAGAAAGGTTCTGGGAAACGGGCACCCAGGTGCACCCTGCTCAACCCCGGTCACTTTGAGCCTCCGTCGAGCGGGAGCCTGATTCGAATTCCGACCCACGTCGGCGCTCCGCGCACGTGCTTCTCTGCGCAGCCGCGCGCGCGCAGCTTGGCGGCGATGTCCTTCGCAGACAGCAACGAGCGCCGGCCAACCTCTTGAGCCCAGTCCTCGTACTTCACGCGTAGCTCCTTGCGGGTGAGGGACGCGCCCTGCTCGAAGATGCAGCAGTCGCCCAAAAACTCGCTGAAATGGTCCAGTTCGGCGCGGTATTCGCTGGTGGATTGCTCCACCGCCGGGCACGACCCGAGACCATCTCGCTGGTAGGCGAGGCAGCCGGCCACGGCCCAGGCCAACACTGCTTCCGCGTGTTCGGGCTCGCGCAGCTTGGCCTTGATCGATGGGTCCTGACGCTCAGGGGCAATGACGGCCGTCAGCGGAATGCGTCGCATGCGTGCCCACAACCCGGCGTCGTCTTCACGCGCGCTCGGGGCGTCGTTCGCTGCCAGAATCAAAGTGAAGCTCGGCCTGAAGCTGACCTCGGCCTCGTACTTGGCCGCCGCCACAATCTCATCGCCGCCGGTGACGGCCTTGACGAGCGCTTCGTCGAAGCGGGCGCCTTGCCGCACCTCCACCGAGGTCACGAGGCGTGAACCAGCTAGGCGTACGAGGTCGCCGCGGTTGCCACCCGTGGAGCTTTGGACGAGCCAGGTTTCGAAGCTGGCGCTGTGCACGTATTCGCCCAAGGCGGCGTGAAAGGCGACAACTAGCGTGCTTTTCGCGGTCCCGGGCGGTCCGAAAAGAAAGAACAACGCGCGCTCGAGCGGGTCGCCGATCAGGGAATAGCCCACGACTCGCTGCAGGTAGGCGGCCAGCGCGCCGTCGCCGCCGGTCGCGTCGTGCAACACCCGAGTCCAGAGCTCGGACGACTTGCCCGCCACGTAGTTGATGGCGGTGCTGCGGGTGATCAGGTCATCCCTGCTGTGCGGCAGTAGCTCGCCGGTGCGGAGGTCGAGCGTGCCGTTTGAGCAGTTGAGCTGCCAGGCGTCCGCGTCGAGGTCGGCCAGCAACACCGGCACGCCGGCCTCCGATTGTGCCAACGCCACCATGTCGCGCAGCCGCTTGCCCGATTCCGTCGCGCGCGCGTGCTTCGCGATTTGGGAACGCTGCTCGTCGTTGCTGCAGGCACCGGCCTCGTCGTAGATCTTGCGAGCCGTCGCTTTTGCCATGCGTTCGATTGCTGCGGTGTCGTCCCAGCGCCAGCGACTGCCCTCCCACAACAGCCACTTTCGCCGCTGGGCGCAGTAGCGGATGCGGTCACGGTAGCGGGCGACCAGGCGCTCGGCGTTGCCGAGGTCGGTCAGCGCGAAGGTGCCGGGCAGCGTCGCGACCTCACCCGTGCCGCGG
This sequence comes from Polyangiaceae bacterium, assembly GCA_036261775.1. GTDB lineage: Bacteria > Myxococcota_A > Polyangia > Polyangiales > Polyangiaceae > PMG-095. The sequence continues at coordinate 16,164 of DATAKF010000371.1, read as the reverse complement.
TCAGATTTCTCAATAGGTTCGCTCACGCCGCTCTCCGATCCCCAAGCAAGAATCCCCAAGGCATGCGCCCGTCCTTCGCGGCCGATTTGATTTTGTGGCGCAGGTCGCGCTCGCTCCACTTGGGTGAGCAGGTACCGTTCCAATCCCTGAGCACCGCTAGCGCCCGGTCAGCGTCGAGCTCAAAGCCGCGCACCAGCGTGACCGCCAGCCTGATGGTGTGCCCGTGACCGCCGGCGCCCGAGATAGCGCCCGGCACGCGCTGCGCGTAGGCGCGCGCTCGTCGTTCGCGCTCGTCAATCGGGACCGGGCAGTCTCTCGGCGGTGTCGTGTCGAACGCCGGAAGGCGCGCCAGGTCCTGCAACCACAGCGGCGCTTCGGCCAGCGTGGTCTCAAGCGGGTTGTGCAGCCAGCGGTACCGACCGCCGGCACGGCGGCTCGGGCTGAGCGTGATCAGCCTGTTGCCGCGAAGAACTTCAATTCCGCCGCCAATTCGGCCACGGGTTGGGAAGTCGACCCCGCGAAACCAGATATGCAGCCCGCCGGTTGGCGTCACGGCGCGCCAAGTGCAGGGGAGGTGGCCAAGGCCTTGCTCGAGTCGCTCCAGCTGCTGGATGCCGCCGTGGCGAACATCAACGTCAAGCACGAGATGGGCCGGTCCGACGCGGGCGGCGAGCGTTGCGCCAGGGTAGCGGAGCGCCTGCTCGATCAACGCGTGGTCGCGGCTTGCACTCTTGACGCCCTGCGGAAAGAATCGCGTAAGCGGACGCTTACGGGCGTCGGCGACGACAAGCGCGAAGCCGAGCTTGTCGATGTAGGCCTGGGCAGCGGTCAGCATGTTCACGACGCTGAGCCCTCCGGTTCGGGCTGACCCTGGGTGCCAGTGGTTTTTTTCCCGCGAGCGCGAAGCCAGCCCACCACCTCCGAAAAGTCGAAGCGTGGGGCGTCCCCAACAGTGATTTCGGGGCAGCCCTCGCGGCGCAACCGGTCGACGGTGTCGACGCCGACGTGCAGGGCTTCGGCCAGCCCCCGGCGGTCGAGTAGGCGAGGGGCGCCGCGCCGCTCGAGAGCGGGCGCCAGCGCCTCAACTACGGCGTCTGCGACGTCTTGGCCAAGCCGGGCGACGATGCCGGCGAGAGCGACGTCGAGCGCTCCGGCGGCATCGGCAAGCCCAGCTGCTCGGCCGCCGCGCTCACGCGCGCTCGGCTGTAGTTCGAGCCCAGTCCCTTGTAGACGCGAACGATGGTCGGGATGCTTGCCCCCGACTGCATCGCCAGCCGAACCCGGTCGAATCCTTTGACCATCTTTGGTGCCCTTCTGCGAAGCAATTGCTTGCACGGACGCGACTTCGCCACGCGCGGCCGCTTCCCCGTGAGAGCGGTCTTATTTTCGATCGAAGTCAGACGCCGCTTGACTTACGGCGTTGCGCGCGTCTTTCCGCGACATGCCTAGTGCTTCACCCACGCGAACGGCGTCGGCTTCAAGGTCATTTGTCGGGCCCTTAGGGCAAAGTTCGAGCATCTTCGCGCGTACTGCGGCTTCGTCGACTTCTTCGAATGGCGCCGATCCTGCGGCCATTCTGACAAAATCAGCGAAATGCTCTGCCAGCTCTCGGCTCGGCGTGTTTCGGTCGACCTCCGGGTGGTCCACCTCCGGATGGTAAACGTGGACCAAGTTGAGCAAGAGCGCGCCAATGGCCGTCTTTCCGCCGTGCGCGCGAAATTGAGGCGACGACGCATCAAAACCAACGGGCCAGGATCCCTGGCCGAGCGCTTGCTGTTGCACGGCGGCGAGGTGCGCCGCCGTGATCTGTTTGAGCGCTGGCCCGGCCAGTTCCGCCAAGGAGGCTTCGTCTTGCCGTCCCAGCGCTAGCGCTACGGCCGCAAGGACGTCTCGTGCTTGCTGGGGGACGGGCTGCAGTCGGTCGGCCGCGCAGCGCGCCATGTGGATCAGGTGCGCCAAATCGTTCACGTCTTGCACGGCAAAACTCGCGTTCTGCCGCGCGAGCGCGCGCTCGATTTCCGGACTATGTTTCTTCTCGCTCGCCATCTTCGAGCCACGGCCCCGGGCACGCCAACGCCGCGGGGTCTTTTGATTCTACAGGCCGCCGGCCCCGGCGACGAGGGTTGCCGCGAGCCCGGCCGCCAGCACGCCCAGGTAGGCGCCCAAGGCCGAATCAGCGGCATATCGTGCGATCTCAAGCCGCCAGCTCGGCGGCTCCGTACTGAGCACGGCTACTGTGCATGGTGGCTCCGGACGTTCGAGGATCGGGCCCGTTCCGCCGTCGCCACCATTCACCAACCCGCCAGAATCCTGCTGGATCGGCTCCGCAAGACTGCTTCCCAAGCTTGAGGTCACGGGTTCGAGCCCCGTGTCCCGCTCTAGAATCGGCGTTTGAGGGGATTGAAAGATGGGGCTGCCGAGTCGCAGCCCGACTCGCAGAAGCTTTTGTGGCGGCGTTGGGTCTTGGTGGTCGTGATCGTGAACGCCGGCTGCGCCGAGCGTTGGCGTGAAAGGTGAACCGGCTGCACCGGATTTCGTGGCCGTGACCGGACCGGAGATCGAGATCGAGATCGAGATCGAAGACCAGGAGGGGACGGAGCAGTACGGACTCTCTCTTGGGGCTGACCTGATTGTGCCAGCGTGCTCGCCGCGATCCAGGCCGGGGCCGCCTGCGGCGGTGCTCGCTGCGCTCGCAGCCTGGAGCGCGGCTGCGCGCGCTGCCGGGGGCCGATGGGTAAGCCCGCAATGGCGCGGGCTCCAACACGGAGCAGACGCATGGCCCTACAAGTCGCAGAACTGAGTCTCGAGCTGATCGAAACCCTTCGCCCTTCGGTCCCACGCATCAAGGCGAGGGACAAATCGCTCGCTGATCAAATCACTCGCTCAGCCTCCTCGATCGCGCTCAACGTGGGTGAAGCGGAATTGAGCGACCCCGGTAACCGCCGAGCGCGCTTCTTTACGGCGGCCGGAAGTGCCGGCGAAACGTACAGCGCTCTGAGAGTCGCGGTCGCTTGGAGGTACCTTGCTGCAGACGATGGCGACGCAGCGCTCGCGCTGCTCAAACGCATCATTGCCATTCTCTGGAAGCTGACTCGCGGATGAAGCCGCGTCAGCGAGTCGCAGTCCTCATGAGTCACGTCGGCGCCCGCTGACCTTTCCCCTCCACCGCACACGGCGTGTGCAGTTGTGCATTTGAATGACTAATTCACTCAACTGACTAGGCTGGCGAGCTCAAGCGTACCTGGTCTCAGGTGCCGCCTCGGCACCTGTGGACGGTAACCCGCCTTCTTGCTTCCGCTTCCGTCTCTTCCTCCCGCCGTACAGCGATGGCGCGATCCTGTTCGGATCCGTCTCCCGCCCGCAGAGGTATGTGACGGCGCGGCGGAGGTCGTCGTAGGTGCGGATGAAGAGGGTGAAGGTGCGGAGGCGGAGTTGGGCGGCGACGGCGATGGCGTGGGTGAATTGGCGGCGGCCGACGACGTGGAGCAAGTTTGCGCCAAGGTGTTCGGCGAGAGCAAGATCGCTTTCTGGGGTGCATTTGTGGGCGAGGGCTGGCCAGTGGGCACGGAAGAGCTGGGCCAGCGTGAGGAGGTCCGAGGCTAGCGACGTGCTGCCGGGGCGGGTTTTCAGGTTTTGGAGCGCGTTGCGTTGGAGGTGGCCGCGGAGGATCAGGGCGTGAGCGTCGGCCAACAGCTGTTTGCGGAGGGTAGTGCCGTGCTCGACGAGATCCTGAAGGTGGTCCGCGGGCTCGACGGTCATTCGGTAGTGGGCGTGAGCCTGCTGAAGTGCCTTCGTGTAGACCTCGAGGCGGTCCAACGCTGCTAGGTCGAAGCGGGGAAGCTCGTCGGCAATGCGGTCGCGCAGTAGCTGCAGCTTGGGGAGGACGCCCCTGCGCGGGGCTGCTAAAGTCGTCGTGTGACCCAGCGCATTGTCCCATTCGAGAGACCACCGACGCGTTGGCGGTGGGGCATCGAGGCGATGTTCGTCGCGTTCGCGGCTTCAGCGGCTACACGGGCCTACTTTGGGGGCATGGCGGGTGTAGTCGTGCTGGTCGTGCTGCTTCTCGCCAATCAGGTCGCCGCAGAGATTGGGCGCGAGCGCCCTCGGTAAGCCCTCAATGCCCAAGCTCGAGCGTTGGCGCCTCAGCGCGGCGGGCGCACGTTCATCGCTCCTCGGCCTCGGCCTTCTTTGCCAGCTCGCGCGCCATCTCGGCGGCACCGGAACAGATCGTCGCGGCGGCGAGCAGCTCCGCTCGGGTCGGCGGCGTCCCAGCCTGCGGGAACGGGCGGCCGAGTGCAGCTGCAATCGTCTGCATCATGCGAGCCATCGGATCGTCGTCCTTGATCATGGTTCACTCGAGTCGGCGTAGCGAATTGCCTCGAACGCAATCGCTGCAGTGATTGCTCGCTCGATATTGAGTAGTGGTGTGAGGATGGCTGCAAAGAAAAAAGCGAAGTCGAAGTCGAAGGTTGCCAAGAAGGCGAAAGCCACCGGCAAGAAGGTCGTGAAGAAGGCGAAAGCCACCGGCAAGAGGATCGCCAAGACCTTGCTCGGTCGTATCGCTCAAGTCTCGGCGCAGCTCGTCCTCGATAGCGGCGTGCTTGGCGCTCCGCCGAAGCGCGCTTCGGCGAAGAAGCGCGCGCGCAAGGCCTGAAACGCGGAGCCGCAGCGTGCCGTTAGTGCCCGAACTCGAGGGGGGGCGCTTCGGCGCTGACCAGGTATTCGAACTGTTGCCGGAATTCTTCTGGCTTTAGCCGCGTGACGGCGGCGTAGCGCGCGACTTCGGCGGGGTCGGAGAAGTCGTCACGGCGGAGGCGCAGCATGTAGCGGCGCGCGATCTTGTAGTACTCGGTCTCGGTGTCGACCATGCGGACGCGGGTGCGGCCGGTGTCGGGGTCGAGCATGTCTTCGAAGCGGATGGGCTTGAATTTGCCCTCTTGCACGGTGACCATCGCGCCGGAGCCGCCGTCGAGCAGGTACTTGGCGGCGCAGTAACCGAGGTCGCGCGTGTACTCCATGTCGAACGGGATGGGATCGGTACAGCGCAGCTCGTAGCCAATGTCCTTCGAGACGATCGTCACCTTGAGGCCTAGCTCCTTGAGGCGCGCGGAAACGGCTTGCTTGATGATACGGCCGAAGTCGATCTCGGCGATGCGGATGTGGCCGTGCTCGTCGCGCTCGGCGCCCTCCAGCTCCGCGAGATCGCTCTCGGGAATCGACTCGACCAAGCCTTCGGCCAGCACCGCCACACCGTCGGAGCGGCCGTAGGCCAAGCGCTTGATGATGGCGCCGGCGAGCACGTCCACGATTTGACGCATCGGGATCTGCTTGCCCGGAAATTCTTCGGGAATCACCGTGAGCGTCGCGCCGGCGGCTTTGCCGATGCCGAGCGCCAAATGGCCGGCTTTGCGGCCCATGGCGACGACGAAATACCAGCGCGAGGTGGTCTGCGCGTCGGTCAAGAGGTCGCGCACGATGCCGGTACCGACGTGGCGCGCCGTTTGGTAGCCGAAGGTCGGGATCCACGCCGGCAGGTCGAGATCGTTGTCGATCGTCTTGGGCACGTGCACGACTTTGAGCGAGCCCTGAGAGTGCACCGACAGCCGCATGGCCGAAAACGCCGTGTCGTCACCGCCGATGGTGATGAGCTTGGTGACTCCCAGCTGCTGCAGGCTCTTCACGGTGGCGTCGAGCGTTTGGGGATCTTTGGTCGGGTTGGCCCGCGCCGTACCCAGGCATGATCCACCGCGAAAGTGGATGCGAGAAACCGATTCGATGTCGAGCGGGCGGGCGTGCTGCACCTCGCCGCGCATGAGCCATTGAAAGCCGTCGCGGATGCCCAGCACCGGAATGCCGGAGAGGCAGGCGCGGATGGTCGCGGCGCCGATCACGCTGTTGATGCCCGGCGCGGGACCACCACCGACCAGGATCGCGAGCTTGTTGGGTTGAGACATGGCTAACCTTGAAAACTATTCGTTCCTTGGGCACGCGCCAAGCACCGAACCGTCTTTCCTCGCGAGTAGAAGTTTTCTCCGAGAATGCAGCAAATTCAGGTCAAATGCGTGAAAGCCAGGTGGGTGAGGCGCGCCGGATGTGCCACACTGTCTGGAACCGGTCCCAGCTTGCGCTCGGCCCCCGCAAACGTTTCTCGTGCGCTAAGCTGGTCGGTACACCTCGTAGAAGTCCCCGCTTGGAGAAACGCATGAAAGCTGCTTGGTTGAGTGTCGGTGGTCTGGTCGGTCTGGTCTCGCTCGTTGGCTGTGGCGCGTCGGGGGGTACCGGCGACAAGCCTGCCAACACCGCCGGCTCGAGCTCGGGCGGCAGCGCCAGCGGCGGCACCACTGGCACCACCGCGGGCATGAGCGGCGGGGGGAGCCAGAGTCAAAGCGGCTCCAGCACCGGCGGCGGCGGCACCGGCACGGCGGGCTCCGGTACGGGCGGCGGTGGCAGCGGCGGTGGCTCAGGTGGCGGCGGTGGCACCAGCGCCAAGGGCTTCGCGTGCCCTGCAGGCGCCTCCGAAGCACCGAAGCTCACAGGCCTAACGCCCACGCGCGTGATGGGCGTGCCGCCTGCGGACGCGTTCAACAACATGAACAACGACTTCAGCAACATCGAGGGCGACGTCTGGGTTGGCGACGCGCTCTACGTGTCTGAAATCAGCGCCACGCTCGGCAAGCAGGGGGAGCCACCGCCCGGTCGCGTGCTCAAGATCACCGCCGACGACAAGGTGAGCATCTTGCTGCCCGATTCGGGCAGCAACGGCCTGGCCGTCAATGCGGCAGGGGAGCTGTTCGGAGCCATCCACAAAGACGGCTCGATTTCGAAGCTCAGCCTGAGCGGCGGCGCGGCGACGCCGGTGGCGAGCATGTTCATGGGCAAGCGTTTCGACTCGCCCAATGACCTGACGATCCACCCGAACGGGACCATCTACTTCACCGACCCGAGCTGGCAGGCGCCGAACCCGGCTCCGCAAACCGCCACGCGCGCCTACCGTGTGCCGCCCGGCGGCCAACCCGAAGCCATCGAGCCCAACGTCAACCTCGACCAGCCCAACGGCATCACGTTGTCCAAGAATTTGGACTTCCTCTACATCGCCGGCAACCAACTCAAAAAGTACCCGGTCATGGCCGATGGCTCGCTGGGCGCGGGCGTGAACTTCCCGCCGAACGGCGGCGGCAAGGGCGATGGCATGGTCATCGACTGCGGCGACAACCTATACGTCGCGACGGGTCAAAACGTGACGGTGTATTCACCCGCGGGGCAGGTGCTGGGCACGTTCACGGTGCCGGGCCTAGGCGAAATCACCAACGTGGCTTTCGGCGGAACCGATCACAAGACGCTCTATGTTTCGGGACAAGGCGGCAAAGATTCAAAGGGTCTGTTCAAGATCCCGATGAACGTCGCGGGCTACCCGTACTAGGCGCTTTTTAAGCGACATTCGTGGTTCCAGACCGCTTCGGTTTTGAAACACGTCTTACAATGTAGAACCGGTTTCACAAAACCTGTTCTCGGATGTTAAGCTGGCCGCAACCGATGTCTCAGAGGGCTGCCGCCGCTGTTTCGCTCCCCGTCGAGCCACAAGGATTGGCCGCGGGCCTCGGCATCACGGCGCCCATGCAAGAGGCGCCTGCGCACGGCGACGTCGAGCTCAACTTCGTTTACGGCGGCGGCCTCCGCTACTTCATGGGTGGCCGCTTCATCGACGTGGGGCCCGGCACGCTGTCGGTGTTTTGGGGCGCGCTGCCGCATCAAATCGTCGAGGTCGAGCCGAAGAGCGAGTTCATGTACGTGCGCGTGCCGCTCGTCACGCTGCTGCGCTGGAACCTGGGTAGCGCCTTCGTGCGCAAGGTGCTCGGGGGAGAGGTCGTGATCGATCCGCAAAGCCCTGCCTGGGACGCGGATCTCACCCGCCGCTGGATCACCGACGCCAGCAGCGCCGACCCCGTGCTCCTTCACAGCTGCGAGCTCGAGGTCGAGGCGCGTCTGCGCCGCCTGGCCGCCAAGCGCCAGCAAAAGGCCGCGCCGCGCTCGCCCGAGCATAAGGCGCGCAAGCAGGTCGAAGCCATCACCGGCTTCCTGTCGGAAAACTACAAAGACGACATTTCGACCGCCGATATCGGGCGCGCCATCAGCCTGCACCCCAACTACGCGATGACGCTGTTCCGTCGCGAGTGCGGCATGTCCATCTGGCAGTACCTCATCCGCCTGCGCCTCTCCCACGCGCAGCTCATGCTGCTCACCACCGACAAAACGGTGCTGGCCATCGCCCTCGAATCCGGCTTTGGTTCGCTCGCCCGCTTCTACGCCGCCTTCACCCGCGAATGCACCATGTCACCGGGCGAATTCCGCAAACGCGGCGCCACGGCCTAGGCCGATCGCAGGAAGGCGGGAAGGCGGGAAGGTCGAGACGCAATTTTCGTTTGGAAGACCAAACGAAAATTCGTTCCCCGCGCGGACCGACTAGCCAGCCCGGTCCCGGTCGGACAAGCAAGGGCGACATGTCAAGTCGCCCTGAACCGGCCCTTCCCGCCTTCCCGCCTTCCTGCGATCCCCGATCAAGGCCTTACAGCGGCGCGCCTGTGGGGGCGAGCGTCTTGTTATGCGCCAGCTTGGGACCGATTTCGCCGGGCTCGAAGAAGTGCACGCGCGACATGTCGAAGAACATGTTCAAGGTGTCTCCGGCTTTGGCTCCGGCGAACGCGTCCAGGTGGGCGACGGTCTTGGGGTGTTTGTCGGTGGCGACGTAGACGTCCATCTTGTCGCCGAGGGGTTGGACGAGGGTGACGCGCATGGCGAGGGCGTTGCCTTCGGTCTTGAAACGCGCGTGGCTGGCGTCGGCGATCAGCTCGGGGCGGACGCCCATCACGACGTCTTTGCCCACGTGCGGCTTGAGTTGCTCTTGGGCCCAGGGCGCAACGGGAAGCTTGCCGGTGCCTTCGTCGAAGTAGAGCGCGCCGGCGTCTTCGACGATCTTGCCGTTGAAGAAGTTCATGGGCGGGCTACCAAGAAAGCCAGCGACGTAACGGTTGGCGGGGTGGTGGTAGATCTCGAGCGCGCCCGCGCACTGCTGCACGACCCCTTGGTGCATGACGACGACGCGATCGCCGAGCGTCATGGCTTCTTCTTGGTCGTGCGTGACGTAGACGGTGGTCGCGTTCAAGCTCATGTGCAGTTGCTTGATTTCCGCGCGCATCTCGACGCGCAGCTTGGCGTCGAGGTTACTGAGGGGCTCGTCGAACAAGAAGCACTTGGGATCGCGCACGATGGCGCGGCCGAGCGCGACACGCTGGCGTTGTCCGCCCGACAAGGCCTTGGGCTTGCGCTCGAGCAGGTGCTCGATCATCAGGATTTTAGCGGCCTTTTTGACCTTCTCGTCGATGGTGGCTTTGGGCGTGTTGCGCAATTTGAGCGCGAAAGCCATGTTGTCGTAGCAGGTCATGTGCGGGTAGAGCGCGTAGCTCTGGAATACCATCGCGATGTCGCGATCTTTGGGCGGCACGTCGTTGACGACCTGATCGCCAATCTGAATGGTGCCGCTGGTGATCTCTTCGAGACCGGCGATCATGCGCAGGGTGGTGGACTTGCCGCAGCCGGAGGGGCCCACCAAGACCACGAATTCGCGATCTTTGATGTCCATATTGAATCGGTCGACGACCCGAACGCCGTTCTCGTAGACCTTGACGACGTCCTTCAGAATTACGCCTGCCATGTTCTTTTCTTCAGCTACACGTCGGCCGATCGGTGCCTGCAAGCACCGCAATCGCGACGCATCGAGGGGATAATACATACGGAAACCCTTCTTGCCAGTACAGTTTGAAGGCTTACCAAGAGCGCCTGCTCGGTCGACGCGCATGGCCCGTCACGTGGCGACACACAGCGCTCGTGAGTCGTCGCACGTCGGGTCGTCAGCTCGTCGCCGCCAGATTTCTGGCTGGAGGCTTCGCGGGGTCGCGCAAAAGACGTACATTTCAATGATACGAAACGGACGCCCCCAAGCCCTCCCGGTCCCGTAGATTCGGATCATCCCGCGGGTGCTTCTTCACCGAGCCCCCGCGCTGCCTTGCCCGGAGCCCCCATGAAGAACCTGCGCTTCTGTCCGATTCTCCTGATGTTTTTTGCACAGGGCTGCATCACGGCAGCAAGGCCGGCCGGCGAGGGCGGCGACTCCTCGAGCTCCGATGGCGTCTCGGGCGGCGAGGCGCTGCTGCTCGACGACTTCGAGAGCAGCAGCAGTAAAGCCGGCCAGCCGTGGTCGGCGTCGGCCGACTCGAACAACCTCGGCTCTGCCGCGACGTTCGTGGTCGAAGACGGAGGCAAGGTCGGTAAAGGCGTACACTTTACCGGCAAGCTTGGCCGCAACGTCGCGCCATGGCCGTGGGCCAGTTTGTCGACGGGCGTCGCGATGGGCAGCAAGGGCGACCTGTCGGGCGTGAAGGCAGTGCGCTTCTGGGTGAAGGGCGACGGCAAGAAGTACCGCCTCGCTCTGTCTCGCGAAGCCGTCACGGACTACGCCAACTTCGCCAAGAGCTTTCAAGCGCCCACCGAGTGGACGCAGATGGAGATACCGCTCTCGGCGCTACGCCAAGCCGATTGGGGCAAAAAGGTGGACCGCGCTTGGACCGACGTGAAGTCGCTCGAGTTCGCGCCGCTGGACGCCGAGCAGGACTTCGACATTCGCATCGACAACGTCGAGCTGGTGCTGGAGCCTGGAAAATCCCCGCCTTTTGGCGAAAACGCCAAGGTGATCGACGAGCCGCAGACGCCGCTCGAAGGCACCGCCTACGTGCTCGACAAGTTCGAGGGCACGAGCCCGGCCAACGGCGCCGTGTGGGGCTCCGCCATGGACATGAACAACATTGGCACCATCGCCACCGCCCGCCCCGAAGACAGCGGCGGCGACCAAAAGATGGCCATTCACCTGACCGGCAAGATGGGCAAGAACGGCCCGCCCTGGCCGTGGGCCAGCTTGGCCATCAACCTGGAGCCGAACGCGGCACCGGTCGATCTCACGCACGTGAAGGGCATTCGCTTCAAGGCCAAGGGTGACGGCAAACCGTACAAGATGGCCATCACGCGCAAGGCCGTGACCGACTACGGCACGTTCTCGTACACGTTCTCGCCCGGCAAAGAGTGGAAGCAGTACTCGGTGCCGCTCAGCAAGCTGAAACAGCCCGATTGGGCCAAGCGCGTCGAGCCGGGTTGGACCGACGCGACTTCGCTGGAATTTCAGCCCACGATTGGCGAGAGTACCTTTGATTTGTGGGTCGACGACGTCGAGTTCGTCTTCGAAAACGGCAAACCCATCACGTTCAAGAAGAACTGAAATTGATGAGAACCACCGCCTGGCTTTGGCCTCTCGTGCTCGTCGGGCTGCCGTTCTTGGCGTGCAGCTCCAACAAGAACGGCGCTGAGCGCGCAGAAGCGGCGGCGATGGATCCGTCGAACGCGCCCATCGACTACAACGACGAAGCGGCCATGAAGGCGGCCTGCATCGGCGACTGCAAGCCCGATCCCGGCTCCAAGCCCGTCGACGTTGCCAGCGCGGAAAAGGGCTACCAGTTTGCCTGGCTCTGGAACCTGACTCCCGCTGCAGCAGGCGGAGACGGTAAAGCCTGGGCGACCTACACGTACGACGACAACACGTCGCCATTCGTCGTGCCCATCCGTACGGTCTCCAAGCTTGCGCCCGCGCTGGGCGGCTGGGAGCCTTTTTCCGACCCCGTTCCGGCCGGGCAAGGGCCGGCGTGGGCCGTTCGCTTCAAGGGTGGCCCCTTCACCGAGTACGGCGGCGGCTTCGGCCAAAGCTTCCGCACCATCACCAATACCGATCAACGCAATCCGCTGCTCGCAGCGACGCCCAGCGCCGAGTTCCCGGACGCGACGGGCGGCGCTTATGACGTGAGCAGCTGGGAAGGCATCGCCATCTGGGTGCGGCGCGGTCCCGACGGGCAATCGACGATGCGCGTGGGCATCACCGAGCGCAACTCCGCCGAAGATCTGAACAGCGGCGCCATGAACGTAAACGCTCCGGTGACGGGCGTTCAAGAGGGCCACTACTGCAAGCGCTGGCGCATTTGCGGCTGCGCCGGTGGCACGCCCTGCACGGCCGACGGCACCGGCAAAGATCGCTGCTTCGATCCGGACTACGGCCCGATCACGGCCGAAATGCGGGCCGATCCGTATTTCGAGTTCAACTACCCGGTCTGCGGCAGCACGCGTTGCGACGCCTTCAACACCTCCAGCGAAGGTCCGGATCCGCTGTTCAACGGCAAGTCTTGCTCAGCGGCCGTTCAGGCCGACGGTCGCAGCGATCGCTTCTGCTACGACCCGGGTAAAGATCCGACCCCGCCCGCCAAGCGTGAACGCTGCAACAACCCGTTTTCGCGCAGCTTTACCGTCACCACCGATTGGCAGCTGATCAAGGTACCGTTCACCGAGCTGCGCCAGGCCGACGAAGCCAAGGTGGCCGACGAGATGGACCTGAAGAGCGTGAAGCAGCTGGTCGTGACCTACAGCGGCGGTTGGGTCGACTTCTGGGTCGCCAACGTCGGCTTCTACCGCAAGCAGTAGTTGCCGCCGCGAGTTCGGCTCCGAACTGGCGCCGCTGCTCGCGCACGCATGCTCCCTCCCTCCCTCCAGGCGAAAATCGGTTCGCATGCGAAGTCATCGCCTGTTCGGAGCCGAACTGACTTTTAGGTTCGGCGTAGGTGCATGAGCTGTCGTGGTTCGGAGCCGAACTGACTTGGGGTTTGGCGAAGGTGCGTGAGCTGCAGTGGTTCGGATCCGAACTGACTTTTGAGGTTGGCAAAGGGGACGATGTCCGTGTCTGATCGGGTCGCCAGAGGGCGAGGGGTGGAGAGGGAGAACAGGTCAGGCGGCGCGGCTGAAGCGGCCTCATGGCCGACGTTGGAGCGGGCGAAAAGTTGGCTGGGGTTGGGCGGTTAGGGACCGGGAGGAGGGGGTGGAAAGTTCCGGGGCCGGGAGGAGGCGGTCCATATTAGTGAGAAGTTTTGGCTATCCATCCGAGCAGAGCGGATAGGACGCAAAGGCTCCGGACGAGATAAACAATTGGGTGTTGCATAGCCTGCGAGCTCCGATTGAAGTCGCCGCGCCCCGCTGCCGCGTTGCTCTCGCAGCTTTGGACTCGTGTGGTGTGCGCGCGCACGTGAGTGCTCGCACGGAGAAAGCATGATGAAACGCCGCTTCCAGTTCTCGGCGCTCCTGGCCACCACGTGCGTCGCGGCGCTGCCGCGCCTCGTGCTGGCGCAGGAGGCGGATGCTCCGCCGGCCGAGGCGCCCCCGCCCGCTGACGCAGCGGCGCCTGCAGCGGCGCCTCCGCGCAACGCGCCTGCCATCGAGTCCGAGCCCGCCGCGAGCGAGCCCAAGGCTGCCGAGCCCGCTCCGGAACCGGCCAAAGCCGACGCGCAGGTGAGCGTTGCCGCCAGCACGCCTGCCGCTCCGAGCGTGCAAGGTGATCGGCTGCCGCACGCGGGCTACGTGCCGGGCTACCGCGGTTACGTGGGCGTGGGCATGACGCCGTTCATTCCGCGGCTGGGCGCGTTGCCGGGCGGCATGACGCCGTCGTTCGGCTCGTCGACGCCGCCCGATGACTGGTCATTCAACTTTACCGGCTTCATGAGCGCGTCGGTGCGCGCCAGCATCAACACGCGCGAAGATCCGGTTACGGGTCAGTCGAAGACGGTGCTGCACTCGACGCCGCAGAACGTCGAAGTTTACGGCTCTTTCAACGACACCGCGTCGACGCCCGGTAACTGGGTCGGTCTCTTGTTTCAGTACGGCAATCGCTACGTGACCGCGAACTTGTCGTTCGATACGCACAATCCGTCGCGCGCTGCCGGCTACAAGATCATCGGCTCCCAGTACTTCATCAACGATACCTTTCTGTCGATTCGCGTGCCGCCGCTCGGCAGCTTGCGCGCAGCTTGGAACGTCGGCTTCTTCAGTCAGCCCTTCGGCTATCTGGGCCAGTACGGCGGTGGCTTGTACACGCCGCCGCTGCTGGGCAAGGTTTCGGGCGCGGGTGAGACGCTCTCGGCGGAGTACGACCTGACCGACAACTTGACGTTGGTTTTGGAGGACGGCTTCAGCGGCGGTAACAAAACCGGCAAGGTGCCGCAAGGCGCGCTCAACACGGGCAGCACCAGCTTTTCGGACTCGAACGTGCCGCCCGCGTTCACGCACCACGCGCATGTGGGCCTGCGCAAAAAGGGTGAGACCACCTTGCAGCTCACGGCGCACTTCATGACCAACTGGAGCCAGTCGGACCAGATCACGCCCGAGGCGTTCGACAACCCCGACACGCGGCAGTGGGACGAGCGCTACCCGAAAGACGGCCGCATTCACGTGGGCGGCATCGAAGCCAAGGCCATCAGCCAGACGTACGGTTACTTGGCCTTCGGCGGCGCGGTGATCGACGCCAAGAACGCCTACCGTTTGCGCGGTCTCAGCACCTACGGCGGCGACGGCGTGTCGCTGACCAACGACTGGTTCGGCGGCACCACGGGCGGCACAGGTCGGCTGATTCTGGCGGGCATCAACTACAAGGTCAGCCTCGGCTCGATCTTGCGCGCTCCGAAGCCGTTTTGGGGTGACGCGCCCGACTTGGTCATGGAAGCAGCGGTGCAGGTCGCCAGCACCAAGAGCGACGACCCGGGCTTCGATGGGCGCTTCAAGAACAAGGCGGGCCTCGACGTGCTGTACACGTTCGCGCCTTGGCTGGGCCTGGGGCTGCGCATGGATCGCATCGCGCCCAACTCCAAAGATCCGGAAGAGACCTTCTACGCGCTGGCGCCGCGGATTCAGTTCCGCAGCAACTGGACCAGCCACGAGACGGTCACTCTCAAATACTCCAAGTGGTTTTACGGCAAGCACACCCACAGCGACAGCTGGGACGCGCGACCCCGCGCGCAGCTCGACGACCAGATGATCGCTCTCGCCTTCGGGATGTGGTGGTGAGCATGGCAACCAAACAGGATTTCAACGTGACGGATCGTTCGGCAAAGAAAATGAGGCTTCTCATGAAACGCGGTCTGAAACTCTCTCTGATGCTGCTCGGCGCCGCCGTGGCGCTGCCAGCTGCAGCCCAAGAGCAAGCGCCGGCGAACGAGCGCTTGGGCCTCGCGCCGGGCGTGCCGCAAGCCGATCCGTTGCCGGGTGGAACGCAGCCAGCGTTTGGCCAGCCTTCGAGCGGGCCGCAAGACTGGCGCTTCGACTTTCACGGCTTCTTCACCGCGCCGCTGCGCGTGGGCTTGAATCAGCGTGAAAACCCGACGGGCGACCAGAGCAAGCTCGTCTTGCACGCGCCGCCCGTCGTGCCGGACGACCTGGAGACGTTCTCGCATACCGGTGTGGTGCCCACGCCGTACGCGCAGATGAACTTCAGCTACGGCAACAGCGTCGTCACCGGTAACGTGATCATCTTGGCGCGCACCGCCAACGTTTCGACCGGGTTTTTCGATCCGTCGGCGCAGATGGGCGTCAACGACGTGTTCTTGAACTTCAACTTGCCGGACATCGGCAAGGACATGCATTTCGAGGTCAACCTCGGTCAGTTCTCGAACCGCTACGGCGTGATGGGCGAGTACGACGAAGGTCGCTACGGCACGCCGCTCATCGCGCGCACCAACGGCGCCGGCGAAAACATCATCGGGCGCTTCAAGCTGGGCGATATCACGCTGTTCGTCGAGCAAGGCTTTCAGGGTCAATCCGACAAAGCCCCGACTGGCATGGTCAGCGACGGCTGGAACGGTTTTGCCGATCCGAACGTGGGCACCAGCTACGTGAACCACGTGCACGCCGGTGTCGGCATCATGGGCGCGGCCACCGTGGGCCTGCACTACATGAACGCCTTCGCCAAGGACGACCGCGCCACGGGGCCGAACCGCCCTGACGGCAGCATCAACATCTTGGGCGGCGACTTGCGCTTGACGCTCAAGAAATACGGTCATTTTTACGCCGGCGCGTCGCTGGTAGACGCCGAAAACTCCAGCAGTGTCGGGCGCATCGTCGAGGTGCTCAATACGCGCGGTGGCCGCGGCTTGATGGACAACTACTTTGGTCCCAAGAGCGACGGCACTGGCAAGCTCGTGATCTTCGGCGGCCAATACGACCTATCGCTGGCGCGGTTGCTCCGCACCGACGGCT
>DATAKF010000362.1:0-36332 GCA_036261775.1 Polyangiaceae bacterium | reverse complement strand
ATCATCATCAACCTGGCCATCGGTGGAATTTATGATGGAGATCCGGATAGTTCGACCATTTTTCCTCAGGAAATGCAGGTCGACTACGTGAGCGTCTCGAAGCTGGGTGGCACCTAACCTCGGGACGCAGAGGAAGGCGGGAAGATTTTTTGGGGGTGGGCAGTGCTGTCGGCCCAAGGTCGAGGCGCGTGGTGGGTTTCAGCCGCATGGCGAGAGCACCAGTCGTGATCGTGGGCGTCGTGGCGTGGCTGGCGGGCTGCAGCAGTTGGGGCTCCGAATCCAGCGCGGTTTTGCGCGTGGGTTCACGCAACCTGCGGTGCCCGACGAGCGATTTGGAGACGGCGCTGCAGCGCGAAAGTAGCCAGACGCGCGAGTACTACGTGGGCTGCGATTTCATGTACACGCGCGTGCTGTGCGACAACCCGGGCGCGGGTCAGAGCGCGTCGCAGTGTCACCCGGCCAAGCCGCAGCCGCCCTGCGTTGGCGGCCGCTGCTTCAAAGAGAACCCGCTCACCTTCGAGTGGGAGCTGGACGAAAGCGCGCCGGTAGCTACGCGGTAAGCCCCGCCAGCGGCGCCATGCCGTGCTCGCCGAACGTCGTGATGGGCGAGCCGTAGGCTTTGGCAATGCTCAAAAACAGCTGACCAAACTGCGGCTTCTCCGGGAACACCACGTGGCGACCGAGCGTGAAACCCGCGCCGCCACCCGCTAGCAAGACCGGCATGTCGTCGTGGTTGTGCGCGTCACCGTCGGAGATGTCGCTCGAGTAGAAGACGAGCGTGTTATCGAGCACGGTACGCCCGTCGGAGTCGGGCAAGCTCTTCAATTTGGTGAGCAAAAGCGCCAGCTGGTCGAGCTCCCAGCGGCCGATCTTCTTCAGCTTGGCGATGTTGTCCGGGTTGTCGGCATGGTGCGAAATGTCGTGGTGACCGCCGGAAGCGCCGATGAAGGCGTAGTTGCGGTTGCTGGTCATGTTGCCCCACATCAGGCTGACCACGCTGGTCACGTTGCACTGAAAGGCCAGGGCGATCAGATCCGTCAAGACGCCGTGGCGCATGGCGTCGTCCAGCTTGCCCTCGGTGCGGGTGGGCGGCTTGCACGAGGCCGTCTCGCTGCCCGCGTCGATGCGCATCTCGACGTTGCGCACGGCGTCGAGGTACTCGTCGAGCTTCTTTTTGTCGGTGGCGCTGAGCTTGCCCGACAGCGTGGTGGCTTGCCCCAGCACGTTGTCGAGCACGCTCTTTCGATATTTGGCGCGGCGCGCGGCGTCAGCAGCGCTGGCACCCGCGTCGAAGCCTTGGAACAGCCGGTCGAAGATGGCGGCGGTGTCGAAGAGCTTGGGCAGCGGCGTGCCGCTGGCGTCGAACGAGATGTGATTACCGACCGCGCAGCGGTAGCCGCTGTCGCAGAAGCCGTCGGAGAAGCCTTCTTCGCCGGACAGCTCGAGCGACTTGAGCTTGGTCTTGGTGCCGACTTGATCGGCGACGACTTGATCGATGGATGCGCCACCCATCTTTTCTTGGTCGTAGACGACCGTGCGGTTCGACAAGAACGAGCCGATGCCGCCCGCGTGATCGCCCATGGGCCGATCCTGCTTGGTGTTTTGCAGGCCGGTCAGCAGCAAGAGGTCGCTCTTCAGTGGCTCGAGCGACGTCATCATCGGGCCGAGCGCCAAGGGACCGGGCCCTGCGGTAGCGCGGAAGTCGGCCATATCGAAGCCGTTCGGCGCGAAATAGGCCAAAAAGCGCTTGGGCGCGCTGGCGGCTTGGCCGCGCGCCTCACGCGGCGTGAGCGACTCGAAGAACGGCAACGCCACCGTGGCCGCAGCGCCGCCGAGGAGAAGTCGTCGCGACAGACTCTTGTGCATGCTCATTCTCCCACCGCCCGGCGGCTGCGAAACGCTTCGGCCAGCGCCACGCTGGCAAACATCCCTCGAAAACCTTTGCCCGACGCTGCCGTCGCGGCCGCGATCGCCTGTACGGTGGGCGGGTCGGCGTTGCCGGTGAAGCCCCGACCCACGGCGTAGGTCAGCACTTTCTCGGCGACGCAGTTGGCGAGCCGCTCGTCGGTTGCCAAGATGGGCACCAGCTCGCTTGCGCCCAGGAACGACACATCACCCGCGGGAGTCGGCAGCTTGCCGGTGGCGTCGATGGGCCCGTATTGATCCTGGGTGCGGTAGGTGCCAATGCCGTCGTAGTTCTCGAACGACAAGCCGATCGGATCCATGACGGCGTGGCAGCCGCGGCACGGCTCCATGGCGCGGTGCTGCTCCAAGCGTTGTCGAACCGAGGCCGCGCCGTTGTCGACGCCCGCCGCATCGACGCCCGGTGGCGGAGGCGGTGGCGGCGAGCACAGCAGCTGATCGAGCACCCATTTGCCGCGCTTGACCGGCGACGTGCGCGTAGGGTTGCTGGTCGCGGTGAGGAAGCTGGCCTGCGTGAGGAAGCCAAGCCGCGGCGTGCCAGTCAGGTCGACGCGTTGAAAGCCCGAACCCGACGGCGCGGCCATACCGTAGTGCTTGGCCAGCCGCGCGTTGACGTAGGTGAAGGTGCCAGTCAAAAGCTCGGAGATGGGCCGGCTGTTCTGCAGAAGCTCCGCAAAGAACTGCTCGCTCTCGGTCTTGAGCGACGCCTTGAGCTCGTCGTCGAAGGTCGGAAAGACGGTGTAGTCGGGCGTCACCTGCTCGGTGCGACGCAGGTTCAGCCACTGCCCGACGAAGTTCGACACCAACGCGCTCGAGCGCGGGTCGGCCAGCATGCGCTCGACCTGAGCGGAGAGCCCGGCGTCGGCGTCGAGCTTGCCCAGCTGCGCGTCGAGCAGCAGCGGCTGATCCGGCATGGTGCTCCACAAGTAGTAACTGAGCCGGGTCGCGAGCTCGAAGCCCGATAGGCGATGTGGAACCTTCGACGTCGGCTGGGCGTCGAGCTCGACGCGATAGATGAAGTGCGGCGACAGCAGCACGCCCTTGAACGCCCACTTGAGTCCCTCATCCATCGTGCCGCCGGTCGCGACGAAGTCCTGCGCAATGTCCGCCAGACCGGTCACCTCGGCCTCGAGCACGGGGCGGCGGTAGGCGTACTGCGCAAACGCCGTCAGCATCTGGATGAGGCAGGCGCGGCCGCCGGCCGTAGCGTCGCAGCTCAGCACGCGCTGGCGTAGCGGATCGGCCGCGGGGCGCGCGAACAGCTCGTTCAGCACGGCTTCGGCGCTCTGCTCGTAGAGCTCGACGTGGAGTGGCTGAATCGTCAGAGCTTCGCCGATGTTGTCGAAACCGAACGACAGGTTCTCGGGCGGGAAGTTTTGCCCGTGGTCCTTGGTGGTACCGGTCAAATCGCGCAAGGTGTTGCCGTACTCCACGCGGTTCAGCCGCCGGAGCGTGATCACGCCGACCTGAGAGGCCGTGGCCGGGGGTGTTACCGAAGTGGTGCCTCCTCCGGACGTTGCCCCGCCCGAAGCCGAGCCGCCGGAACCCGCCCTTCCGTTGTCGGTCGTCGAGCTGCACGCAGCCAGGACGAGGGAGGTCAGCGGCAGGAGCCAGCGCCCCGCCCGGCGGCCCAATCCACCCGTCAGTTTCAGTCCCAGCATCGCTTTCAAGCTCCGTTCGAAGACTGGCCGCGCCAAGAGGCGCCGCCGCGGTTTCGCTCCTGCGCAATGTCCGGGACCCCCCATCTTCGTGCCCGTTTTCGCCCTCCCCGCCGCCTAAGCCGCCCGCGCCAGCCGGGCCCACGACCCCGGGGAAAATGCCCACAATGGGGGGCAAATCCCGAACAGAGTTGATACAGTCCCGCCCGCGATGAAAGTCACCTGCCAGGCGTGCAGCGCGCAGTACACGATCGCCGACGACAAGGTTAAGGGCAGGAAGGTCAAGATACGCTGCAAGGCGTGCCAGACCCCGATCGTGGTGGACGGGCAAAATCCGCCCCCGGAAGCAGCGAGCAGCGGCCTCTCCGAAGCACCACCCGCTCTCGATCCGTTCGCACCGGAAACCGCGCTCGCGCCTGACGCCGACGTGTGGAACGTCAACCTGAGCGATACGGATTCGCGGACCATGACAACGGCCGAGGTCATCGAAGGCTTCCGCTCTGGTTTGATCACCGGCGACGCCTTCGTCTGGAAAGACGGCATGGGCGACTGGCTCCCGATCATGGATTGCGTCGAGCTCGCGCCGTTGCTGTCCGGCCCGACAGATCCGCCAGCGCCAGTCGCAGGTCAGACGCCGCTGGCGCCGGCAGTCGCGCCCGCTGCAGCTGCGGCTCCTGCCAGGGTCGGCGGTGTTCCGAACTTGTCTGCGCCCGGCGCCATCGGCGGCGCGCTCGCAGCGCGTGCCGCCAGCGCCAAGGCCTCTCCGGCCGCCGATTTGTTCGGAGATATCGACGCTGCCGGCAGCGAGAGCGAAGACGTGGATCTAGCCACCAGCGCGCGCGTCGTCCCGACCGCACCCGGCTCCACTGCTTACGACGACAAGCCCACCGGACAGCGCAACGAAAACTCGGTGCTGTTCTCGCTCGACGCGATGAAGGCAGGCTTCGTCGGCAGCGCGCCGTCGGTCACCGAGAAATCGAAGCCGGCTGCACCCAAGCCCGGTGCTCCGGGCGCGCCGCGTCCAACGCAACCTTCGAATCCTGATGACCCGTTCGGCATGGGCGCCAGCAGTGGGCTCGCCGGCATGGGCGCGGGTGGCAATCCGCTGTTCAGCTTGAACGCGAACCAAGCCTTGCTCACCGCTCCGGCTCCGCCCGAACCCAAGCCCGTTCCGGTGCCCGCCTACGCCGCGGCTGGCGCAGCAGCGCCAGCCGGCATGGACGCAAAGACGAAGAAGCTCGTCATGTTCGGCGGCGCCGGCGCTGGCGCGCTGATCTTGCTGCTCGGTGGCCTGCTCGTGTTCGGCGGCAAGAAAGACGACGCCGCGGAAGACGCCGCCAAGGCCGCGGCTTCTGCTTCTGCGAAGGCCGAAGACAAGAAGCCCGAGGAAAAGAAGGAAGAGCCGAAGCCCGAGGAAAAGAAGGAGGAGCCCGCACCCGCTCCTTCTGCGCCCAGCGAAGAGAAGAAGCCGGACGAAGCGAAGGCCGACGCGGCCAAGGCCGATGCGTCGAAGCCCGCCGCCGGTCACACCGCGGCCGCAGCAGCGACGACCAAGAAAGAGGAACCGGCGCCTGCTGCCGGTGCCAGCACGGCTCCTCCTTTCAGCAAGGCCTCAGCTATCTCGGCGCTCGGCGCTGCTGCAGGCTCGGCCGGTGGCTGCAAGAAAGCCGGGGGCCCGACCGGCGTCGGCAAGGTACAAGTCACCTTCGCGCCCAGCGGTCGCGTGACGACTGCCACCGTCATGGGCCCACCCTTCTCAGGCACCGCCGTCGGCGGCTGCGTCGCCAGCGCCTTCAAGCGCGCGAAGGTTCCCGCGTTCTCGGGCAACGCCGTCACGGTGTCGAAGTCCTTCGCCATCAACTAGCGGCTCGAGCACGACCAAACAGGGAGACGGGGAGGGATTTCTTTGTTTTCCGCGTCGTGGTGATCGAAGCGCCAAGGCCAGCCCGTTGCGTCCACCCTACTGGTCGCATACCCAACAAACCTCCCCGCCTGAGCACCGGACCGGAGCGAAAACGAGCCGAAGTGGACGGAGTCCAGCTTGCTGGACGAAGTCCACGGAGGCCTACGGCCCGAGCCGAAGGCGAGGGAGCGCCGAAGGCGCAGTGAAGCCAGAAGCCAGGATCAGCGGGCGTGGTCACCACCTGAAATGAGACCAATGGTGAGCCGCCTCCCTGTTTGCTCGATCTTCAAGTGTAGTTCGATCGCGCACTACGGAGCCGTGATCGAAATGCCATAGCGCCCGAACCTGGACAGCGCTTGGGCGGTCGAACATAGTGGAAGGCTGCTTTGAGTGGGCTTTGCGAAGGAGTTTTGCATGCTGAGTCAGGCTTCCAAGGTGACGGGTATTGGGCTGGTGGCGTTGGCGTGTGGCGCGCTCTTCGTACCTGCGTGTGACAGCGGCGGCAGCGACGACGAGCCGACGGCGGGCAAAGGCGGCTCGGGAACGGGCGGCAGCGCGGGTTCTGCAACCGGCGGCAGCAGCGCCGGTACCGCGACTGGCGGCACCGCTGGCGCGACCGGCGGAAGCGGCGGCAACACCACGCAGGTCGTCACCGAGTGTCCCGGTGTGATGCCTGGTGCCGCGCTGATCGCGGATTTCGACGCTGGCGCCACCGACGGCAAATACGAGTGGGGCTCAGCAGACCAGGGCACGATGGACTTCTGGGGCGGCACCTTCAACTACCCGGCTGCCCTGGAGCTGACCTTCGCCGATGGCGCCATGACGGCGGCAGGCAACGTAACCGAGTACGCGGGCTTCGGTCTCTACGTGCAGAACTGTGCAGACGCTTCGGCCTATGAAGGCGTGCGCTTCAAGATCAAGGGCACGACGCCGATGGGCAAGATTAGCTTTGCCGTGCAGACCAACAAGAACGAATGGGCCACCGGCACCAAGGGCTCCTGCCTGGCTCCGGACGCACAGAAATTCATCAACTGCGTGCACCCGAGCATGGCCCTCACCATCACCGAAGAGTTCACGACCGTCGACGTGAAGTGGGCCGACCTGAAGGCTGGAAAGCCTGCCGCGGACGCCACCACCGACGGCTCCGACGTGATCGGTCTGCAGTTCATCCTGCCCTGGATGGAGAAGGGTACGGCCTACGACGCCAGCGTCACGATCGACGACGTCGAATTCATCGGCGAAGGCTCGGGCACTGGCGGAGCAGGCTCGGGCGGCGCGGGCAACGAGCCCATGGCCGGCGCCGGCGGCGCGCAATAGCCTGGATACCGACGCCGTGAAATTGGCCGCCAGCTTGCCGGCTGGCGGCCACCGCTAGTCGCGGAAATTGCGTGGGCCTGGGGTCTCGCAACTGGTTGTGAGTGGTGCGCTGTGCTACCCGAGTAGCACAACGTGGATGTGCCGCTCGCGCAGCTGGCAGGGGAAGCCCTCGCGGCGATCAAGGGCGCGACTGCAATCGATGCGATCGTGATGGCGTCCGCGGCGAGGCGCGGAGATATCGTCTACGTCCGACGCCGCAGACCTCGAGTCTCTACGCGCGTACTTTCCGATGGTTCGCGTGCTTTCGATCTGATTCACCTAACCAGTGCCACGTGCGGCCAAGGAGATTCGAGCCGCTCGGCGATCGGGGCGCGCCGTCAGCCCCGCCGGGGGGTAGAGGAGCTCAATCGCGCGGAAAATCCGGCCAAGGGGTGGGTCACGGAACCTCCGGTGCTAGATCCCGGGGGTTTCCGTGATTCGCATCGAAGGTATCCAGAAAGAGTATGGGCGGGGCGACGCCGCCGTGAAGGTGCTGCGTGACGTCAGCTTGCGCGTCGAGACGGGCGAGCTGGTCTCGATCATGGGCTCCTCGGGCTCGGGCAAGTCCACGTTGCTCAACATTTTGGGCATCTTGGACGACTACGACAGGGGCGCCTACTACCTGGACGACAAGCTGATCCGAAACCTGAGTGAGCGCGAGGCGGCCCACTACCGCAACCGCCTGATCGGCTTCGTCTTTCAGTCGTTCAACCTGCTCGGCTTCAAGACGGCCGAAGAGAACGTCGCGCTGCCGCTCTATTACCAAGGGGTGTCGCGGCGTGCTCGCAACAAGCTGGCGCGCGAGTACTTGGAGCGCGTGGGTTTGGGCGCGCGCGCCGAGCATTTGCCATCCGAGATGTCGGGCGGAGAAAAGCAGCGCGTAGCCGTGGCGCGCGCGCTGATCACGAAGCCCAAGCTACTGCTCGCCGACGAGCCTACTGGCGCGCTCGACACCGCGACCTCGTACCAGCTGATGGACCTTTTGCGGGAGATCAACGCCGAGGGCATGACGGTCGTGGTCGTTACCCACGAGCATGACATCGCCGAAATGACCTCGCGCACCATTCGCCTGAAAGACGGACGGATTGCGCAGCCGGAGGCAAATTCAGCCGAGCCCGCAGCATCGGAGCCCGCGCGGGCATGATCGAGGCCCTGCTGGAGCTGTGGGACGTGCTCAGCCGCAACGCGCTGCGCACGTTTCTGACCGGACTTTCGGTGGCGTGGGGCGTGTTCATGTTGGTGGTGCTGCTGGGCGCCGGCAACGGGCTCGAGAACGGCGCCAACTGGGAGTTCCGCGACGACGCGCAAAACTCGATCTGGATCGGCGGCGGCAAGACCTCGATTCCGTACCAGGGCCGCAGCCCCGGTCGGCCGATCCTGTTCAAGAACCAAGACTACAAAGAGCTGCCGCTGAAGGTGCCGGGCATCGAGCACCTTACGGGGCGCTATTGGCTGTGGGGTGAGTTCAGCGTCACCTACGGCGCCAAGCGCTCGTCTTTCAACATTTTGGGCGTGCACCCCGACCAGCGCTACCTGGAAAAAACGCTCATCACGCGCGGCCGCTACCTGGACGACAACGACCAAGCCGAAAAGCGCAAGGTCTGCGTCATCGGCAGCAAGGTGCGCGAGATCTTGTTCGGCAACCGTGACCCCATCGGCGAGTACGTGCACATCCGCGGCTTGGCCTACAAGGTCGTCGGCGAGTTCGAAGACATTGGCGGCGAGAACGAGCTGCGCAAGATCTACGTCCCGATCAGCACCGCGCAGCTGGTCTACAACCAGCCCGAGATCATTCACCAGCTGATCTTCACGGTAGGCGACGCCAGCGTGGAGCAGAGCCAGGCGATGGCCGAGAAGGCGCGCGCCGTTTTGGCGCGAAACCACGGATTTGCGGTGGACGATCGACGCGCGCTGCGCATGGGCAACAACCTCGAGCAGTACACGCGCATCACCGGCGTCTTCCGCTGGATCCGCATCTTCGTCTGGGTCGTCGGCGTGGGCACGCTGCTCGCCGGCATCGTCGGCATCGGCAACATCATGTTGATCTCGGTCGCCGAGCGCACCAAAGAGATCGGGATCCGGAAAGCGCTCGGCGCGACGCCCGCGTCGATCATCCGCATGGTACTGGGCGAGGCCCTGGTCTTGACGGGTGTCAGCGGCTACGCGGGGCTCGTCGCGGGCGTTGGCCTGGTGGAGCTGGTAGCGACGCGCTTTCCCGACGCGCCGTTCTTTCGTGAGCCCAGCGTCAGCCTCGACATCGCGGTCAGCGCAACTTTGCTCATCATGGGCGCTGGCGCGCTCGCAGGATTTTTTCCGGCGTACCGCGCCGCGCGCGTCAACCCCATCGTGGCGCTGCGGAGCGAATAGCCATGTTCGACCTGGACGCTTGGCAAGAGGTTTGGTCGACGCTGCGCAAGAATCGGCTGCGCGCGATCTTGACCGCCTGCGGCGTGTTCTGGGGCATGTTCATGCTGATGGTGCTGCTGGGCCTGGGCGCGGGGCTCGAGCGCGGCGTGGTACGAAGCCTGGGCGGCATGGCGCTGCACAGCGTCTACGTTTGGTCGCAGCGCACGAGCATTCCGTACAAGGGGCTCCAACCCGGCCGCTACGTCAAGTTCAACAACCGGGACATCGAGGCGATCGCGCGCGTTACGGGCGTGACCTACGTGGCGCCGCGGCTGCAGCTGGGCGGCTGGCGCGATGGGCAGAACATCACGCGCGGCTCCAAGACCGGCAACTTCAACGTCGTCGGAGACGTACCGGAATTTCCGCTGGTCGAGCCGTTGGTCCTCAAGCGCGGCCGCTTCTTCAACGGCTTCGACATGGCCGAAAAGCGCAAGGTCGCCGTCGTGGGCGAGTCGGTCACGAAGGAGCTGTTCGAGCCCGACCAAGATCCGGTCGGCCAATACATCCAGGTCAAGGGCGTCAATTTCCTGATCGTCGGCGAGGTCAAGAGCCTCAAGTTCGGCGACGAAGGCGAAAAGCTCAGCGCCACCGTCTTCATTCCTTTCGCTACTTTTCAGAACGCTTTCAACCAGCGCGACCGCATCGGCTGGTTCACGATCGGCACCGATCCCAAGTACCCGGCAGTCTGGGTCGAGAACGCCATCAAGCTAGCGCTGGCAGAAAAGCACCGCATTCACCCGAACGACAACCAAGCCTTTGGCTCGTTCAACGCGGCCGACAAGTTCGAGAAGATTCAGGGACTATTCCGCGGCATTCGGCTGTTCGTGTGGATGGTTGGCGCGCTGACGCTGGGCGCCGGCATGCTGGGGGTCAGCAACATCTTGCTCATCACGGTCAAAGAACGCACGCGGGAGATCGGTATTCGCAAGGCGCTCGGCGCGACGCCGGGATCCATCGTGCGCATGGTCGTCAAAGAGTCGGTGGTGCTCACCATGCTGGCCGGCTACCTGGGCCTGGTAGCCGCCGTGGCGACGCTCGAAGGCTTTGCCAGCGTGCTCGCCAAATTGCCGGAAGCCCCGGTCACTAGGCCCGAAGTCGACTTCAAAGCCGCGCTCGTGGCCCAATGTCTGCTGATTGCCGCCGGCCTGATAGCTGCCATCATGCCGGCCCGGCACGCCGCCCGAGTGCACCCGGTAGAAGCTCTGAGATCCGAATGATTCGCCGTATCGTCCCCGTGCTTTTGGCGCTCAGCGTCGTCGGCGCCTTCGTGGCTACGCTACTGTTTCTCTACAACAAGTCGCAGGCCAAGCCGGCGGTGTTCCAAACGGCTCAGCCGGTCACCATGGACATCGTCAAAAAGACGGTCGCGCCCGGCGCCATCGTGCCGCGGCGCGAGGTAGCCATCAAACCGCACGTCTCGGGCACGCTCGAGAAGGTGTACGTGGTCGCGGGCGAGGTCGTCAAAAACCGCCAGCTGCTGGCCAAGATTCGCATCATTCCCAACGTGGTGGCGCTGAACAACGCCGAGTCGGCCATTCGCGCCGCGCAGATTGGCCTGGACAACGCGCAGAGCCAAATGGCCCGCTACCAGCAGCTGTTCGATCAAAAGCTGATGAACGAGACCGAGTTCAATCAGTTCAAGCTCGCCTTCGAGCTCAAGCGCCAAGAGCTGGAGACCGCGCAGAGCAACCGCGAGCTGATCAAAGAAGGCGCCTCCAAGCGCACCGGCAACGTCTCCAACCTGGTGAACTCGACGGTCGACGGCATGGTGCTCGACGTGCCGGTCAAAGAAGGCGCCAGCGTGATTGAGGCCAACAACTTCAACGAAGGCACCACCATTGCCGCCATCGCCGACATGGGCGACATGATCTTTCTCGGCCGCGTCGACGAGTCCGAGGTCGGCAAGCTGAGTGAAGGCATGCCCGTGACCATCACGGTCGGCGCCCTGGGCGAAGAGCGGCTGGAAGGCAAGCTCGAGTACATTGCGCCGAAGGGCAAAGAGAAAGAGGGCACCATCGAGTTCGAGGTCAAAGCGGCCGTCAAGCTCAAGCAGGGCGTGCTGGTGCGCGCCAACTACAGCGCCAACGCCGACATCATCCTCGAAACCAAGAAAGCCGTCTTGGCCATCGAGGAGAGCCTGGTGCAGTTCGACAAGGGCAAGGCCTTCGTCGAGGTGGAGACGTCGCCGCAGGCTTTCAGCCGCCGCGAGGTCAAGCTGGGCATCTCCGACGGCATCAACGTCGAGGTGCTCTCGGGCGTAACCGCCAGTGATCGACTGAAGAAACCGCTCAGCGAAGCCCCGTCGGACGCCAAGCCCAAGAAGCCTTGATAGAGTGAGAGCGCGATGAGCCGAAGCGGATTTCAGAAGAGCGTGCGCATGTTCCACAAGTTCTCGGAAGAGACCATGCGCAGGCGCGGAGGTGACCAGGCAGGGCGCGAGAGCCTCAGCGCGCTCAGCAGCATCGCCGCAGTGTTGAAGGGCGAGCAGCTGTTCGAAGGCTCGCTGCTCGAGCCGCTCGGCGCGTTCACGAACCTGCTGCAAAGCTCGCAGCTGCCGCCGGACTTCGGCGACTACAGCTTCGGCGACGCGATTTTGGCCATCGAGGAAGCGCACGCCGAGCTGCGGCAAAGCGCCGAGCAACGCTGGGAGTTCGCGCCGGAGGTCACAGACGTTGCCGCCGCCACCTTGAGCGACTTCATGCCCGAGCCCGTCGCAGGGCCGAGCGCGCCCGATCACGCCGCCAAGCTCCGCCGCTTCGTGCTCGACGCCGCGCAAAAGGCCCAGCCGAATAGCGCGCTCGTCGTCGGCGCCCTGGCCAGCCCCGATTTGCCGCTGGCCGAGCTAGCCGCGCGCTTTCAACGCCTCACCTTGAGCGATCTCGATCTGCCCCGCCTCGAAGCGCTGGTGCAATCCGTCATCCCTGCGGAGCACCGAGACCGCGTGAAGCTGGAGCGCTACGACGTGACTGGCAGCTACGTCGCATTTGCAGCTGACGTGAAAGAAATCGTCGCGGCTGCGGCTGGTCCCGCGGAGGCCGAGCGCCGGCTAGCCAGCTTGCTGGAGAGCTACGACGTCGGAGCGGGCAGCGCGGGCCTAACCCTGGCTGAAGAGAAGCCCAACCTGGCGATCTCGGCCATGCTGCTATCTCGGCTCGGGCAGGGCTACGGCCGCTGCATTCGAAGCGCGCTCAAGGCGCGCGGCTGGGATTTCGAGGCGACGGAGCGCGAGCCGCTAGCTTCGGCGCTCGAGCTTTTGCGCTGCTTGGTGGCCCAGCACCACGTTCACGCGCTCTTGCGTCGAGCCAAGGCCGCGGTGTTGGTCAGCGCCGTCAGCGAGGTCGAGCTGCGCGGTGGCCCGGGCACCAAGGGCACGCCCGTCTCGGAGCCCCGTGACCTGCTCCACGTCGAGCGGCTCGTGGAGCGGCTGCCCGAAATCGCCGAGGTCCAGGCCGAGCAGAGCTGGGAGTGGCAGCAAGATCGGCCGGGGACGGCTGAAAAGCGCAGCTTGCTCACCCTCGTCGAGGCCGTGCTCGTGTAGTGTCACGGCGTCGGTTCCGTCGTGGCTTCCCTCGCCCGCTCGCTTGCCTGCTTCGTCCTCGCGCTTGGTCTCGGCGTGCCCGTCTGTGCGCGCGCTGAGGTTCCGCAAGAGCTGTCCATCGCGACGGCTGGCGAGTGTCCGTCCGCGGCCGAGGTGAGCGAAGAACTAAGATTGTTGATGCCCGAGGCCACGCTCGACCTGAGCCCGGACGTAGTCGACAGTGACGTGATTGTTTCCGACCGAGGTACGGGATTCACGGTGAAGGTGCGCGGCCAGCGCCGACGCTTTCGCGATGTGAAGCGTGACTGTACCGAGCGTGCCCGTCACGTCGCGGTGTTCGCGGTGCTGATCATCGATCCGCTGCGGGTGCCCAGTCAGGTGGTCGAAGCTGAAGAAGACCCAGAACCACCGAGAAAACCCGCACATTCCGACGTTCCGCCGCCACCCCCAGCCAAGCCAGCTCCGCGCCCGCCCGGCGCTCGTTTGGACCTCTCGCTGGGTCCGCTCGCGCAGGTGGCGCTCAAGCCCAACGCCGAGACCGCAACGCAAGCAGGCGGGTTGGGTCTACGTCTGCGCTACGGACAACGCATCGGCGTCACGCTCGGTGTCGCTGGGCTGTTGCCCACCTCGCTCCATTTCGATTTGGCCGATGCGCGCGCGACGTGGGTGCCGATGGATCTCGGCTTGTCACTCTCGCGACGCTTCGACAGTTGGGAAGTCGAAATGAACTTGGGCGCCGAAGCCGCGCTGCTGCTCGTGGAAGGCCAAGGTCAGGGCCTCGACACCACTCAGCAGGCCACCCGCCTCGAGCTAGGTGGCAGACTCGGCGCACAGGTGCGCTACTGGGCAAGCGAGCACGCCGGCATCTGTGGTGGCATGTTCGGTACCTGGTTTCCGAAGCCCTACGCACTGCAAGTCGATGGTTTGGGCATGGTGGGAGAAACCCCCAACGCCTGGATCGGTGGATCCCTTGGAGCGGTAATCAGGCTCTGAGACAGTGTGCAAGGCGGGGCGGGCAAGCCCCGCCGCTAGCGGAAAGCCCTGTAATTCGCAGTTCCGAAAAAAACTCACGCGCACCTTGAAGGTCTGAAGTGTGCGCTTCCATGCGCAAAGGAGCGAAAAACAACGCTTCTTCTGAAGTTTTTTACTGTCTGGGCCCCTCTGTTTGAGACACGATGAATGCAATGGCGCAGCGCCTATCGCCTCTCGATGTCGTGCTCGAGCAGCATCAGGGAGCCGCGCTCACCTTCGAGCAGGTCTATAGCTCGTCGTTCAACGACGTCGCGCGTTGGATTCGGGCGCTCGGTGGACTACCCGCCGACGTCGAAGATCTCACGCAAGAAGTGTTTCTCGTCGTACGCCGCAAGCTGAGCGGCTTCGACGGTCGCAACCTGCGCGGCTGGCTGTACCGCATCGCGCAGCGCACCGTGCGTGACTACCGCCGGCGCGCCTGGTTCCGTCGCGTGTTCTTGGGCGGTGGTACCACGCCCGACCACTACGACAACGCCACGGCCGACGCCGATCCGAGCGAGCTATTCGAGCGGAAGGAAGCCGAAGGGTTGCTGCACGGACTACTCGGACAAATGAGCGAGGTGCGCCGCACCACGTTCATCTTGTTCGAAATCGAAGGCTACAGCGGCGAGGAGATCGCCGAGATGCAGAGCATCCCACTGAACACGGTGTGGACGCGCTTGCATCACGCCCGGAAAGAGTTCCTACGACTCGTCTCCGAGAGCGGGCACGCGGGGAGCGTCAAATGAAACCGCTACGAGAACAGCTAGACGATCCTGATGTCACCATCCGAGCAGGCGCCGCTTTGCTCGCGAAGGTGCAGCCTTTCGAGCTTTCGGCGACTCAGCGTCGCCGCATCCGCGCCCGTATCGACGCGGTCGCCGAGCAGCCGCGCGGCTTTGGCTGGCTGCGTCCCGCGTTTGCCATTCCGGTCTTGCTGGTCGTCGGCGTCGCCGGCGCGACCGTGGGGCCGCGCCTGTACCGCGCTGTCGTGCCGCAGCACTCCTTCGAGCAGGGCCCGGCGCCCACGCAGGCACGGCCGTCCGAGCGCGCTCCGGCTCGCGCCGCGGCGCCCAAGCCGCAAGCAGCGGCGCCCGAACAGCTGGGCAGCATCGCGCCCGAAGATCTCGAGCCAGAAAAGCCGCAGGCCGCGCCGCGCGCCGAAAAGTCCGGTCCCGGTGCCACCTTGATGATGGAAGCGCTGCAGGCCCGTCGCGCTGGCGACACCGCGCGCGCTCAAGAGCTTACGGCCGAGTACCAGAAGAAGTACCCGAACGGCGCGCTCAAGGAAGAAGCCTTGGCCATCGCGTTCGAGTCGGCTGCCGCCCGCAAAGACCCCTCCGCTGCGCGGCTGGCGCAAAAGTACCTGGCTGCCTTCCCGCACGGCCGCTTCCGCGCGCAAGCCGAACAAGTGCTGGTCAACAAGTAGCGGACTGCGCGCCGCCCTCCGATTAGCCTAGCCTGGGGCGCCTGAGCTCGCTCGCCGACCGCCGCGGAAACCGACCAAAGGCGGGCGCAGCGCGCGGGTCGTAGTTCGGTGCTAAAGGTTGGCTCATCGCGACTGCTCGGGGCGCTGCTAGCCAGCGGCGCCTGCCTCGGCGCTTGCGCCGCAACCGAGCGGGAGCAACCGGCGAAGGCGCAGGTCTCGCCCGTAACATCAGCCTCCGACGCCGGCTCGGCAAACGCAGCGCCCGGCGCCGTGCGAGCGCCAGCGCTCGCGCTCGAGGACCGTCACATCGATTGGAGCCTCAACCCGACCATGCAGACGCTCGGGAAGGTGGCCGAGACGCTGACGGAATCCGTCTACAGCCACGGCACCCGCGTTGACGAGCGCCGTGGCATTTACGCGTTTGACTGTTCCGGCATGGCCATCTGGGTGCTCGGCAAAGCCAATCCGAAGGCGGCTCGTAGCGTCGCTCGCGGCTTGGGAGGTCGACCTCTGGCCCGCGACTTCCAGCGACGGCTCTCGCGCGCTCCGACCGACAACCCGCGAGACGGCTGGAGCCGCATTGCGCGTGTGCAAGACGCCGCACCCGGTGACGTGCTGGCTTGGATCAAACCCTCGATCATCGATTCGCCCAACACCGGCCACGTCGCCTTCATCGTGCTTCCGCCGCAACGCTTGCCGGGCTACGACAACGCCTTCCTCGTCCGCATCGCCGACTCCACCAGCTTGCTACACGACGCCGACACCCGCGTCGGCCGCAGTGGCTTCGGTCTCGGCACCATCCTGCTCGTCACCAATCCGCAAACCGGCGCCCCCGAGGCCTATGGCTGGGTGGGCACCCGGTACCGCGTCTTCGAAACTGCCATCGCGATCGGGCGCCCCGCCGAGTGACCTGGGCGCCACGGCGGTGTTGGAGAGCTTTGGGACACTGTTGATGTTGCAGCCGTGCCACGGCCGCTGCCGATGACGCCGACCCCAACAGAGTCTGGGCTTTCTCTCCCAGCTTCGCGACCCGAGTCGCACAGCTACTCGGGAGAAATGCACCGCAGTCGCAAGAGCGAGCGTCATCGGCAAGTTTAGTCGATTGACGAACTGGGCCGTGGCAGACATGGGGCGCCATGCAGCAAATGAAGTTCCTCGGGGTCCCGCTCGCAGGCCTGGTCTTGGGGTTCGCTGCGAGCGCGTGCAGCGCGAGCGGGGCGGACGGCGAATCGCCAGCGGGTGGTGGGAAGGGTTCCCTGGGTGGGGGCGCGCAAGGCGGCTCGCTGAACCTCGCGGGTGGCAACGGTCCCAACCTCAACACCGGCGCCAGTGCTCCGATGCAAGCTCCACCGAACTGCGGCAACGGAGAGCTCACGGACGACGAAGCGTGCGACGACGGCAACAAGGCTTCGGGCGACGGCTGTAGTGATAATTGCCTCCAAGTCGAGCGTGGCTTCAGCTGCGCCAGTCCCGGCAAGGCCTGCCGCGAGATCGCGCGCTGCGGTGATGGCGTCGTTTCGTCCAGCGAGCGCTGTGACGACGGCAACCTGATGGCCGGAGACGGCTGCTCCGAGCGCTGCAAGATCGAGCTCGGGAAGAAGTGCGAGGGGTCGCCCAGTGTTTGCACCGACGCCAAGTGCGGCGATGGCAAGGTCGAGGGCGCCGAGAGCTGCGACGACGGCAACACCGCCCCGTTCGATGGTTGCTCGTCGCTGTGCTTGCGCGAGCCGAATTGCCAGGGACAGTCGTGCACCTCCGATTGCGGCGACGGTCTGGTCATCAACGAGGGTTGTGACGACGGCAACACGCTGGACGGCGATGGCTGCTCGTCGACCTGCACGATCGAGAACGGCTTTACCTGCAAGCAGGAGCTGCAGTGCGAAAAGGTCAACGGCCAATGCGTGGTACGCGTTCCCGCCATTTTTCGCGACTTTGGTGAGAGCCACCCGGACTTCGGCGGCGGTAACGAGTGCGGCATCAAGGAGGGCTCTCCGGTCGTGCCGGGCATTGCGAATGCCATGCTCGACGCCATGGGGCGCCCGGTGCTCGGTACGGCGCCGGCCAACGCTTGCATCCAGTCGGCGCAGAGCTTCGGAACCTGGTTCCGCGACGCCGCCGGCGTGGCGAGCGTCGTCGGTAGCCTCGTGCTGTTCGACAACGGCAGCGGCGGCTACGTGAACCGCTTCGGCCAGAACGGCGAGAAGCTGGTCGTCTACACGTCACCGCCGATGGGGCAGGGCAACGAGCAGCAGGTCACGGGCGCCACGAGCATGGCCACCTGCGCCCCAGGTTGCGCGACGCGCACGCAGAGCTCACTGCAGTGCGAGAACGTGTGCCGGCCGGATCACGACAAGCTCGACTCCAGCACCAGGGAGCTCACCCAACGACAGCAACAGCTGGCGCAGGCGAACGCGCAAGCAAACCCGGATGCGGCGGCCATCGCCACGATCGAGGCACAGATCGCTACCCTCGAGGCGAACATCGTCACGCAGACGGCCGCCGCCGCAGCTTGCGACACGGCATGCAAGACACAGTTCGACGGCTTGGTGGCCGCCTGCGTCGCCGACTGCAAGCCTTGCAGCGGCAGTCCCACTCAGTGGTGCACCGGTGGCGTGGCCAAGGAGTACGACGGAACGCCCGCGTTTTTCCCTGTCGATGGCGTGATGGGCGCGACGCGTGACGAAGCCCCGGCTCGGCTTCCGCTGCAGTACGGCTACAACGGGTGGCCGCTCGAGAGCCAGTTCTTCCCTGGTGCGCCGAAGCACAACTTCTACTTCACCAGCGAGGTGCAGTACTGGTTCCGCTACGAGGCGACCACCGACGCGCGCCTCGACTTCACGGGCGACGACGACGTGTGGGTGTTCATCAACGGCCGCCTCGCCGTTGACCTCGGCGGCATCCACGTGCCCATGGACGGCACGGTCACCATCAACGCGGCCTGCGCGGCTCGCTTCGGGCTCACCCCGGGCAACGTGTACAAGATCGTCGTGTTTCAGGCCGAGCGTAAGAAGGACGGCTCTTCGTTCCGCCTCACGCTATCCGGCTTCGAGGCAGCTCCCAGCGACTGCACGGCCGTGTGCGGCGACAGCATCTTGAGCTTCGGTGAAGAGTGTGACGACGGCGCGAACGATGGCGGCTACAACGAGTGCGACATGGGCTGCAAGCTCGGCGCTTTCTGTGGCGACAAGATCGTTCAGCCCGAGGAACAGTGCGACGACGGGCCTGGCGGCAGCGCCGATTGCGCTGGTTGTCGCAAGCTCAGGCCGCCAGCCTGAGGCGCTGCCAGAGCGGCGTGGAAGACCGCCCCCGTTAGCGCAGCGCTTGGCGGAGGCGTTCGCTGAGGCGGGTGACGCGTTCTTCGCGGCGGACTTCGCCCAAGGCAAGTTTGAGGGCGCGGGGGTCGGCGACGAGGACGCACAGCTTCTTGCCGCGTGTGACGGCGGTGTAGACGAGGTTGCGCGAGAGCATCACGAAGTGAGCCGTCAACAGCGGAATCACGACCGCGGGGTATTCGCTGCCTTGACTCTTGTGGATGCTGGTCGCGTAGGCCAGCGTCAAGGTGTCGAGGTCGGAGTCTTGGTAGTCCACATCGCGTCCGTCGAAGCGCACGCTCAAGCCGCGGGCTTCGACGTTGACGCGCTGCACGATGCCGAGGTCGCCGTTGTACACCTCGCGCTCGTAGTCGTTCTTCAGCTGCAGCACCTTGTCACCCTCGCGAAAGGTCTGGCCATGGTGCTCGATGGCGGGGCCGTGCGGGTTGAGGGCAGCTTGTAGCAGCTGGTTCAAAGCCGTCGTGCCGGCCGGGCCGCGGTGCATGGGCGTGAGCACCTGGATGTCCCGCAACGGATCGAAGCCAAAACGCCGAGGAATGCGCACCGTAACGAGCTCGCGCACGGTTTCGGCCGCTTCTTCGGCCTCGCGCCGCGAAACCATGAAAAAGTCTGCCTTCGGGGACTCGGGATCGGCGCTTTCGGGCATATCGCCGGTCAAGATGCGGTGAGCGTTTTGCACGATGCGGCTCTCGCCGGCTTGGCGAAAGATCTCGTTCAGCCGCACCACCGTGACCACGCCCGAGTCGATGATGTCGCGCAGCAAAGCGCCCGGACCGACGGACGGCAACTGATCGGCGTCGCCCACGATGACGAGCCGCGCGGCGTCAGGCAACGCCGACAGCAGCGAAGCGCCGAGCGGCACGTCGATCATCGAGGCTTCGTCGACGATCACCACGTCGGCCTCGAGCGGCTCTTGCTCGCCGAGCTGAAAGCCGCCCGCGCGCGGATCGTACTCGAGCAATCGGTGCAGCGTGGTGGCTTCGTGTCCGGTGGCCTCGTGCAAGCGCTTGGCAGCGCGACCCGTCGGCGCCGCCAGCCGCACGTCGAGGTGCGCGCGCTTCATCACGTCCAAAATCGCGCGCACGATGGTCGTCTTGCCGACGCCGGGACCGCCGGTCACGACGATCAGCTTGTGCTCGGCGGCACCTTGCACGGCTGCGCGCTGCGCCGGTGCCAGCGTGACCTTGGCGTGCTGCTCGAAGCGCTGAATGGTGCTTTCGATGCCGGCCAAAACACGCCCTGGCCGCGACAACAGCCGGGCCAGCCCCTCCACCAAGGCCGTTTCAGCGCGATGAAGGCGGGTCAGGTAGACGCCGTGCTCTTCGACCACGACGTGGCCGGCCGCCCACAGCTTGTCGATGGCGGGGCCGATGTGTCCCACATCGATTTCGAGCATGGCCGCCGCGCGATCGCACAGCCCGTCCCGCGGAAACAGCACGTGCCCTTGGTCGGCCAGGCCGTTGAGCTCGTGGAGCACGCCGGCTTGCACGCGGTCCGGATGGTCCCCGGCAATGCCCAGTGACTTGGCGATGCGATCGGCGGTCTTGAAGCCGATACCGCGCACTTCCATGGCCAACCGATACGGCGCTTCTTGCACGATGCGGGCGGCGCTGTCGCCGTAGTGCTTGTGAATGCGCGCGGCTAGTGCCGGTGAGGCGCCATGCGTCTGTAGCAAGAGCATCACGTTGCTGACCGCACGCTGCGAAGCCCAAGCCTTCTTCACTTCTTCGATGCGCCGCTCGCCCATGCCTGGGATCAGCCGCAAGCGCTCCGGTTCGTGATCGAGCATGGTGAGGCTGCCCATGCCGAACGCGGACACGATGCGCTTGGCGAACGCGGGCCCGATGCCCGGAATCAGCCCAGAGCCCAAGTAGCGCTCGAGGCCCTGCAGCGTCTCGGGCGCCAAGGTCACCAGCGTGTCGGCCCGAAACTGCTCGCCGTGCTTCGGATCTTGTCGAAAGTCTCCGGTCACGCGCACGCGCACGCCGCTGCCGACCGGCGGCAACATGCCGACGACGGTCACGCTGCTACGCTTGCCCCCGCCCTCGAGCGAACCCAGCTTGAGCACGCGAAAGCCCGTCGCATCACTTTCGTAAGTGATGCGTTCGACTTCGCCGGTCAAGGTAACGGCCACGGTGGGCATCTTACTCGGGGACAGCCTGCGCGCAGGAATCAGCAGGAAGGCGGCTCATCATTGGTCTCATTTCTTCCTGTTGGGCACGCCCGCTGATCCTGGCTTCTGGCTTCGTTTTGGCTCCGGTCCGATGCTCACGTACCCGCGTACGCTCCGCTTCGGTCCTCGCCAAAGCCTCGCCAGAAGCCAGGCTGAGCGGGCGGGCAGCTGTGAGATCAGACCAATGGTCAGAGGAAGGCGGGAAGGGTTATTTTCGTGGGTTTTGCGCGCTGCGCGCCGCGAGATCAGGCGCGATGGCCGGCGCCCTTCAAGTCGCCCGCTCGACAATCAAAAAACTTCCGCCTTCCTGCGGTCTCGCTGCTCGAACCGCTTGAAATGCGTCCAACGGCTGGCCGTAGCCGCCCAGCTGGGCGGCGTCGCCACCAGGGAAACCCGGGCCTCACCCAACAAATGCCGGGCTTCTCGCACAAGAAACTGAGCGGATGGATGGTCGACCGGGGGCGGGTCGCCACTATAGTAGCCGCTGAATGACGCTTTCGCAGAGACTCCATGAGCGTTGTGGTTGCGGGGCCGCGAAGACCACCTTCAGCTTGGCCGGCACTGAGCGCAAGTACGAGCGTTCACGCCCCTACCGCATCGAGCACCTGTTCATCGATCTCACGCTCGAGTTCGAGACCAAGTCGGTGCGCGGGCGCGCGGTGCTCGACTTTTTGCGCGTGTCGCCCAAAGAGAGCAGCCTGCTCGTCGACGCCATTGGCTTCGAGCTCGAGAGCGTGCGCGTGGACGATGGCTCGGGCCTGAAGCCCGCCAGCTACAGCTACGACGGCGAGGTCTTGGCGCTCGAAGGCTTGCCCGAGCGCGGCCAGCTGCGCATCGACTACAAGGCAACCCCCAAGCGCGGCCTTTACTTTTTGGCTCCCGACGAGCAGGTCAAGCACCGCCCGCTACAGGCCTGGACGCAGTGCCAAGACGAGGACGCGCGCCACTTCATTCCGTGCGTCGACAAGCCTCACGTCAAGATGACCACCGAGCTGTCGGCCACGGTGCCGTCGGGCTTTCAAGTGCTGTCCAACGGCGAGCTCGTCAGCGCCGAGACGCGAGGCAAGACGCCCTGGACCTACCGCTTCAAGCTCGACCAGCCGCACCCGAGCTACCTGCTGACGCTCGTGGTCGGCCATTTCGACGTGGTGCAGGACCGCACGGCCACGCTGGCCACGCGCAACGTGCCCATCACGTACCTGGTGCCAGTAGGCCAAGCGGCAGCGGCGGCGCGCAGCCTGGGCGAAACGCCGCAGATGCTGGAGTTCTTCTCCGAGCGCTTCGGGGTCGATTTTCCGTGGCAGCGCTACTCACAGGCGGTGGTCAGCGACTTCATCTTCGGCGGCATGGAGAACACCACCGCCACCACGCTGTACGAGCACGTCATGCTCGACGAGCGAGCGGCGCTGGACATCAGCTCCAACGACTTGGTCGCGCACGAGCTGGCGCACCAATGGTTCGGTGACTACGTCACCTGCCGAGACTGGTCGCACGCCTGGCTGAACGAAGGCTTTGCCACCTTCTGCGAACACTTGGAGCGCGAGCATCGGCTGGGCCGCGACGAGTACGACTACGGCGTGGCCGGCGACGTGGACACCTATCTTAGCGAAGCCGGCGGGCGCTACCAGCGACCCATCGTGTGCCGCGACTACGCCGAGCCCATCGACCTGTTCGACCGCCATTTGTACGAAAAGGGCGGCCTGGTCTTGCACATGCTGCGCCGCGAGCTGACGGACGCGGTGTTCTTCGAGGGCGTGAAGCGCTACCTCAAGCGGCACGCCTTCGGCATCGTCGAGACGACCGATTTGATGCGCGCCTTCGAGGAAGTGTCAGGCCGCTCGTTCGAGCGCTTCTTCGACCAGTGGGTGTACCGGCCCGGTCATCCGGAGTTGAAGGTCTCCGTCAGCTACGACGACGGCTTGCTCGCTGTGGCCATAAAACAGTCACAAAAGACCGGAGAAACGGCGCTATTTGCGCTACCGATCGAGATCGAGGTCACGCACAACGACGGCACCCGCACCCGCCACCACAAACTGGTGACCGAAGCGCACGACGTGCTCACCCTGCCGCTCGACAAGCGACCGCTGCACGTAGGCTTCGACCCCGAGCAGCGCGTGATCAGCAAGCTCACGTTCGAAGCGCCCGGCGACATGCTGCGCCATCAGCTGGCCGAAGGCTCGAACGCGCTCTTGCGCTGGACGGCGGCTGACGCGCTGTCGAAGAAGAACGATCCATCCAGCGTGAAGGCGCTGCGCGAAACGCTGGCGCGCGACGCGGAAGCTTGGATGGTGCGCGTCGAGGCCGCACGCGCGCTCGGCAAAGTGCGCTCGGACGACGCCTTCGACGCGCTCTCCAACGCTCTTGGCACCTCGCACCCCAAGGTGCGCCGCGCCGTCGTCACGGCCGTGGGCGCGTTCAAGAAGCCAGCCGCCGCCAAGGCCCTGCAGGACTTGCTGGAAGACGAACCCAGCTACCTGGTCAGCGCCGATGCGGCTCGCGCGCTTGGACGCACCCGCCAACCGGGCGCGCTCGAAACCTTGAAATCCATCGTCGATCAAGCCTCCTGGGCCGACGTCATCCGCGCCGGCGCGCTGGACGGCATGGCCTCGCTGCGCGACGACAACGCGCTCGACGTGGTGGCCAAGCGCACCCGCTACGGCATCCCGACGCGTGGGCGCCGCGCGGCCGTGCATGCCCTGGCCAGCCTAGGCGAGGGCCGCAAGACGCGCGAACAGCTCGAAGACCTGCTCGACGACAAAGATCCGCATTTCAAGATCGACGTCGTCGCGGCGCTCACGTCCCTGGGCGACGGCAAGAGCCGGGGCGCCATGCGTCGCGCGCTGGACCGCGAGCTGGACGGCCGCGTCTCACGTCGCCTGCGCGAAGCCCTGCGCGACTTGGGAGACAACCCCACCCAAGAAAAGAAGCGCCTGAACGACGAGCTGGAGAGCGTGCGCGACGAGCTGATCGAGCTCAAGAACCGCCTCGCCAAGCTCGAGGGCCGCAAGACCGACAAATCGAAGGCCTCCGCTGACGCCAAGGCCGAGGCGAAGGCCAACCCCGAAGCCAAAGCCAAAGCCAAAGCCAAGCCCGACGCCAAAGCCGAGCCCGCGTTGCCCGAAACCGAGGCCAAGGCCGTCAAGGCCGCAGCCAAATCCCCTCCAGCGCCCACGCCGCCCCCGGCTCCGCCCAAGAAGGCCGCCAAGAAGGCGCAGGCGAAGCCGAGTGCGCCTGCCAAGCAGGCCGCAGCCAAAAAGGCCGCAAAGCCCGAAAAAAAACCGCCCGCCAAGGGGCGTAAAAAGTGAGCGAAGGAC
This sequence comes from Polyangiaceae bacterium, assembly GCA_036261775.1. Taxonomy (GTDB): domain Bacteria; phylum Myxococcota_A; class Polyangia; order Polyangiales; family Polyangiaceae; genus PMG-095. The sequence continues at coordinate 12,289 of DATAKF010000362.1, read as the reverse complement.
CGGGCGTTCGCTTGGAACGGCGTGGCAGCATCGCGCTGGTTACGCTCGATCGCCCGGAGCGCATGAACGCGCTGTCGCGCGCGCTCGTGGCTCGCTTCGGCGAGATTGGTCGTGAGGTAGCCACGCAAGACGACGTGAGGCTCGTCATCGTCACCGGCGCGGGCGACAAAGCCTTCTGCGCTGGCGCCGACTTGAAAGAGCGTGCCGGCATGAGCCAAGACGAAGTGCGCGCGCTCTTGCTCGCCTACGAGTCCGAGCTCGGCTGGCTCGAGACGTGCGCGGTGCCGACCATCGCTGCTATCAACGGCGCCGCGCTGGGCGGCGGGCTCGAGCTCGCGCTTTTGTGCGACCTGCGGCTGGCCACGACGCACGCCGTGCTGGGCTTGCCCGAGACGAGCCTTGGCGTGATTCCGGGCGCCGGTGGCACCCAGCGCCTGCCGCGCCTGCTCGGTGAAGCGCGCGCCAAGGAGCTGATTCTGCGGGCTGCGCGGCTTAGCGCGCCTGAAGCCTTGATCCTGGGCCTGGTGAACCAGGTGCTGCCCAAGAGCGAAGACTTCGTGCTCGAAGTGATGAACTGGGCCGAGCCGATCTTGAACGGCGCGCCCCTGGCAATTCGTGCGGCCCTGAGCAGCATGCGCGGCGCCGCAACGCGCGACTTACGTGAAGGGCTGGCGCTCGAGCGCGCAGCCTATGAGCAGTGCCTGAACAGCGAAGATCGAGTCGAGGCGCTGGCGGCGTTCTCGGAGAAGCGCCGCCCGGTGTTCAAGGGTCGCTGAGCCCGGGTTACTGAGCCGCGGACGATGGCGGCTCGACGACGGCCTTGGGCTTGCCCTTGTCGACCTTCATTTTGACGTGAAAGAACTGCTTCACGGGACGACGGTCTTCGGCGGATTCGCCCAAGCCCCACAGCGCCACTTCCATGTCGAGCGTCTCGCCCATCCCGAGCACGCGCCCGCCCTTGGCGGGAAATTCACGCGAGAAGGTGCTGGGCGAGCTGGTGAGCTTGACCTCGGCGTCGCCCTCGCGTGAATCGGGGATGCGCTCGGCCTCGGTGCTCCCCTTCTTGAAGACCGCTGCGGCGAACGCGATGGGGCCGTTCTTGGGGTTCAACAGCACGTGCTCTTTGCCGTCCGTAGCCTCGGCCTTGATCGTGACCTTGGCGCCCCAGCCCTGGGCGATCTGCTTGGCCTGGGCTGAAGCCAAGAAGCGCACGCCGGCGACCTCGATCTTCAAACCCTCGGGGGTGACGACGTACTTGACCTCGCGCATGGCGTTGGGATCTTTGGCCGGCGCAGCGGGCTTGGCGGCGGGCGGAGCGTCAGCCTTGGGTTCCTCGGCCTTGGCTTCGGCCGGCGCGGCTTCGGCCGGCGCCGGTGCGGGCTCGGCGGCGGCGGGCGCCTCTGCCACGGCGTCGGGCGTCTTGGGCTCCGGCGCGGCTTCTGCGCCGCAGCCCGCCAGTGAAGTGGCGGCAAGCCAGCCACCGACCAAGAATTGAAAACCGACGCCTACGACTGCGCAGCTCTTCATCGCCGAGCACGATAGCCGCGCCCCTCTACCGCCACAACCAAATCAGTTGTGGTGCGCGACGTCGGTGATGCGGCGCACGGTTTCTGCGTGCAGCTCCAGGCCCTTCTTGCGAATGCCCAGCTTGCCGACGAACGAGAACAAGCGCGGCAAATGCGTCCAGAACGGCCCCTTCCAGCCCAGCATGCGAAAGGCCTGCTTCATCGTCGCAGCCATCGCGGGGCTCATCACCGTCTCGGCGTTGGTCATCCAGTTCGGGTGCCGCTGCGCCGCCTTCACCAACGTGCCGTAAAGCTCGTTCACATCGAGCTTGGGCGAGAGAAACCACGACGGTTCGAAGAGCGGGTCGTCTTCGGCGAACCAGCCCATGTCTTTGCAAGTCCGCTCGAGCGGCGTGCCCGCATACACGCGGATACCGGTCGAGAACAGCACCATGTCGGTCGGCGGGATGTGCTCCTCACAGAACGCCAGAGTCTCTCGCACCGTGTCCATCGTCTCTTCCGGCGCGCCGAGCATGAAGAACCAATAGGTTGGCATGCCCGCTTCGCGTAGCGCTTTGGCGGCGCGAATCACCGCGTGCTTTTGGAAGCCCTTGTGCAGCGTGCGCAGCGTCGTCTCCGACGCGCTCTCGGGCGTGCACATCACGTTCTTGAAGCCGGCGGCTTTGAGCATGCCAACCAGCTCCGGCGTTACGGCGGCCGGATTCAAGCCCATGGTCGAGTAATACGCGGGTAGCTTGCGCTCAGCCAGCGCCTCACACAGCGAGCGCGCGTGCGAAAGCGGCAGATTGAACGTCGAATCGACGAAATCAACGGCCGTAACCCCGTGCCCCAGAACGGCTTCTTCGATCTCGTCGACGACCTCGCGGGTCTCGCGCAACCGGTACGCGTGACCCTCGATGTTGTTGTAGACGCAATAGGAGCACTTCAGCGCACAGCCGCGCTTGGTCTGCACCGAGTACGGCGAGCCTGCGCGAGCGTAACGCGCCAAATCCAACCAGCGAAAAGCCTGGCTGCGCGCCGACGTTTTGAGATCGTGCACGACCGCGCGACCGCCGAGCGGCTCTCCGGGCAGACAACGCCCGGTGTCGAGCACCGGCAAGGGCGAGGCGCTACCGCCGCCGCGCGGCAAGGCGCCAGGCAAACGATCGACTTTTTTTCCGCTCTGAAACGCCGATAGCACCTCGGGAAAGGCGTCTTCACCCTCGCCCACCACGGCTAGATCTGCTTCCAGGTAGCCGAGCACGTCGCGAGGAGAGACGTTGACGGCCGCGCCGCCGATCACGAGCTTGGCGTTGGGCGCCGCTTCGCGGACGCTTCTTACGACTTCGTCCCGGATCTCCGGCAGGTAGAAGTGCGGTAGCTCGAAGTTGCAGTTGTCAATGTTGCGGATCGTGATGCCCACGACATCCGGCTGCTCTTTGCGCACGCCGGCGAGCGTGTCTTTGCCCGGCTGCTTGGAGAACGCCAGGTCGAGCACGCTCACGTCGTGCCCAGCGCCGGCCGTCGCGCTCGCGACGGTGCACAACCCCACCGGCACAGCAGGCCAAGGCACCTGCTCGCGATTGGGATTGATCAGCAGTACCTTCATGCGTCCCAACGGCACAATCGCAGCTTTGTGAGTGCGCGGGAAGCGGAGCCACAAAAGCAATTCGGGGCAAGCTCGAAAGCCTGCCCCGAAAGCTGGTCAAAATGACTCAGGTGCGAGCGTTTCTCAGAGAGATTCGAGGTACGCGACCAGGTCGCTCCGTTGCGCGTCACTCAGGCTGTCGGTGTTGCCGTGGGCGTTGCCGCCGCAAGCCGGATTGAAGCGATCCGCCAAGGTGGCGGCGCAGCCGTCGTGCATGAAGGGCGCGCGGTAGCCGATGGCGACCAGCGACGGGACCTGCAGCTTCTTTTTAGCGGTGTCGATGGCGACGGTCGTGTTGTTGGTCAGCTTGTCGCCCGAGTGGCAACTGTTGCAGCCCACCTCGGCCGAGTCGAAGAGCTGCTTGCCCCGGACGGCTGCTTCGTCGCCGACGTCACGGATGGAAGCGGGCGCCTTGAGCGAAAACAGCCACTCGGAAAGGGCCGAGACGCGCGGGGAGCTCTCGCGCACGCCGCCCATGCGACCCACGAACACCTCAGACATGAGATGACCGACGTCTTCGAGGTCGCCGTTCCAGTGGAACGGCGCCGTGCCGCGCAGACCGACGTGTAACGGCTGAGTACGACGCTCACCCACGTCCGCGAAGCGCCAGGTTCGGCCGTCTTCGCCACCTTCCGGGTGGCAAGAAGCGCAGGCGATGCCGCCACCGGCGTCGCGGTGGAACAGGTCATGGCCGGTGTCCGCGCGTGACTCGCCGGGCAGGTCGATGGTGGTGGTGGTGCCGAAGGGCAGCTCGTTCATCACGATCAGCTGCGAGGGCTCACGCGTCAGCGCGAGCAGGCGACCGTCGGGCGCGAAAGCAACCGCCGTCACCGGCTGATCGGTGAAGCCACCACCCTCCGAGAAGACGCAGGGGTTGCCGCTCGTCAAGTTACCCATCGACAAGACGCTGACCGAAACGCCACCGAAGAACGGGCTGGGGGCCGCGACCGAACCGCTGCTGACCGAACCGCCGCCGAACGGACCGTCGGTCGACGGAAACTCCAGCGTAGGCTGCGGCGACGCGAAGTCTCGAGCGCCGGCGTGAGCCACGGCCACCCACTGCTGATTCGGCGAAACCGCGACGTCGACCGGCAACGGCGCGCCGTTGAGTTGCGCGCTGACGACGCTGCCGTCCGGCGAGACGACGCTGACGGCGTCTTTGACGATGCCGCCGCAGCCCGAGCCGTCACTGCCGCCACCGTAGGCGCTACCGTTGGCGCTGGGCGGCGTGACCTCGATCTCGTCGGCCACGGTGTCTTGGTGAACCAAGACCGCGCCGCCAGCCGGATTGGCGACAGCCCGCCAAGCGGTTCCGGCGTCGAGCGTGACGGCCTTCTGCGTGACCGAAAACTCCTCGGCTTTGCCGGAGGGCTGCGACAGCGTGCCCTGGCCTTGCGGCACGCGCAGGCGATTACTGACGGCGCCTTGGCTGTTGATGCGCAGGACCTCCGCCGACTTGAAGCGCGTGAGCCAAAGCTCGTTGCCGCGCACCAGCACGTCGCGCAAGTCGGCGTCGAGCGAGAGCGTGCGCACCGCCGCGCCGCCCGCGGCCGGCAGCGACACCAGCTTGCCCTCGGTGCAGGCTACGTGCACGAGCCCGGTGGCTGCTTCGAACGCGACACCGCGCGGAGCCTTGCAGACATCGCGACGCTCGAGAACGGCGCCGCTGACTGGATCGATGGAGACGAGCGCGCCGCCGCGGCGCAGCGCCACGTGAACGTGCTTTTGCCCGTCTTCCACGCTGCGGCCCGGCTCGTCACCGGGCTTCAGCTCGATGGTGTGACGCAGGCTCAACGTCGCTAGGTCGACGATCGAGATTCGGTCACGCTCGGGATCGGCCACGATGGCCACCGAGCTGTCCGACAGCACGCTCAACGTACCGCCGCTGATCGCGGGCGGCGTTTCCGGCGAGCTCACCGCCGGACGTTCGTCCACCGGGATGATCAACCGAGGTTGCCCCTCTTCCGTCGTTACGGGTTTGTCGAACGAGTTGCAGCCCCCCAGCGCAAGCCCGAGCGCCATCCCACCGAATAGCCCAGTCTGCCCGATTCCAATGATCCGCATTTGCTCTCCTCATCTCGCCCTAGGGCGAGCCACCTACCGCCGAGAGTAGCTCAAGCCCGGACGCCGTGCCGCGACAATCGCCAGGCAACGAGACAGCCAAGCAGCAGAGCTAGTGTAGTGAAATTACGACACTTCCCTTTCCCTACCCGGAATGTCATACACCTTTCGGGGAGTCGAAATGGCTAGGTGGATGAATAAGCTCGCGACATTCATGGCTTTCGCCGGCTGCGTGGCAGTCGCGGCAAGCGCTGGCGCACAGGGGGCTACAGCCCCTGATTGGGTTGCCGCCACGAAAAACGAACGGGGCCAAGCCTGCGAAAAGTTCGCAGAGCGCCAGGAGGGACCGAAGCTGCTCGTGGCGTGCGGCGCCGCGGGTGTGTGGGAGTTCTCGCAAGCTGAGCCGACGCTCCGCTTCGTGCGCAGCTACGACTTCGGGGGCGACGTCATTGGCTTTCTGGCGGACGCCGACGGTCGGCTGTGGGTCAAGCTCAAGGTCGTCGAGGCCCGCCCCTTCGCGACGCGTCCCGGTGAGAACCCAACGGTGGCGTTTCCGGACGCGACACCGCCCCCCCCGCCACCGGAGCGGGTACCTACGCCGCCCGTTGCCAAGCCGGTTGCGGCTGCGCCTGCGCCCAAGAAAGTGGGTCGCGTCACGCGCTCCGCCCCCGGCGAAGTGGTGATTTCTCTCGGCACCATCGACCGCGTCGGCCGCAGTGATCGCATCGAGCTAGCCGTCGAAGTCCCCAATATCAATGACTATGACGCGGCGGCTTTGTCGCGTGAGACGGTGGCCGTTGGTGTCGTCACCAACGTGGGGGAGCGCAGCGCGCGCGTGCAGTTGGGCGTCAACGAGAGTGTTCCAGTCGGAGCGATTGCCACGCCCACGCAAGCGCACACCACCGCGAGCCTCTCGGCTCCGCCCCGCGTCACCGGCCTGTGGGACCTGCAGTTCGCAGCGCGACCGTTTGCCGCGTTGGGTGAGTTGGGCGGGGGCGCGCTCTTCAGCGGTGGCCTGGGCTACCGGCTCGGCCACTTGCACGTGCAAGCCGTTCTGGATCCTTTGGCGTTCGGCGACGTGCAAGACAAGAAGGCTATTTTTGCGGCCAGCGGCGCCGCCATCGCCAGCTACGATTCGCAGTACTTCGAAATGGGATTGGGCTTCGGTGGGCAAACCGTCAACGAAGCCGGCTTCTTCGTCGATCCAGGTTCTGGCGTGGCGGCGTTGCAAATCCTGCGCTTGGGCGCGCAAGATGGCCTGAACATCAGCGTCCGCACCAACATCGTGCTCTTTCACAGCGAGTTTCAGTTCGGCGGCATGGTTGGCAGCGGGCAAATTCCGGTCACGCGCGGCTACTGGCTCTTGCTCAATGGCGGCGGTGGCAACGTCGGCTACGGCTTTGGCGAGCTCGGCTTGCGCGTGCTGCTTTCGGGCAACGGCCTGGCCGGATCCAAGTTCCTGACCGTCACCGCTGGCGGTGCCGCCGTCTTCAAGTCCGGCACCTGCCCTCAGTTCGAGTTCTGCAGTCAGTCCTCCACCTACGGCGGCCCCATGGCTGGCGTGGGCGGCGAATGGCGGTTCTGAAGCACGTCCGAGCGACGCGCGTACCAGCGGTCGAGCACACGGCCGAGCCACACCACGGCGCCACACGACACCAGCGTGAGCGCCCACGTCACCGGACCCTTGCCCGCCGCAAGCCCTACCGCGCTCGCCAGGGCTATCACCCAAGCGCGCAGCAACGTGAACGGACCCAAGATCGCAACGGTAGCCAGCGAACGCAGATCCCAGTCGGCGAGTGCGTAAACGACGAGGGCTGCGATCACGAGCGCTGCGTAGGCGCCAAGCACCCAGAGCATTCGCTCACCCACCTCCACGAGCTCCGCGTACTGGTGAGCCGGGTCGTGTACCAAGAGGAGCGCGAGCCCCGTGAGCACGGCCAACGCAGCTACCAAACCGACTCCTGCGAACGCTCCCCGCAGCAGGCTCTGCCGGTAGTACTCGAACTTGAAGATGCGCGCGTTGCGGCCTGCCGCCGCACGAAACCCCGCAAAAGCTGCGTCGACAATCGCCAGCAGGGCGAGCAGCAGCGGAGTCACGAGAACCCCGGAATGTGGCGCAGCAGTGCGCCAAGCTCCTGGCGGAAAGCTGGCCAGAGGTCTTGGCGAATCCCCACGAGCATTTGCATCACTTTCAGGATGGGCAAAAGCTCGCGCTCGCCATCGAACATGGCCGCGGCGTAGCCCGGGCAAGCGTCCTGAGCGGATTGAAGCAAGAGCTCGCCTGGGTGCGCGCGCAACGCCGACAGCACTCCGTCATGCTGCGCTAACGGCTCGCGCATCCGCGCCTCGTGAAAGATCCAGCTCCCGAGCGGCGCCAAATAGCTGGGTTTGATGTCCGAATGCACGAACGCCAAGGCTCCCACCTTGGCCTGCTCGGCCATGAACCGCGACAGCGCAGCGCCCCGAAAGTGATGCACCACGCCCGTGGACATGAAAATTGCGGCCGGGGTCTCCAACTGAAATGCATTGGCCACGACGAAGCGACAGCCCAGGCGCTCCTCATCAGCCAGATTTTGCGCAAAGCGCACGAAGGCGGCGTTGTAGTCGCACCCCCAAAGCTCCACGTCGCTTCCCAGCTCACCGCGCGCCGCCAGCCAGCGCGTCACGAACCCCAACCCGCACCCAACATCGACGATGCGATACGGCGCCGGCACGCCCTCACGCCGCAGCGTCGCCAACAAAGGTGCCAAAATCCGCCGCATCCGCCGCCCCTGCATGAACTCTTCGGAGAGCCGCGTGAGCTCGTGATGCGCCGTCAACAGCACCCGATCCACGAAGTCCGGATCCAGAAAGCCGCCCTCGTGCGGCCAAGCGGACACAATCTTGATGGCCCGCGACATGCCGTGCCGCTCCAGCTCCGCCAACACCTCGTCGCGCTGTACCGGCAATCGCGCCAACGTCTCCGCGTCGTACGCGACCACCAAGTCAGAAATCTCCGGCTGTCCTGCGTGCATTCAGCCTCGCACTCGTGAACCGGACCCACGTGTACCACACGTCCGGCTCGCTCTCGGGCGGCGCTGGCAACGAGATGGGCGCCCCAGCCGTCGAACGGAGCGCTCGGCCCCGTTCGTCGCGGAAGCCCTGTTCGCGCCGAAAAATGCGACTTCGTTTGGAGCTGAGCAAGGGGCTCCAGCGTCTCGCTCCCTTCCCGGAAAGAGTGGCGCTGCCTCGAGCAAAATCGCTTTCGGGCGCGGGCGGGTCGGTGCTACGCGGGCGGCCATGGATCGCGCTCGGCGTAGCTTGCTTTTGGACATTGCCGCGGAGTTTGGCACCCCCGTCTACGTGTACGACGCTGCAGTTTTGCGGCAGCAACTGGCAAGCCTAGCCAGCTTCGATCGCGTGCGCTTCGCCCAGAAGGCCTGCGCGAACCTGCACGTGCTGCGGCTCTTGCGCAGCGCCGGCGCGTTCGTCGACTGTGTGTCGCCGGGCGAGCTGGCACGCGCTCTGGCTGCGGGTTTCCGCCCGGGCGCCAAGCCCGCCGAGATTGTCTACACCGCCGACATCCTAACCGACACCATCATCGATCGCGTTCTGGAGGCGGGCGTGCCCGTCAACGCAGGCTCGGAGGACATGCTCACGCAGCTGGGCGAGCGCCGTCGCGGTCACCCGGTCTGGCTGCGCATCAACCCCGGTTTTGGCCACGGGCACAGCCACAAGGTCAACACCGGTGGAGAGTCGAGCAAGCACGGCATCTGGCACCAAAACCTCGACGACGCGCTGGCCCGCGTCGACCGCTACGGGCTCGACCTGGTCGGCTTGCACATGCACATCGGCTCGGGCGCCGACCTCGAGCACCTTGCCCAAGTCGGTGACGCCATGGTGCTCGCGGTGCAACAAGCAGGCCGCGATCTGCGCGCGGTCTCGGGCGGCGGAGGGCTACCGATCCCGTATCGCCAAGGCGAAGCGCCCGTCGACCCCAGCGCGCACTTTGCGGTCTGGGACAAGGCGCGCCGCCGCATCGAAGCGCACCTCGGTCACCAAGTGGACCTCGAGATCGAACCGGGCCGCTACCTGGCCGCCCAAGCCGGCGTGCTGCTCGCCGAGGTGCGCGCAACCAAGACCATGGGCGCCAATCATTTCACCCTGGTCGACGCCGGTTTCAACGATCTGGTGCGCCCCGCCATGTACGGCGCCTACCACGAGCTCTCGCTGCTCTCGCGCAAAGGCGACATCGAAGCTCGTCCAAGCCGTCCCACGCTCGTCGCTGGGCCCTTGTGCGAATCCGGCGACGTCTTCACCCAAGACGCCGGCGGCTACCCCGCGCCTCGCCAGCTACCCGAGGCCAACGTTGGCGATCTGCTCGTCTTCCACGACGCCGGCGCCTACGGAGCCAGCATGTCGAGCAACTACAACTCCCGCCCCCTCGCCGCCGAAGTCCTCATCGAAGACAACACCCCCCGCCTGATCCGCCGGCGGCAAACCATCGAAGAGCTGTTGCACCTCGAAGAGGTGTGAGGCGCAGGATCACCGGTTCTTTCACGCATCGTCCTCCGGATCGGATCCGAACCTAAGCACGTGCCCGTCCGGATCCGCGACTTTCATCTCGCAGGCCCATGCAAAGTTCGCCGGAGGTTCGAGAATGGTGGCGCTGCTCCCACGGTACTCGTCGTGCAGAGCTTTGACGTCTTCGACGCCGAGCCAAACCCAGGTCCCGGGCTGCCCCTGAGAGCCTTGCGACAAGTAGATGCTGGCTCCGTCGCGGGTTACGCAGGTAAATTCATCGGTGCCCCACGCGGCGTTGATGAAGCCAAGCACGTCGACGTAGTAGCGCACGCTGCGGGCAAGGCTTGCGACGTTCAAGATAGGATTGGCGTGTTCGAACCGTGTCCGAGCCTTCGTTTCCTGCATTTTCAGCCTCGATTCACGTGGTCAGTGAGAAGAGCGCAAGGGTGGTGCGTTCTTCGGCGCCGATCCCCTTCCAGAATGCGCGCCCCTCGGAATTCTGGTTGAAGACGAGGAGATGGCACTTCTCGATGCCTTCCTGCCGCAGAGCGGCCAGGGCGCGCGTCACGAGCATGCGGCCCAGCCCCCTGCGACGATGTGTGGCTCCGACAGCGAGACTATGGATGAGCCCACGACGACCGTCGTGTCCGCAAAGAATCGTTCCGACCACCACGTCGTCGTCGGTAGCAACAAAACAGCTACTTGGATTGCGCCGAAGGAACCGAGAGACACTCTCGAATGAGTTGGCGCTGCTCAATCCGATTCCCTCAGTCGACTCCCAAAGCGCCCACGCGGCAGCGTGGTCTTCAGGTTCAAATGGTCGAATACTCAAGCTCATTCTGCCCCTCACAGCCGGTCCCTAGCCATTGGCTCGGCCGTCTTGTCGCTGAGCAAGAAACCAGATCGGAGCAGCTGCTCGGTGGCGTCATCGCTTGCTTTAGCCAGCCCGCACTGCGTTCGCAATGGCCGCGTGCAACGCCTGGGGCTCGTCCGTTCCGATGCGGAAGAGCTTGCCGTTCTGAAGGCGCAGCTCGACGGCGTCGAGGCCGGAGACGTTCCAGAGCCAACCTCCGGGGATGAGACGCAAGCCCCATCCGTAGATCCAGGGATTGCGGACGACCGAGACCGCTTGGATTTCGGCAACCGGGATCTCTCGCCGAATCAGGCCAACTCCAAAAAAGCATCGCAGACGATCGCCCTGTACGACGGCGGTCAACGTCGGGAACAGCAACAGGCACAAACTCAACACGGCGACGACAGCCAACAGAGCTTTCGGACCGCTGCCGAACGCCAGCGACGCCGAGAGCCCGGCAACACCGGCTGCAAGCACCGCGATCATGAGATACCCGACCTGCGTATGCCGATACGAGACGTTCATTCGACAACCTCGTGATCTGAACGGTAGCGCCGCGTGTCGGCCTCAGCAAGCTAGGCGGAGCGAGGCCGTTTGCGCGGTTTCTTCGCTTCCGAGCGAATGACGAGGGGGCCGCGTCCCGTGTGCGCGAACGGGACGCGATTGCGAGCGAGCGCTTCGTCGAAAAGGGCCGCGACCTCCGAACGAGCGAGCGTGGACGCGCCCTCCAGATCAATCCAGCGCGCCTGCGCGGTGCCCCGCAGTAGCTTCGCCGGATCGGGCAGGCCTTTGCCGCGATTGATGTACAGCCTCACGCCGTCTTCACTGCCGCGGATGGCAAAAACTCCCTCGTATCCATGCTCGCTCGGGGAGCAGCTGATGACGAAGCAGTCGCGGTACTCGTAAACGACCTCGCAGGCAGTGGGCAGCCGCTTCCGCAACCAGCGCCGGGCGCTCCCAACGAGCTTCTCATGCTCCGGCGCGAACTTGGCGACAAGGAGACTCACCTGCGCCTCCGCCGCACGTCGCGCTGCCACCGTCTGCGTGCTCGCCTTCGGGGTACTCATGACGTCAGCACCTTGCCGTCGACCTCGCGCACCTCGGCCCAAACCAGCCACTCAGCGAGATCGGTTGGAATGACGATCCCCGCTTCCGCCACGGAGCGAAGCGCTCGGCCGATGTCGCGCAGGCGACGACCTCTGATGAACTGGATGCGAGCATCAGCCCATTCTGTCGACTTTCGGTCGGCGTGGAACACGACATCCATGGCGCGCTGAAACGTCTCGAGACTCGTCTGCGACGAGTCCCCACCGATGAAGCGACGAACACCGTCGAAGAAGACGGTAGGCGCCCGAAACCGATCGTGCTCGTCGGCACCATAGAGAGCGAGCAGTTGAGCGCGCTTCATGAGCGCATCAATCACCGCAACGTCCGCCAAACGCCGTTCGTGAGCGAAGATACAGAGCGCCAGCCAGCGAGAATCACGAATCGCCGCGGAATTGGCCGCTGCCGCGACCGTAAGCCAAGCCTTTTCGGTCCAAACGGCGGAAGCCGTCGCCGCGCTGGCTCGCTCCAGCGCGACCTCGACGGTCGGGCTATCGATGACCTGGCGAATCTCAGGGTGCAGTAAAGTCACGTTTCGCCAGCATACCCGAGCTGAGCCAAGCCGAGAGCGCCAACCGCCATGGGCTGTCTCAGCCGCATAGAACGCATGCGCTC
>DATAKF010000351.1:0-5751 GCA_036261775.1 Polyangiaceae bacterium | reverse complement strand
CGTCTCGAGCGCGAGAAAACAGGGAGGCGGGGAGGCGGGGAGGTCCGCGAGGGCGAGAACGCAATTTTTGATTTGGAGGACCAAATCAAAAATTCATTTCCTCGGGAGCGAGCAAGGAGCGGGTTTTCAGGTTACGGGCGGTAGCGCAAAACCCCAAATCTGGGCTCGCGGACCTCCCCGTCTCCCCGCCTCCCTGTGAATCTCGAAGGCTCGCGATGAGCTACCAGCACAGCAGCAGCCCGAAGCGTGGGTATGGCGTTAGGAGGCGTCGCGCATGGCGCTGCTGATGGCGCGCGATAGCTGCGTGCGTACGCTGCGCTCCAGCACCTTGGCGCGCAGCTCGCTGCCGTCCCAACGGGCCTCGCACACGAACGACCAATCCCAGGTGCCGGCCGGGCGCGTGGACACGCAGATGGCCGTGCCCTCCTTGCCGGCGTCGATGCGGTATTCGAGGTCGTCGATGGCCGTCTCGGCGACAGGGGTGCTCTCGTAGTTCACGCCTCCGTTACTACTCATGTGTTCAGTATACGTGAGGCTCTTCGGAGATCAAGCGCCGGCCACTGAGTCGACCGAGCGGGTCGGACCTAGAACGACGCCTGGTACGCTTCCCACAGGCTGTTCACGTCGCTGCCGAGCAGGGTCTGGAACACCTCGTTGGTCCAAGCCGGCGACGTCGGCGACAGGCGCTGGTTGAGCTGCATGATGACGCTCGGGTTCTTCGTCGCCAGGTAGTCGAGGAAGAACGCGGTCGTCCGCGAGCCGCTGCCGTCGTACGAGCCGCCCTTCGAGCGTTCTAGCCGATCGATGTAGCCGGACTCGAGCCGCACGTAGTCGGCGATACCGACGACCAGCCACTGCGGTGGCGCCGCGTCCGCGGAGCTGCCCGAGTTTTGAAACGTAAGCGAGGTGGCAAAGTGCAGAATGCCCGTGATTTCCTGGCGTAAATCAACGCCGCGATCGGCTTGGCTCTGCAGGTAGCGCGTGCTCAAGCGCAGCGTGGTGCCGGCGGTGCCGGCGACGCCGTCGTAGTCTTCGACGATGAGCGTCAGCTTGGGGACGGGCTTCACTTCAGCGGCGTTGCGGTAGAGCAAGCGACACGCGGCGTGCGCGGCTGCCCAGACGGGCATCGACGGATCTGGCACGGCGTCGGTGAACAGCTGGCCTTGCGCGGTGGTGTCGCGATTCTCGAACGCCAGCGTCGGCGTACAGGCTTCTTGGATCCACGCGGTGTCGGGAGGTTGAGTGGTGCCGCCGCCCGTACCGGCGCCGGCGTCGCTTGGGTTGCCGGACACGCCAGGCTCGCCCCCCAGGGCGGACACTTCGCCCATGCCCGCGTCGCCGCCCAGGGCCGCCGTACCGCTGCTTTGGCCGCCGGTACCCGCTTGGATCTGCGGCAGCGGTTTGCCCAGCACCAGGCCGCTTTCGCCCGCGCTGCAGGCGCCGCCCGGGGCCGCCGACACGGCCGCGCCCAAAACCAAAAAGACCCGTAAATTCGGGTAGATGACTGCACGGGGCAGGTGTCGCTGGAACATGCGCCCTACGCGATTGGCCTGAGCCGTTCGCTCAGGCTGCGCCATTATAGGCTTTGGATGTCGCATCGTCTGCCCTCCTCTGCCGCACTGCGCGTGCTGCCAGCTCCCGGGCAGGGGCAGCTGCTCGACTTCCCGAAGTCGGACGCGACGCCCGAGAGCGCGGCCGACATTCCGCTCGAGGACTTGTACAAGCGCTTTGCGCCGTACGTCGCCGCCATCGCCAGTCGCATCTTGGGCCGCGAAAGTGAAGTGGACGACGTGGTGCAGGACGTGTTCATAGCGGCGCTGAGCGGCTTGAAGAAGCGCGACCAGCTGCTGCAAGCCAAGAGCTGGCTTGCCACCGTGACCGTACGCTGCTCGATGCGCAAGCTGCGCGCGCGCTCACTGTGGAACCTCTTCGACTTGGCCGAGCCGCCACAGTACGAGCGGCTGTCGGATGCGTCGGCGGGTCCGGAAGAGCGGCGCATGGTCGCGGAAGTGTACCGCGCGCTCGACCGCGTGTCCGCGAAGGAGCGCGTGGCGTGGGTGCTGCGTCACGTCCAGGGCGAAAGCCTGGAAGAGACGGCGCTGCTCTGTGACTGCTCGCTGGCCACCGCCAAGCGACGCATCGCCGCCGCGCACGCCGTCGTCAAAGCGCGACTCGACGGAGGCAGCCATGGATCTTGATCGGCGCCTGAGTGAGGGCCCGCTGCGCGTGACGCCGCTGTGGAGCGCCGAGCAAACCGAGCGGTTGCCGCAGCGCTTGCTGCTCGCGCGGCGACGTCGCGCAATCGTGCGCGGCGTGGCGGGCGTTTCGGCTGCGTTGGCGGTAGCTGCAGGTTTTTGGCTGTGGAGCCCTAAATCGGCGGATTTGTCGGGCGCAGCGGCGGTGGCCAGCGCTGTCGCTACGCCCAGCGATCGTGACTTCACGTTGCCGGATGGCTCGCAGGTGCGTTTGCTCGGCGTGGGCAGCAAGGTCGAGGTGCTGGAGCAAACCGCCGCGCTGGTGCGCACTGCGCTCGGCGCGGGCTCGGCGCGCTTCGACGTGCGTCACGACCCCGCGCGCGTTTTCGAGGTCGAGAGCGGCGACGTGAAGGTGCGTGTGCTCGGTACCGCGTTCAGCGTGGCGCTCGAGGGCGGACTGACGCGCGTGGCGGTGGAGCGCGGCGCGGTGCGCGTGCAGTGGACGGGGGGGCAAGCCTTCTTGTCGGCGGGGCAAGCTGGGGTGTATCCGCCGCCTGCTGCGGCCGCTGCCAACAAAGCGCCGGCCGAGCCATTGTCTGACTTGGCCGGCAACGTGGGCGAAGAAGCTGCGAGCTGGCGCAAGCTGGCCAACCGCGGCGCTTACAACGACGCTTACAAGGCGCTTGGCCCCTCCGCGAGCAAGAGCGTGCGCGACGAGCCCGCAGACTTGATGTTGGCGGCCGACGTCGCGCGCTTGAGCCGTCACCCCGGCGAAGCGACGCGCTTCTTGGCGCGGGTCTCGGACGGATTTCCGCGCGACAAACGCGCCCCGCTGGCAGCTTTCACGCTCGGGCGCGTGTTGCTGGAGGACCTGGGCCAGCCGGGTCGCGCGGCCGATGCCTTTCGGCGTGCCCACCAATTGGCTCCCAAAGGGCCTCTGGCCGCCGACGCGCTGGCGCGTGAGGTGGATGCCGCCCAGCGAGCCGGTCAGGTTGACCGGGCTAGACAGGTCGCTGCGCGTTACATCGAGCTGTATCCAGAGGGGCCACAAGCCCAGCGATTGCGTAAGCTGTAGCAGTGCGGCTACGCCTCCTGACCTGCGCGCTCGCGTTGGCCTTGCTCGACGCTCACGCAGCGCTCGCCGCGCCCCAGCCTGGCGTCGAGGTGCAGGTCGCGGATGGCTGCCAGGGCGTCGATCGCGCGCAGCTGTCGCGCTTGCTACGCATCGAGCAGCGCCGCGACGCCAGCGCGGGTGTGCAGCAGGCCCGCGTCAGCGTGAGCTGCGACGGCGCCGCGGTGACGCTGCAGGTGGAAGAGCGCGGCGCTGCCGCGGTGCCCCGCACGCGCAACCTGGCTGCCGCAGACGTAGCCGGTGAAGTGGGTGCACGGGTGTTGGCGCTCGCAGCCATCGAGCTTTTGAACCAGCGCGCGCCGGAGCCGGAGCCCGAACCCGAACCAGCGCCGCAGCTACGGCCCCAGCCGGAAGAACCAACGCCAGCCTCGGCTTCCGCCCTCGCCCAGCAGCTGGTAGCTCCGTCCGTCCGGCTGATGGCGGTGGGTACGGTGCGCAGCTTTGGCTTCGAGCATCCGCTGGCGGGTGGAGGCTTGGCGGTCGATTACTTGCGGCTTTCCAAGCTAGGCCTGAGGCTGGAGTTCGACGTGGCGGTGGCGGAGCGCAGCTACGAATTCGGCAGCGTGCACTTGCAGCTGGCCACCGTGAGCGCGCAGGCCGGGTACCTCGGGCTGCACGAGTCGTGGCTGGCGCGGGCGTTCGTTGGCTACCGCTTCGGCTCGGGTCGCATCTCGGGCAAGACGGCGGTGGATGGCGTGCCCGTCGGCACCGTAGCGGGCGCGTCCGGGGGGCCGCTGGTTTCCGGAGGCTTTGGTTTGCGCTCCCGCAGCTGGGTCGCCGAGCTGGGCGCCGAAGCAGGCCTGGTGTCGTTTCCGCTCGAAGGCCTCATCGGGGGTGATGAGCCGATCGCGCTCGATCGCTATTGGCTCGGGCTGAGCCTGAACGTCGGCGCGCTTTTGTGAGCCGCAAGCGAGCCGCTACGGCGTGAGCGTGAGCTCGCCGAACTGCGAGGTGTTCAGGTAGTTCTGGTCGAAGCCGTACAGCATGACCTGCGTCTCGCGCGCCACGCCGTCGCGGTCGTCGTTGATGGCGACGTCGAAGCCGATGGTCTTGCCGACCTGCGAGGCCGCGCCGTTCAAAGCGTTCCACGGTACCGACACCTTCATCTGGTAGCCGTTGGCGTTCTCGGTGCGGGTCACGGTGATCGACCCGAAATTGATGTTCGGGCCGATACCGACCAGCGTGCCGGCGTCGCGCGGAATGTTGATCTGAAAGTCGTCGCCGTCGTAGGTGGCGGCGCCTGCGTTGTTCAGGTCCAGGTAGATCTCGACCGAGTCGTCTTCCCAATTGTTGGCGGAGTCGTTTTGGGCGGTCTTGTCCAGAATCTGAAAGTCGAGGTTCAGCTTGGTGGCGTCCCAGGTGACGAACACCTGGCCGCGCGCGCTGGCCGCGACGGGCGTGCCGATGATGAAGCGCGTCAGGTCGTAAGCGCAGTTGGTGGCGTTGCAGCCGCGCGGCCTGCACTTCGACGCTTCGCACACGAACTGAGCCGAGCAGTCGGTCACGACGCTGCAGATCGAGCCACCGCCGCTGCCACCGCTGCCGCCGCCGCTCGTGCCCGCGTTGCCGGCCATGCCTGCAGCTCCGCCGTTGCCGCCCGCGCCACCTTTACCGCCGCTGCCCGCATTGCCTGAAGCTCCGGCGTTGCCACCGGTACCGCCCGCGCCACCCTTACCGCCGCTGCCCGCGCTGCCTGCAGCGCCGCCGGTTCCAGCGTTGCCCGCAGCGCCCGCGGTGCCTGTGCTGCCGCCGTTGGCTGCGCCGGCCTTGCCCGCGCTCCCGCCCGACCCCGTGCCGCCCGCGCCGCCGCTGTTGCTGCCAGCGTTCGCGTTCGTGCCCGCGCTGTTGCTGCCCGCGGCGCTGGTACCCGCGCTGCTACCGCTCGAGCCGTTGCTCGACCCGGCGCTGCCCATGTCGGCGTTCTCGTCCTGCGCCGCGCAGCCCGCCGCAATCACTCCTACGAGTGACAGCGTCGAGCCGTAGCGCCAAAACTTGCGCGCTGTCACGCTCTGCGAACGATTGCGCTTCCGTGCCCCGCCCACGGCGGGGCGGCCTCTGCCGCCTTGGTTCAAGCCACGCATGATGTATCGAGTAAGGCATCGCAGCTGACGCACGCCACCAAAACCGTGGTCAAATTCCTACTTTTCCTGGAGAATCCGCCAATCCTCGGCGTCAGGTATCTCACCCTGTAACCCCTTTTCCAGCCCCAACGGCTTTGCTTTTCTAGCACGCCGCTGGCCTTCGTCTCTTTGCCCTGCCGCAAGCTCGATGCGATTTCGGATCTCACAGGGAGGCGGCTCACCATTGGTCTCATTTCAGCTGTTGAGCACGCCCGCTGATCCTGGCTTCTGGCTTCGTTTTCGCTCCGGTCCGGTGCTCACGTACCCACGTACGCTCCGCTCCGGTCCTCGCGAAAGCCTCGCC
>DATAKF010000341.1:0-37143 GCA_036261775.1 Polyangiaceae bacterium | reverse complement strand
CTACGACGCGAGCGGCTAACTAACCTCTTGTTTCTCATTCATCAAACAGCGCTGTCGCACCTATTTCGCGTGCTCAAGAGGCATCGAATGAGCAAGCTCGAGGTGCCCATGCCAGCAGGCAGCGAGATTTCGGCGAAGGCTGTTGTGAATAGTTGGGAGGGAATCGCTGTTGCGCCCCAGACGATCGAGATGCCGGCCGAGCACCAGCTAGAGATCATGGCCCGCATCGGCAACTTGATGAATCACCAGCTTGAATTGGGCATGATGAGTCGGCATGAGGACAAGGATCGGGCTCGGAAGCTCGTTGCCCTCTTCGCGCGATTTCCTGAGGCCTACGTCGACGCTTTTCTTCGAGACCTGCACTTTACCCCTTGGCGGGTTGCTTGCTTCAGTCGTCGTTGCGTGAACGCATCGATGTGGGGAACATACGGAAACGAACACCGCGGAGCCGCCCTAGTTTTTCGTACGGAGCAGCGAGACGCCAAGCGTTTCTTCCGCGTCCAAGGGATGCTTGGAACGGGGGGATCGGGGGTGGAGCTTGAGGTCCGATCGGTGACCTATCGCAAGCAACCCCCGCCACTCGATAGCTTCCTCGAAATTTCGACGCTACCGATGGAGAAACTGGAGCGCACCTGGATGAAGTCAGATTCCGGGGAGCCCAGCGTTCGCCTGCAAGAAATGACCCGTGACATTGACGCTTGGCGAAAAGCCCATTGGGAGAAGGCCTTTGAGCGCGCGACATGGAAACACCCTGATTGGGCACACGAGGATGAGCAGCGACTGATTGCAACTACCCCGTTCAGTGATGACCCTGCGCCACAACCACTGACCTACGAGTTCTCGCAACTCGAGGGCATCGTTTTTGGTATGCGCATGAGCGTTGAGGAGAAGTTGAGAATCGTGACCGTGGTTGAAAAGAAATGTCGCGATGAAGGGCGCGCGGACTTTCGATTCTTCCAGGCCTACTATTCACCCCTGAAGGGTGAGATGGACATAGCCGAACTCAACTTGCTGAAGTTCGAGCAGTGCCCTAGGGCAGACCTCGACAATGACGCATCCGGTGGTGCGTGACGATCGACCCTCGCTATCTCGCCCCACAAGCTTCGCCACAATCAGCTGCAAATTCAGCTGGCGGGCAGCTGCATTCGAAGGAGCCGCACGAGCCGGGGGGCCACGTCACCGAAGCGGTCAGGCACTCGGCGCACGCCTTGGTGGGCGCCTTCAGCAGATCCCAACAGCGGTTGTTGCACTCGTCGCCTTGCACGCATTCGGGCTCTTCGGCGTAGTCGGGGCGCGCGGCGTCGCAGGCGGCCACGCACACGTTCGCGACCTCGGCGGGAAGGGTCGGCGGGTTGGTGCACCAGAGGCCGCCCTTGCCTTCGCAGTCGCTCTTCAGCATGGCGACTCCGGGCGGGCCGCCGCTGTTGTAGTAGAAGCGCCACACGCCAGGATCGGGCTCGAAGCAGCGCCCGAGCATCTGAAAGTCGCTGCAGGGCTCGTCGCTGGGTGAGAAGCCGAGCCCCGGTAGGCAGATGCTGTTCGTCACGCTCGCCGCAAATTGATTGGTGCCTTCTGCGCACTGCGAGCCGGAGTAGCAGGAGCCGAGCATGGCGGGCGGGTCGTCGCAGGTTGGAGCCGGCATCGAGACAGGCGTCGATCCACCGCTGCCGGTTCCACCGCGCCCAGCGTGGGCGATGGTTCCACCACTGCCCGCGTCGTTGCCCGAGCCAGCATGAGCCGAGCCGCCGGCGCTCTGCGCCTGACCGGCCGCGCCGTCAGAGTCTTTGCTCGTACCCCCGCAATCGGCGAGCAAACTGAGCGAAATCGCAGCCAAAAGACTGCATGAGTAAGCATTGCGCAAGGCCAGCACCCTCCTTCGACCCACTATGGGAGGCTAGCACGGCTGTCGGCGCATCGCCCTCCACGGCGCCCGCTGGTGCCGTATGCTGCGCGCGTGATTGGGCGTGTTGGGGTCAAGATTGCGCGGCGGCTGGCGCTCGCCGGCGCTCTTGCAACGCTCTTCCCCCGTACCGCCCGCGCCGACACTCCGGCGGAAATCACCGTGCAGGGGCAGCGCCCCGAGCACGCGCAAGGTTTCTCGCGCGCTGAGGTGCAGCAGCTGCCCGGCGCGCTGGAGGATCCGCTGCGCGCCATCGAAGCCTTGCCGGGCGTGACGCCGACGTTGTCGGGCGTGCCCTACTTCTTCGTGCGCGGCGCGCCGCCCGGAGACTTTGGCTACCTGTTCGATGGCACGCGGCTGCCGGCGCTGTTTCACGCGCTCGGCGGTCCGTCGGTCATCCACCCCGGCTTGGTCGAAAGCGTGGAGCTGTTTCCGGGCCCCTACCCGGTTCAGTATGGCGGCTATGCCGGCGGCATCGTGCTGGCGCGCTCGGCCAAGCCCTCAGCCGTGCCGCACGGCGAAGCCGCGTTGCGCGCCACCGACAGCTCGGCCCTGCTCGATCTACCGCTGAACGACAGCACCGACCTCACATTGGCGGGCCGCTACTCCTACGCCAATCCGGTCTTGCACCTGTTTGCCGGCGACATGGACGTTGCCTACTGGGACTACCACGCGCGACTGGTCCACCGCTGGTCACCCGACACGACCACCACGCTGCGCGTGTTCGGCGCGCACGATCTGCTGACGGACCGGAACGACGGCGATCGCCGCGTCGTCTACGGAGTCGATTTCCACCGCGTCACGCTGCGGCTCGAAAAGACCGGAAAAGGCCGTGCGCTTTCGGTCGAGTCCTTCGGCGGGTGGGATCGCTCGCAGGTGCGCGGCGGCGACGTCACGGTGCGCGATGTCTCGACGGGGCTGCGCGTCGACGCCTTGCAGCAGCTGGTGAAAGGCGTCGCGCTGCGCGGCGGCGCGAGCGCCAAGGCCGACCAGTACCGCCTCGATCTCACCCAGCTCGACGATCCCAACGCCAGAGCCGACTATCGCAAACAATACCCCGCGCGCACCGACGGCGTGGTCGGCGGCTACGCAGCGCTCGAGCTGCTACTGACTCCGCAGTTCGTCATGAGACCAGGTGTGCGCGTGGACGTGTATCGCTCGCCGGGTGTCAGCGCGGTCGGGGTCGACCCGCGGCTCAGCGCTGAGTACCGGGTGACGCCGCGGCTCACGCTGTTCAGCGGCTTCGGGGTCGCGCATCAGCCGCCTTCGAGCGCCGTACCGACGCCCGGTCTCGATCCGGCGCTCGGCGTTGGGCTGCAAACCGGCGTGCAGCAGAGCTACGGCTTTCGTCTCAAATTGCCGGAGCAGCTGTCGCTCGAGGTGACGGCGTTTCAAGCGGCGCTGTTCAACCTCTCCGACGACATTGGTCAGGCCCGCGCGCGCGACACCGACCAAAACCTGCAGGAAAACCAGCGCGGCATGGGCCAGGCTCGAGGCATCGAGCTGTTCCTGAAGCGCAGCCTGACCCGCAAGCTGGGCGGCTTTTTGAGCTACACCCTGGCCAGGAGCCAGCGCTTCGTCGGTCGCAGCGACGCGCCTTCCGCCTACGACCGGCGCCACGTGCTCGGCGCCGCGCTGGGCTACGACTGGGGAGGCGGGTTCCGCTCGGGCGTACGCGGGTCGTTTTACACCGGCGTTCCGGCCGACGTCGCCTACCTCGAAGCCGCACGTGAGCCACCCCGCACGCGCCCTTACTATCGCATCGATCTGCGCAGCGAGAAGCGATTCGAGTGGGGCGAAGGCAACCATCTCTCCCTGGTGTTCGAGATCGTGAACACCACGTTGAACCGTGAAGTCCTGCGAGCCAGTTGCAGCGCCTACGCCTGCAAGGAGCAAACCATTGGGCCGATCACCATTCCCAACCTGGGCATCGAAGCTGGCTTCTAGGCGCTTGCGCTCCGCATTGCGCGCGCTCGCAGTCGCTGGCGGGTGCTTGCTCGCCGCCACGGCGTGCGAGGGTGAGTACGCGCTCGCGCCCACGGCTTGCGACGACTACTGCCGTGCCATTCAGCGTGCGGATTGCTCGGAAGACTACCCGGCGGAGTGCGTCCGAGATTGCGCCAAGTCCCCAATTTCTGACGCCTGCGAGGCAGCGCAGGCAGCGTTGACCGCCTGCTACCTAGCGGCCGACTCCCGCCAATTTGCCTGTGTCAACGACCACAGCCAGCCCAAGAGCATCTGCTTGCCAGAGCGGCGCACGCTCAGCGAATGCGTGGCGCCTGGCAGCGGTGCCTGCCTCGACCAGTGCGCGCGCCAAGCCGAGGCCTGCGGAGCCAACCTGAGCGACTGTGAAGCTGGCTGCGCGGAGCCTGCCCCCGGCTGCGAGGAGGCTTCCATCGTCTACAACACGTGCCTGCTCGGCGTCCCGGTCGAGTGCCGTGACTTCTTCGAGCCCGACACGCGACCCATCGAACAGATACCGTGCGGCTTGGAAGCGATCGCTGCCTACGTCTGCGCCAAGTAGTGCCGGCCGCTACGGTTGAACCGCCACCGCGACGCGCGCGCTGAAGGTGCTGCCATCGGAGCCCTTCACGTTGAAGTCGAACGACGACAGGCCGACGAAGCCGCTGGCCTTGGTGAAGCGCGCGGTGTGCGCGTCGGGGAGCAGCTCGACCGAGCCGCAGTTGGCCATGCTGACGGTGTAGACCGGCGCGACGTCCGCAAAGCCGCGCGTGTAGGCCACGAGCTCGACGTCGACGCTGACGCCCCCGGCAACCGCGGCGTGCGGGGCTCCGAGCCAGTTGATGTAATGCTCGATCAGCGCGTAGCCGGCTGCGCCCTTTTTCATGGCGTCGTCGGTCGCAGGGTCAGAACCAACGGTCTTTTCCCAGAAATCGGGCATGCCGTCTTTGTCGGCGTCTGCGGGCGCGGTGCCCGAGGGAATGTCTCCGTAGCCCTGGTTGGGGAGGCCGGTCTGGGTTTGAGTCGTGTAGAGGCCGCCGTCTGGTCCCACCGTGCCGGCGCCGAGCCCCGTCGTACCCTTTCCGAGCGTCGCGACCTGACTCAGGATCAGCGAGTCCATCGCGTCGTGCGGCAGCGCGCCGGCTCGTGACACCGAGATGCGGTAGGCCGACTTGGTATCGGCCGGGTTCATCGAGCTCATGGGCGACCAAGCGGCGTTGAGGATGGTACCTGGGCCTTGGTACCAATACGGGGTGGTATCGGCGCCATCGAGCGTGCCGTTGCGGTTGTTGTCCTTGAGGTTGCCCGAGTAGAAGATGCTCTGGTTCTTGTCGACTTGGTACCAGGTGTTGTCCGTGCCGGTCGAAGCTGGTCCAAAGACGAAATAGTTGTTGATGATGTCGTGCTTGAACTGCGTGCTGGTGTGCGTGGTGTAACCAGCCGAGCAGTTGTAGAGCACGTTGTTCACGAACACGGTGTTGGTCTTGGCTAGCGGGTTGCGATTGTGCGAGTTCGCAAACACGTTCCTGTACCAGGCCCAGTCGCTGGCGACCGACTCGGTATGGGCACCAAACTGCTGCCCCGTGGGGTCGGCGATGAGATTGTCTTGAAAGGTGATGTTGGTGACCGGGTGCGCCTCCCAGTCGTCGCTGACGCCCCCAATGTTGTTCCACGGCGCAAATTCGAAGGAACAATGCTCGAGGATGACGTTCTTGGCGCGATACAAGCTGAGCGCGTCATCGGTGTCGTCCGCGGTTTCGTCGCCTGGGCGCACCCGAACGTGCCGCATGATCACGTTGGTGGAGTTGGCGAACGAGATTTCCCCGCTGCGAAAGCCGATGCCGCCGCCCGGCGCCGTTTGCCCCGCGATGGTGATGTTGCTCTTCACCGAAACGGCGGTCAAAAGCTTGATGTAGCCGCCCACGTCGAACACGACGATGCGGTTCGACTGGCTCACGGCGTCGCGGAAGGAGCCGGCGCCCGAGTCGTTCAAGTTGGTGACGTGGTAGACGCTGCCGTCACGGCCGCCGGTCGCGTTCTTGCCAAAGCCTTGCGCTTCCGGAAACGCGAGCCCAGTGACGAGCGGTGCTGCCGCCGCGCAGGTCGAGCCGCCGCTGGCGCTCCCGGCCGTCGACGTGTCACCGCCGCTTGCGGCTGAGCCGCCGAACCCGGCGCCCGTGCCTGCCATGGGTGTGCCGCTGCCGGCAGTGCCGGTCGAGCCGCCGCTGGCGCTGGGAGTGCCGGCCTGGCTCCCACTGCTGCCCCCCACGGACGCGCCACCATCGACGGCCCCCCCAGCCGTCGGGGTGCCGGAGCCGGCCTGGCCCTGCGACGAGTCGGAACCGGAACCAGTTCCCGAGCAGGCGGCGAGCAGCAGCATGGAGCCCGCGACAATGCGCGCAGAGGTGACCGAGGGCGAAAGGCTAGAGGGCATGGTGGGGCGCCCCGAACAGTTGCGTCAGCCTCGACGCACCTGTCAGGAATCGACCAGAACCCGCCCCGCGCCCGCCTGGGCGTGCACGGGGTGCTCTCAGGCCGGTAGGCGCGTGCCCAAGAACGACTTGAGCTTGACCAGGCTGCGCGTGTCGCGCGCAAAGCTGGGCGACGCGTAGCCGGCCGCCCACTGCAAGACCTCGCGCACGAAGTCGGCGCGCAGCGCGGCGTCTTCCAAGATTTGCGCGACGCTGCGGCCGCGGGCGCTGCCGTCAGCCAGCTTGGCGACGTAGCGCTCGAGGCGTGGGTAGTCGGCGCCCAAGAACTCGTTGATCAGCGCGGCCTCGCCGGCCAGCTTTTGCAGCACGCCGCCCGCATCTCGCTCGCCCTCACCGACGGAAGCAGCGGCCACGCGCAGCACGAAGGCGTCGTCGATGAAGCCGAGATCTTCCAAGCCGTCGGGGATCAAGTCGAGCGACTTGAACAGGTAGTTCAAGGCGCTGACTGCGCCGCGCTGTGCGGCAGGCGACGCTTCTGCTTGCTCGAGCAGGCCTGCGAGCTTCTGCGCGTCTTCGGCCAAGGACTTGAGCCAACCCGGGAATGCTTCGAGGCAACGTGAATCGAGCGTCGTCATGAGACCCTTTAACCCGCGGCGGGGAGGAGCCTGTCACTTACCGGAGCGGCACAGCACGCGCAAGGCGTTTTCCGAGAACACGCGGCGCACGGCCGCTTCGCTCACGCCCGCGCCGCGCAGGGCCCGAGCCAGATCGGGAAAGTGGCTGGCGTCTTCCAGGCCGCGCGCGGGACGGACGCCCCCCTCGAAGTCGGCGCCGATCGCGACGTGCGCGTCTCCTGCGACCCGCAGCAGGTGCTGAGCCTGCCGCACCACGTCAGCCAGCGTGGCCGCCCGCTTGCGCACGACGAACGGCGAGTGGAAGTTGAGGCCAATGACGCCGCCGGTAGCTGCAATACCGCGCAGCTGCTCGTCGGTCAGGTTGCGCGGATGGTCACAGAGGGCGCGCGCGTTCGAGTGCGTCGCAACCACCACGCCGCCGGTTTCGCGGGCCAGCGCCAGCACGTCGGTCACCGCGCGATCGGAGGCGTGCGAGACGTCGACCGAGACGCCGAGCGCGTGCGCACGTCGTACGAGTTGCTGACCGGCTTCGGTCAAGCCGTAGTCGGCCGCGCGCTTGTCACCCGACGAGCTGGCCAGCGCGTTGTGCTCGGTGTGCACGAGCCCGACGATGCGCACTCCGCGTGCCACCCAGGCGTCGAGCGACTCAGGGGCGTCGGCGAGCGGACCGGCCCCTTCGAAAGAAAGCCACGTGCGCAGGCCCGCGCCCTCCGTGCAGCCGGGTGGCAGGAAGCCTTGCCCGCGTAGCAGCTCGGGCAGCACGCGCAGGTACTCGTCCTCGAGATCGCTCGTCCGCGGCCCCGTCGGCGACACCTCGCGCGGGACGAACAGCGGCAACACCACACCCGCGACGGCGCCGCTCCGCAGCGCGCTGAGCGAAGCCTGACCGGTGCCTTGGAGGAGCGATTTTTGGTGAAAGCCCTGCTGGTAGGGCAGATCGACGTGCAGATCGACGACGGGAAAACTGGGCTCGGCGCCAGCCGAGCTGGCCGAAACAGCGCCCACGAGCAGCAGCACTGAACGGAGCTTTAGCATCGGGGTCAACCTAACCGGGGCGTTTGTCGCGCGTAAAGCAGGTGCGCACATGTGGGTCGGAAAAATACCGCTGTGCGCTCAAGTAATGAACCTTCCCGCCGTTCTCAGCCCTCGTAACCCGGGGACCAGCCATGACCTCGCTCAGCGCCGTACCGCCTGCATCTCAACGCCGCCCAGCACCTGCCAAAGCGGCGCGTCGCATTCTGTTCGTGGACGACGACGAGCTGATTTTGCGCAGCATGGAGCGCGTGCTGCGACGCCCGGCGATCGAGAACGGTTGGGAGCTCTGCTTCGCGACCGACGGTGAAGCTGCGCTGGAAGAGATGACGAAGAACCCCGTCGAGGTGCTGCTGGCGGACGCCAACATGGCCAAGATGAGCGGCGCCACCCTCCTGCGCAAAGTGCAGGAACGCGACCCGGCGGTCGTGCGCATCTTGCTATCGGGCCACACCGGGCTCGACGTGCTGCGTACCGCGCTGCCCTACGCGCATCAATTTTTGCCCAAGCCCTGCGACGGGCAGCTGCTGAAGTCCACGCTCGACAGCGCGTGCGGCCTACGCGGCCTGTTGGCGCGGCCGGAAATGCGCCAACTGGTGGGCTCCAGCAACCAGCTGCCATCGGCGCCGCGCACGTTCATCGAGTTATCGAACGCTCTGGCCAACCCGAGCGCCAGCGCGCGGGCCGTCTCGGAGATCATCGAGCGCGACATCGGCATTTCGGCGCGCGTGCTGCAGCTGGTCAGCTCTGCTTTCTACGGCTTGCCCCGCAGCGTGACCTCCATCGGCGGCGCCGTCGCCTATCTGGGCGTCGAGGTCATCAAGGCCATCGTGCTGTCGGTCGAGGTTTCGCGCATGTTCCCGCTGACGCAGAGCATTCCGGACTTTTCGGTCGACGCGCTGCAGCAGCACGGCATGCGCGCGTCGCAGTTCGCCAAGCGGATCTTGGGGCACGAGCCGGGCGGCGACGTGCTGCTCGTGGCGGGCCTGCTCCAAGATACGGGGCAGCTCGTGCTGGCGTCGCGCGCGGCGTCGCGTTTCGGAATCGCGCTCAGCACCAGCGCGGCACGCAAGCAACCACTGCAAGAGGTCGAGACGGACCTGTTCGGCGCGTCGCATGCGGAAATCGGCGCGTACCTGCTGGGGCTTTGGGGCCTGCCGCAGCGCGTGGTGAGCGCGGTGGCCAACCACCTGGAGCCGCAGCGCACCGGCAACCGCGTGTTCGACGCAGCGGCGGCCCTGTACGTGGCCAACCTGCTCGTGGTGGATCCGGACGTGCCGGCCCTGGAAGAGATTCCTCCGCACACCATCGGGCTCGATTTGAACTTCTTGCGCTTGGTCGGCGTGGCTCACCAGCTGGAAGAGTGGCGCCGACTGGCGCGCGCGTTCGGCTCGGGCAAGTCGAACGCTCCCAAGCTCGCCGCGCGCGCGTGATTCAAGCGCCGAATCGCTACGACGAACTCCGCCGCAGCGCCGACCGAGCTGCTAACCTCCACCTCGGAGCGCCAGCGCCGATGACGACCAAGCACGCCCCGAGCCCCGCCTTCTCGGCCGAGGACTTGGCGACCGCGCTGAGCGGCGCGCGCGTTGGCGTGTGGGACTGGGACATCCCGAGCAACCACCTGCGCTGGTCGCCCGAGACGCTCGCCATCTACGGCATGCAGCCGGACGAGTTCAAGAACAGCTTCGAATCGTTCATGCCGCGGGTCCACCCGGAGGATCAGGTCAGCCTCCAGAAGATCATCGAAGCTGCGCTGGCGGCCGGCTCGGACGACTTCGTCGGCAACCATCGCGTGCTGATGCCCGACGGTAGCCTGCGCTGGGTCGAGGGTCGCGGCCGTGTCATCAGCGACGCGAGCGGCAAGCCCGTGCGCATGTTGGGCACCGTCGTGGACGCGACCGAGCGCTATCGGGCCGAGCTACGCATGCGCGAGACGGACGAGCGTCTGCGCTTGTTCACGGCGCACGCTACCGACTACGTCTACGACGCCAGCGTGACCGGCGACACCGCCGTGCCGGATATCGTGGCCGGCTCCTTCGAGCGCACTACCGGTATGACGACGGACGACGTCGCGGCCCGTGGCGGCTGGATCCAGGTCATTCACCCCGACGATCGCGAGCGCTCGGTGGCGCTGCTCGGCGAGATGGCCAAAGGCCGCACGGTGCTCAACGAGTACCGCATCATCGACGGCGCGGGCAAAACGCGCTGGCTGCGCGATCGTATCGTGCCGGTGCTGGTCGATGGCGTGCTCAGCCGCATCGTCGGCGGGGTCACCGACATTACGGAGCAGCGCGCGCTCGAAGAGCGCCTGGTCGAGGCCCAGCGCATGGAAGCATTGGCGCGCCTGGCCGCCGGCGTGGCGCACGACTTCAACAACCTGCTCACGGTCTTGACCGGAGAAATCGCCTTTTTGCGCGATCCCAGCAGCAGCCGCGACGCGCTCGATCAAAGCTTCCACGAAATCGACGCGACGCTCGCCCGGGCGACTCGGCTCACCTCGTCGCTGCTCGCGTTCGGTCGCAAGCAGGTGGGGCCGCTGCGGGTGATCGACCTGGGCGATACCGTGATGCGCGCCCGCACGCTGCTGATGCGCAGCGCCGGCGAGCGCGTGAACGTCCAGGTGCTGGCGCGCGAACCCGATCTGCGCGTCGCGGCGGATTCGAACGACGTGCACCTGGTGCTGCTGAACCTGACGCTCAACGCCCGCGACGCCATGCCGGACGGCGGCTCGATCTTGATCGACGTCACGTCCATCGACTTCACCAACGAGTCTCCGGAGCGGCCGCCTGAGCTCAAGCCGGGTCGCTACGTATCACTGGCGGTCACTGACACCGGGCCCGGCATCCCCGAGGAGTCACGGCCGCAGATCTTTCAGCCGTTCTTCACGACCAAAGGCCACGGCGGCACCGGGCTCGGCTTGCCCACTTGCTTGGGCATCGTCGAGCGCTACGGCGGGGTGCTGTTCTTGAAGCGGTCCGTCCCCGGCGGCACGACGTTTCAGATGTACCTGCCGCGCAGCGACAAAGCGGTGGTCGACGCGCGCCCGGTGGCGGTGCGCGAAATGGTGGGTGGCTCCGAGCGCGTGCTGCTCGTCGAAGACGACCCGTCGGTGCGCTCGGTGACCGAGCGTGGCCTGCGCGCGCGCGGCTACCACGTCACCGCCGTCGTTTCCGCCGAAGACGCTCTCGCGCTGGGCAACGAGCTCGACTCGTTCGACATCTTGGTCACCGACGTGCGCCTGCCCGGCATCAGCGGCCTCGATCTGGCCGCCCAACTTCGCGAGCGCTTCCCCTTCCTGCCCGTCCTCACCATGTCGGGTCACGTCGAAGACCCCAAGCAACAAGCCGCCCTCACCGCCGGCAAATACGCCTTCCTGGCAAAGCCGTTCTCGTTGCCAGGTTTGCTGCTTCGCCTCCGCGAAGTGCTGGAAGCGACGCCAAGGCCTTGAGTGAGGCACGCTGAGGTCGGTTCGAGGGCGGATCTTCTCGTGCCACCGAGCGTGCTCGTTTAGTATCCAGCCCATGCGCCTCCTTCGGGTCTTGGGTTGCCTCGCGCTCCTGCCGCTCGCGTGCGGCGAAGATGCTCCGTCCTTGCCGAAGGGCGACGAGCCTAGCGCCGGCGCCGACGGGGCCGCGGGTCAACCAGGCTTGCAGGGCGACGCGGGAGCCTCCAGCATCCCCTCCGGCCCGCAAGTGATCGGGCCCGAGGGCGGAACGGTCAGGTCCGACGACGGCCTGGCGACGCTCACCATTCCCGAAGGCGCGCTCGAGGAGCCGACCAAGATCCAGCTGCGCGCGGTCGAACCCGAAGACAATCCTGCCCTCGCCCGAGACGCGACGCAGCTCGCTGGCTACGAGCTGCTACCCGATGGTCTGACGTTCGTAGAACCGGCGAAGCTCAGCGTCCGTCTCGCGGACCTCGTCACAATCGAAGGCGAAGACGCCATCGTGCCAGTCGTGCTCGCCACCACGTTCTCCGAGCAGACGCTGGAGGTTTTGACCGATCCGGGCTTGAGCGTCGATCTCGACTCCGGTGAAGGCACCGCGGAGGTGAGCCTCAATCACTTCTCGCACTTTGCCTTCGAGGTGTTTCCACCGAGCAACGAGCTTGGCACGCCTTACTTCCATTTTCGCCTCGAGCCCATGCCCCCCGCCAAAGCCGAGCTCGGCCATGACTACGGCATCGGCCTGCGCTTCAGCGTCAAGAGCACCCTGGAGCAAGACGTGGGTATGACCTACACCGATCAGAGCGACGGCCTCACGTACAGCGGAGGAACCGAGCCCGTGCGCGTCGGCGGCTTCGTAGCCGACACTCTGGTCGAAGAGCTTTTTGCCGCCGGTACCTACAGCTGCGACGAGCTGGGCAAGGCGACCTACAGCGCGCTGCTGCAGTTCGACGAATTCTTGTGGGAGCCATTCCCGCCGCCCGACTACTGCACGTTCGAGAATCCTTGCGCGCTAGCCGACGTGGGCCCGCAGAACTACTGGGTGCGCCTCGGGCGCGACGTGAGCTGCGTCGAAGCCAAGGAGCCAACCACCCCCGAGGGCCCGTACAGCGGACTCGTGCAGTTCGAGATCGTGTGGGACCAAGGCAATCAGCTCAACTTCGAAGGTTACTTCCCCGGCTCCGATCAGGCAGCGTTCGATGCTTGGGTCGCCAAGCGTCACGCCCATTACGGCATCAGGCCAGACCGCTTGCCCTCCGGTACCTGCCAAGAGGTGGCCTACGAGGAAGCTGGTTGGGACCTGCCACCTGGCGCGCGCCAGGTCGAAAGCGCCACCAAGATTGGTCTGGACTTCATCGGTCAGGGCAAGCCGCTCTACGCCGCCGATTGGCTCGGTGCACAGCTGCCCTTCTACAAAGGCTCTTTGGCGTTCATCCCCGAGGTAGCCCCCGAAGGCCTCGGCGTGCACCTGCCGTTCGACGCACCCTCCCCGTCCATCACGCTACCCGGTTGGGACTACGACCGCAGAAACATCGCGTGGACGCCGGGCTCGATTGGCCTCGCCACGGAAGGCGTGACCGTGAGTTGGGGCGCCGATACGATCACCGCCGACTTCATCCACGTGGAGATCGTCGGCTTCGACGAAGTCCTTCCGCCGGTCGCCTACGAATGCTTCGCCGAGATCGACGACCAGCTGCTGCTCATTCCCCAAGACATCGTCGAGCCCGTGCGGGAACACGCCTCCTACTCCTTCAAGGTGCGCCTGGCGAAGCGCACGACCGCCGCCTACGAAGGCAAGACCCTGGACGGCCTATTCCTGCGCACGTTCGGCAATAGCCAGGTGCCGCCGCCGGAATGACGCGTAAAGCTTACCCAGCGAGGCTTTTGGCCGCCATTTCGCTGAGCAGGGCTAGTCACGCAGCCGTGAAGACAACCGGAGCAATGTGCAGATCGTCTACCGAGCGCTCGGCCTTGAGATGGCCGACGGCTACAATACCGAACTGCTCGAGCGCCAAAAAGCACTCCTCGCTGACTGGGTATTCCATTTGTAACCGACAGTCCTCAGCGCTACCCGGATCAGTCCAGACCAGGGTGAGGAGGTGATCGTCGCGGCAGAACTCGACAGTGTGCACGTGTGGAATCGCGCCGTCGTAGATCAGACACGGCGTACCGTTCGACATGCGGAACAGGGCGGCGGCAGTCAGTTGTTTCACCATCATAGCCTCTGCGGAAGGCGTCGAATGCCGTGCGAATCCTCCTACCCTTGACTTCGCCCCAAGCAATAGTCAAGCCAAGGGAGTGCATTGGGATTTCCCAGTTCTAGAGCGCCCATCGATCTTCATTGCGGCTCCGGGGGACGTAAAGTATCTCCGCGACACGGCTGTTCGTGAGATTGACCGGCTCACTGCAGCGGTGGCCGATGGCCACGGCCTGGTGCCCTACAATTGGCTCACCGACAAGGCTCAGGATGGGTTCGTCGACTGGATCCCCGCTCAGGGTCAAATTCCGCGTCCGGATGACAACCTATGCCAAGCGGTGATTTGCATCTTTGGTGAGCGCTTGGGCAGCCCGTTGCCCGCAGATTTTCCAATCGACGGGCTCGATGGAATCGGACTGCGTAGGCCCGGCGGGAGCGTCCACGGAGTCGCCAGTCAGTTTCAGGGCGAGAACGGCTTTCGGCTGACTGGAACGGTTTTCGAGTGCCTCGCTGCGCTCTCGACACATCGCCGCGCGCGGCCCGCTCACCGAGCGCCGCTGCTCATCCTGTTTGCGGGCGATTCGTCCGTCGCGACGGAGAGCGACCCACTAGCCGCCAACTGGGGCCTTGGTAGGCTCTACGAAAAGGCAGAGAAGAAATTCGGGAAACGCAGCCGGGCCATGAAAGACTGGCTCGCTTACGCTTACGAGCCTGAGATCCTCGAACTGCGGGCCTTCTTGGAGTTCCTCCGGGGCAATGGGATTTTTCCCCGCTTCGTCCACGATGAGGAAGCCGCCTGCGAGCAAGTCCGTGCATTTTTGGCGCGTGAACTTGACCTTGCCGCACTTCCCGAGAGCGAACCCTTCAAGGGATTGAATCTCTATCATGAGGCCGACCTTCAAGTCTTTTTCGGACGGGAGGAAGAGCGGCGCCAGGCGGTTGCGGAATTGTCCGCGCTGTTCGAGGATAGTACTCGGCCCAACGCATACGGAATCGTAGGCGGCAGCGGGGTTGGCAAGTCATCATTCTTGCGCGCGGGATTGCTCGCGCATTGTCGCCATCGCGTATCCGCAGGCTACTATACCACTTGCGCGCTGAGACCGACCGAGCTCGTCGCGAGGTCAGTCGGTTCGGCCCTCGCGGAACCTGAGAGCGCCGCGGTTGGTGCGTTGATCTCCCTGTTCGTGCAGGCCCTGCGTGCGGTTGAACCGGATTCGGACCATGGGCGAGCCGCTGAACGCCTCGCGGAATTTCGCGACGCCATCATGCCGACCAAGGCCGTGGACTGGTTGCTCGGCGCGCTCGATCGCAGAGGTGAGGCAGACAGCGAAGAGTGGCGACTCATCATCGGGCTTGACCAGTTCGAGGAACTCGTAGACCAACTAACTGACGCGCACACAAGGACGACTTGGGAACTCGTCGTTAGGTTTCTCGATGCTGCGGCGAAGACCAGCCGGATTGCCATTGTTTACACGCTGCAGACCAATCGTATTGACTTGATTCTTCGAGATCCGATCCTAGGTCCGCTCTGGACGCGGGGAGGGCACAATTTTGTGCTCTTTCCAGATCACAGCTTAAACGAGATCATCAATCAGCCATTTGGTTGTTTGCACATGAGTCTGGATCCGCCGCTCGTGACTGCGCTGCGCAAAAACATCATGGACTTTGCGACGCGCGCCGATCCAGCCTCACAGGGCAGCTTGCTGCCGCTCGTCTCGCTGACGTTGCAGAACCTACGCAACGCTGCCCTAGCCACGAAGCGGGCGGAGCGACCGGCGGGCGCGCAGGCTGAAGCGCGTTCGATGTTGTCGATGGGGGAGTTCGGACAGTTGCTCGACGTGGGGAAGGCCATTGCGAACCTCGCAAACGAGGCTGCGCTTGCGGCGGAGGCGGCGGCCGGTCCGGACTGGTCGAAGGAGACGGTCGGCGACTTGTTGCGGCAGCTGATCAGAATTAGGGATTTGGAGGGAGAGCGCTTCAGCCTGCCGCTCGCCCGCTTGCCCGCGACGGGCGCCATCTCGCGACTCGCGGAGGAGCTCGTCAAAAGGCGCATTCTGATCCCCGAACCCGGCGGCTTGCACCGGTTGGTACATGAAGCTGTATGCCATCATTGGCCTGCTGCCGCAGACTGGCTGAATGGTGAACGCCGGGTGCTGCGACTAGCGAGTTTGATGGGATACCGCGCCAGGGAATGGCGTGCCGCGCTAGGACGTGACGTCCTGGCCGAAGCGAGCAGGCGGGACGTGGATGAAGCCGCAGAGGTCCTGGCTACCTGGTTCCCTGTCCTACAGCTCAGCGTCTTCGCCCAGCCGGATGATGCCTTGATTCGCGATTACGGACTCGCGCTCTTGGCTGCGCATCCGTCCCCACTTCGATGCGTTGACGGCTTCGAGCTGAAGTCGCCGCACGTCTATCTAGCCGTTCAGTATCGTCAGTTAGAGCTCTTGAAACGCTACATCGAAAGTGAACCGACGTGCGTGCAGGCCCGAAGGACGGACGAGCGGACGCCACTCTTTGCGGCCGCCGCGCTGGGTTTTGAGGAGATCGTCGACGTCCTTCTCGCGGCGGGAGCTCCCGTCGACGATCCCGATCAAAAGCAGTGGCGAGCTATACATTTTGCCGCCAACAACGGTCACGAGAGCATTCTTCGCCGGTTGAGCGCCGCCGGAGCCGATGTGAACGCCAAGGGACAGAGTGAAACGACGCCCCTGATTCTGGCGGCAGGAGAAGGGCACGAGGGCGTCGTTCGCGCACTGTTCGACCTCGGAGCACAGCCCAATCTGTTCGATCGCGAAGGCTGGCATGCGCTCCATACTGCTGCCGGTACGAACCACCCCGGCGTGATTGATCTCTTGCTAGCCAACGGCGCCGATCCGAACGCAGTGCGACCTAGTGACGGTTGGACGCCGCTGGTATTTGCCGCGTACTTCAACTCCATCGAATCTGCCGAGCGTCTGCTCGACGCACACGCATCCTTCACGGCCGTTGCCAAATACCAGTTGCCGTATGACGCGTATGCGCAAGTATCCCCCTGGGGAGCACAACGAATCGGTTCGCCTCTCCAAGTCGCTTGCGATCGCGATCATCCAAACCTGGTCAGACTACTCTTGGCACGCGGGGCGGATCCGAATCCGGTTCTTCTAATCCGAACCGAGGATGATGGTCGGGAATCGTTCGTACCCAACAAGCAGGGCTGGTTCCTCTTGCACTTGGCCGCAGACGTGGGACAGCCCGCCGTCATTCACGCACTCGTCGAGAACGGCGCGGCAATCGATTGCGCGAACGCGGATGCGGTCACGCCTCTCGATGTAGCGCTACGTCGTGAACGTCTGGACGTTGCGAAGGAGCTGGTCGCTTTGGGTGCCAGGTTTGACGCTCGGACTCGCAGCCGCGCCATTCGCACTGCGCTGGAAACGAAGAAGCTGCAAAGCGCGCTGTTCTTGCTCGAGAGCGGGGACCTCGAGAAGATCGACGATGAGTTCCAAGACGCAACGCCACTGCACCTGGCCGTGGAACACCGCGCGGCGCCCATCGTCAAATGGCTGGTGCAACGAGGATATCCCTTAGACGCGCAAGACGACTTGGGGGAAACCGCGCTGCACCGCGCGTCACGAATCGGTGATGTTGACAGCGTCAGGCTCCTGCTCGAGGCGCTGGCGAACGGCGAAGCGAGAGACTTCAGCGGTCGAACGCCACTGTTCCTTGCCGTCGTACACGGCAAGGATGCGGTTGCGTCGGAGTTCATAAGGCGAAGCGTGGGCCTCGATCTCGCAGACCACGCGGGCCTAACGCCGCTCCACGTTGCGGCTCGGCTGGGAAATGTAGAACTGACCCTGGCTCTGCTTGCGGGCGGTGTCACGGTCGGCACGTCGGACGCTGCCGGCTGGACCGCTCTACACTGGGCCGCTCGCGGAAATCGGACCGCAGTCGTGGGTCCCCTCCTAGGTGCAGGAGCCGATGTTGATGCCCTTTCGCGCGATCCGACGCGCACGCCGCTCGGTGTGGCCATCGAAGTCTCCGCGGCTGCGACCGCGGCCGCTCTTCGCGAGGCCGGCGCCATCGAACCAGCCGCCGTTGCGCCCCTCGTCGGCCAGGCGCCGGGCGAGCGCGTGCCGACGGCGTCGAGCCAGGCGTTCAAGTTGGTACTCTCGACCACACGGTTGACCTCGTCTGGGACGGCGGTGCGCTCGCCGCTCGCTCGAGACGATTTCTTGTCGTCACCGCACCCGCCCGAGGCCGAAGAATTGGTGCGCAATGCCGTGCTTCAGCGCGACGACTACGCTTGCCGTGCGTGTGGTTTCCGCAGCTCGAAGTTTCAGACAGTGGCGTGTCAGGGTCGCGACATGCGCGACCTCGATGACCTCGTGACGCTTTGCAGTTTCTGCGGGCAGTGCTCGCGCCTGGACGAAGTCACGCGCATGCAATCAGGGGTGCTCATCGACCTTCCAGAAATTTCTCAAATGGAGCTCCACCACACATTGAGGGAAATCTTCATTGCACGAATCACGCAGGGGGAAATCGCGGACCTCGCTCGTGCCGTCTTCGAACGGGTGCGCGACCGTGTTGGACGTGCCTCTCACCGCATCGGCACGAGCGATCCAAGTGAGCTCGCGCGCCGGCTCGAGCGGCAAGGCGCCGACAGAGCCGCGGCGATTGACCTCGAGGGGATTCGCCTCCTCCCGCTCGATCGACGTGTCGTTCGGATCGATGATCTTGAGTACAATCAGTTCCCTCAGATGCTCGCGTTCTGGCGAAGCAAGGCCGGCCCGTTCGGGAACTGGCGGGCAACTGGACTACCCCGAATTGCCGCGCTTCAGGAACGCTTAGGACACCGCGAGTAAGATCGACGACGTTGACCGTAACGCCCACGAAGAGCGCTGGCCCTAAACGCGTTCGCTCCCCTCCAGCTGGACACCAAGAAAACGAGCCAGCGGCACCCCGCGGCTCTGGGCGCGGCGCAGCTGCCAGTAGCGCCAGTAGGTGTAAACCACTGGAATGAGCTCGAGGGTGAGGAAGGCGCTGGAGATCAAGCCACCGACCATGGGCGCGGCAATCCGCTTCATCACGTCGGCGCCGCTACCGGTCGCCCAGAGCAGGGGCAACAGGCCGATGAGCATCGTCGCGACCGTCATGAGCTTGGGCCGGACACGTTGAACGGTGCCTTCCGAATGGGCTTCGATGATGTCGTCGAGGGACTGGATCTCGCCGCGGCCGAGCCGGCGTTCGAAGGCTTGATCGATGTACAGAATCATGACCACGCCTGTTTGCGTCGCTAGACCCACGAGCGCGATGACGCCCACCCAGACCGCCGTGGAGAGTCGGTAGTCGAGCAGGTAGAGCAGCCAGAAGCTGCCGACCAGCGCGAACGGGATCGAAAGCATGACTATCGCGACCTCGGTCAGGTTGCGAAACTGCGCGTAGAGCAGCAGGAGCACGATGCCGAGCGCGAGGGGAACCAGCAGTTTCATCCGCTCGCGCATCAGCGAAAGCTGCTCGTACTGTCCGGTCCAGCTCAGGTATTGGCCCGGTTCTAGGTGGATTTTACCGGCCGTTCGCGCCCGCTCGACAGCAGCCTGAGCGTCCTCGACGAAGCTTGCCAAGTCGCGGCGCTCGTCCATGTCCACGTAGACGTAGCCAGCCAGCGTACCGGCCTCGCTACGCAGCATGGGAGGACCTTCACTCAGCTTCACCTCGGCCAAGTCGCCCAACAACAGGTAGGCGCCGTCCGGAGCCCGCACCGGCAGCAGCGCGATGGCTTCGGGCGTCGCACGAAAGTCCTCCTTGAAGCGCACGCTGATGGACAGGCGACGGCGCCCGTCCAGCGTGGTCGCGACGGGCTCCCCACCTACCGCGGTTTCGACATCGTCGAGAAGCTTTTGAACAGGAAGCGCGTAGCGGGCCAATGCCTCGCGGCGCGGTACGATGTCCACGTAGCTGCCGCCCAGCGAGCGTTCGTAGAGCACGCCGCGCGCGCCCGGAACGTCACGCAGCACCGCCTCGACCTCCGCTCCAACGCGCTCAATCGCTGCGAGGTTAGCGCCCGCGACCTTGACGCCAACCGGCGTGCGCACACCCGTGGTCAGCATGTCGATGCGGGTCTTGATCGGCATCGTGAAGGCGTTGGTCCAGCCAGGGAACTGCAGGGAGGCGTTGAGCTTTTGCACCAGCTCCTCCCAGCTTTCGGGCCGCTGCTCGGGCCAAACCAGGCCGAGCACGCGCCGCAGCGGACTGGGCCAAGACGAGAAGAAGCGCGGCACCTTCTGGCGGGGCCAGGACTCGGGAGGGTGGAGCTGGACGACCGTTTCGACCATCGATAGCGGGGCAGGATCGGTGGGCGTTTCTGCGCGCCCGACCTTGCCGAACACGCGCTTGACCTCCGGGAATTGGCGCAGCGCCGCGTCTTGCAGCTCGAGCTGGCGCTTGGCCTCCTCAATCGAGATGGAGGGCATGGTGGTGGGCATGTACAAAAGGTCGCCCTCGTTGAGCGGCGGCATGAACTCGCTGCCCAGCCGCCAGAACAGCGGCACCGTCGAGAGGATGGCAAACAGGCCAATCGACAGCGTGGTGAGCGGTCGTCGCAGCGCGATGCGCACGAACGGCTCGTACAGGCGAATGATCCAGCGCGAGACGGGGTGGTTCGCTTCCGAGCGAATCTTGCCGCGAAGCAGTAGGTCGCGCAGGGCGGGCGCCAGCGTGATGCTCAGCAGCGCCGCCGACAGCATGACGAACGTCTTGGTGAAAGCGAGCGGTCGAAACAGCCGCCCAGCTTGGCCGCTGAGGCCGAACACGGGAATGAAGGAGGCGGCGATGATCAAAAGCGAGAAGAAAATGGCTGGCGTGACCTCCTTGGCGGCCTCGGCGAGCAGCTTGGCGCGCTCGAGCGCGGAAAGGCCGGGTGGCGCGTGCTCGAGCTTCTTGTGACAGGCTTCGATCATCACGATCTCTGCGTCCACGGTGGCGCCAATCGCGATCGCAATCCCGCCCAAGCTCATGATGGTGGCGGGGACCCCGAAGAGCCACATCGGAATGAAGGCCGTCGCGACCGCCAGCGGCAAGCTGATGATCGGCAGCGCAGCGCTCCGCAAGTGCAGCAGGAACACCAAGATGACCAGGCTCACGACGATCATCTCTTCGATCAGCGCGCTCTTGAGCGTGCGCATCGCTCGCTCGATGAGGCCGGAGCGATCGTAGGTCGGCACGACCTCTACGCCATTGGGGAGGCTGCTCTTCAAGCCGTCGAGCTTTCGCTCGACGCGCTCGATGACACCCAGGGCGTTCTCGCCGTAGCGAGAAATCACGATCGCCCCAGTGGTTTCGCCCTGGCCGTCGAGCTCGGCCAGCCCGCGCCGCACGTCGCCACCCAGGCGAACGCTGCCCACGTCACGCACTCTGACCGGCGTCCCGGTGGGACCGCTGCGAATCGCCGTATTTTCGAGCTCTTCCAAGCTCTTTAGCTGTGCCCGGCCTCGCACCGCGTACTCCCGGCCGCTCAGCTCCAAGCTGCGGGCGCCGACCTCTCCGGTGGCCTGCCGGACTGCATCGGCCACGTCCGAAACGGTCACGTCGAGGGCGCGAAGCCGCTCAGGGTCGAGCAGCACCTGGTATTGGCGTTCGTAGCCGCCGACGCTAGCTACCTGCGCCACGCCCGGCACGCTCTCGAGCGCAGGGCGGAGGGTGTAGTCTTGGAGCGCGCGCAGCTCCGATAAATCGAGTTGCCGGCTCCTGTCGACGAGCGCATAGCTGTAGACCCAGCCAATGCCGGTCGCGTCCGGCCCGAGGATGGGAGTCGTGCCGGACGGCAAGCGTCCCTGAATGCCGTTCAGGTACTCGAGCACGCGCGAGCGCGCCCAGTACGGATCCGTTCCGTCTTCGAACAGCGCGTACACGAACGACATCCCGAACATCGAGAAGCCGCGCACGGCCGTGACGCGCGGGGCCGAGAGCAGCGCCGACGAGATCGGAAAGGTGACTTGATCTTCGACCAGCGTCGGCGACCTGCCACGCCACTCGGTGAAGACGATGACTTGCGGATCGGACAGATCCGGAATCGCGTCCAGCGGCACCTTGTGGATGGCCTCACGGGCGGCCAAAATCACGCCCAAATAGGCCAAGATGACCAGCCAACGATGGCGAGCGGACCAGTCGATGATGCTTGCGATCATGCTGTTTCCGTCACTCCGTGGGTGCCACGGCAGCGCGCAACCGGCTTTCCGAGTCGATCAAGAAAGCGGCGCCGGACACGACGCTCTCCTCGGCGGCAACGCCACGCCGAATCTCGATTTCGTCGTCCGGCAGCACGGAGCCGAGCTCGACCGGCGCGGCCCGAAAGCGACCTTCGCCCTCGTCCACGAAGACGTAGGCTGCGTGGCCCGTGTCCAGCACGGCGTCGCGCGGGACCGCCACGCTGGCTTCGGCTGCCAACGCGAGCTCCACGCTGCCAAACTGGCCGGGCAAGATGCGCCCTTCGGGGTTGTCGAGCGAGAAGCGGATCCGGACTGCGCGGGCGACGCGGTCCAGCTCCGGATAGATCAGATCGACCTTCACGCTGGCGCTGGAGAGCCGCTGATCGCCGGAGTTGAATTGCGCCTCTTGTCCCAGCTTCACTTCGGACGCACGTGACTCGGGCACGCTCGCCACCACGTACACGCGCGACGGATCGATGATCTCGAACAGCGTCGCGTCGGGGTTGACGAACGAGCCGAGCACGGCGTTCACGCGGGCGACGTAGCCGGAGATGGGTGCGCTCACGGGGACGGTTCGGCTCAGGACTCCCGAGCCCGCGAGCTTGTCGCTGGCTGCCGGCGATACTCCCAAGAGCTCGAGGCGCTTCTTGGCGCGTTCCAGGCTGGGGTCGCTCGGGCCGCTCACCTTCGAGAGCGCGACCAGCTCGGCTTGGGCCTGGTAGATCTCCGGGCTGTAGAGCGCGAGCAGCTGCTGACCCGCTTTGACGCGCGCCCCGACCTCGCGCACTGCAATTTGCTCGATGAAGCCCGAGCTGCGCACGTGAACCTCTGCGCGACCTCGTTCTTGCGCCTCGACGACGGCCGGCACCGAGAGCCTGCCTCGCCCCGGGAGCGCCCGCGCCTTTCGCGTCCTGACGTTGATGGCCTGGACTCGATCGAGCTCTAGCTGAATCTCCGGAGCAACGCCTGGAGGCAGCGACGCCGGGGAACCCGCGCTGGCGGTCGCGGCTGTTGCTGGCTTCGGTGGCGGAGCCTTCTTCTTCCTCGCCTCGGGGATCGGCTCGAGCGTCATGTGACAAATCGGGCACTCACCCGGATCGTGAGATTTCACGTCCGGGTGCATGGGGCAGTAGAAGCGAGGCGCCGTGGCTGCTTTGGGATCGGCGCGTGCGAACGACCACCACGAAAACGCACATAGCGTGGCGGCTAGCACGACGAGCAGCCAACGCAGACGCGCCATCCAGCGGGTGAGCGGACTGTCGGAACGGGAGGAGTTGGGTACGGTGCTCATGGCTTCTTCTCCGCGGGCGCGGGACGTGATGGCTTTTGGCCGAGCGCAAATTCGAGATCGGTGGTGCGGTGGGCAAGCTCGGTTTCGAGCTCGACGATTTGCATTTCGACTTCGACTTGCTGAGCTTCGGCTTGCAGCACGTCTTGAAGACGAGCTTGGCCGCTTTGGTAGGCTCCCTCGGCCAAGGTGCGGGCGCGTAGGGTTGCGGGCAATACCGCCTCGCGCAGCACGGTCAGCTCGCTCTGCACGGCGCTGGCGGCGCCGCGCGTGGCGATCACCTCGATGGCGATGTCACGCTGCTTTGCAACGAGGTCCTGGCTCAGCGCGCGCGAGCGACTTTCGGCGGCCAACTGCGAGCCACCACGACCACCCCACAGCCAGGGCAGCTGCATGCCGAGCGAGATCCCGAAGCCGTGCCCCTGCATCTGACCCGAGGGCGCGAAGTACGAGACCCCGATGCGTGGCTCGGGCCAGCGGCTGCGGGCGTGTTCCGCGTCGGCTTCGGCCAGCTCCGCGTCGCGCATCGAACGCAGGCTCGCGAGCTCGGGCCGCTCGCGCACCGGCTCGAGCGGCCCCGCGTCGCGCAGCGCCTGGAGTAGCGCCTGGCTCGTCTGAACCCGCGCTTCGTCTGCCGCCACGAGCGCGGTGGCGCGCGCGGCTTCGACCTCGAGCGTGCTGACGTCGGCAAGGGGACCGCCAGCGGCGTGGCGGGCTCGCGCTAGCTCCAGCGTCCTCCGTGCCAGCTGCAAGTGCGCTAGGTGGACCTGATGGCTGCGCTCGGCACCCGCACGCTCCACCTGGGCGTGCGCCAGCCGGAGCGAGAGCGCTCGGGCCTTGGCGTCGCCCTCGGCGCGGGCCGAGAGGGCGCGCAGGCTTGCCGCTCGGCGCAGCGCGGCTCGTTCACCCGGCGCCGAAAGCTCCTGCTCGACCCCGAACCGAATCATGTCGGCGTCGTTGATCGCGTAGGGGCGCTTCACTGGCACGCGCCAGATTTCGAGCATGACCTCGGGCGGGGGCAGCTCGGCTCGTGCCTCGCCTTCCTGACGAGCGGCCTGGGCGGCTTGAGCAGCGGCGCGAGTCTCGGGCGTGGTCTGCGCCGCAGCGTCACGAATCGAAAGGCCCCACAAGATTGGGAGGCCCAGTAGGCAAATGG
Organism: Polyangiaceae bacterium; assembly: GCA_036261775.1. GTDB lineage: Bacteria > Myxococcota_A > Polyangia > Polyangiales > Polyangiaceae > PMG-095. The sequence continues at coordinate 12,913 of DATAKF010000341.1, read as the reverse complement.
ATCTCAGGCTCATGATCGGAAGTCTCCGAAGGCGGTGAGCGCACCGGCACGGCCGGGCGCTGATTCAGAGGATCGCGGGAGGAAACGGCACCGCCCGGGTGGGCAGCGCGCGCACGACTCCCTCAGATCAAGAGCGAACAGTTCGTGACGTAGACGGGCAGCGAATGCGGCGGACCGCGAGCCGCGTGACTCCCTGGCTTCAGCAGACCGCCGGCCACCTCGTAGGGCTCGAGCGCCGGCAGGAGACTGCTTGGCGCTGCCGCTAGCACCTGAACCTCGACCGTACCCGCCGAGCTCAGCGTGGTGGCGCGCTGCTGCTGTTGCGCTTCACAACAATCCGGCCTCTCCGCTCGAGTGGGTGAAGGCTTTGCCTCCTCCGTGGCGTGGGCGTTTGCGACCTTGGCCTTGTGGCAGCAACACGGCCCCGCGCTGACTTTGCCGCTCATGCTGCACGCGTACAGCACGCGTCCAAACGCGCTCGCGGGCGCAAACAGCGCAAGCGCGAGGAGCACGGCGACAAAACGGCGCAAGACCGGGAACATGTGAAACGGCCGACGTCGGAACCTTAACACACGGCCCTAGCCTCTGTTCCAAGACCCCTCGAAAGCCGCGTAAACTGGCATGCGCTTCGCAATGGGCATCCTACCGATGACAACCCCGATGCCTCCCGGCTCGCCCACGCCCCAGCCCGCAGAATTGCCGCTACCAGACAGGCCCGCTGAGGCGCCCACGCCTGACCTGCCGCTCGAGGAACCACCCCCCCGCCAAGACCCCGACGAATTCCCTCCGCCGGCACCGCTGGAAGATCCGCCGGAACCGAGTCCTTCACCGGACCAGCCGTTGCCGGGACCTGCGGTGTTCTGAGCCGGTTGGGTCGGGGTCTGTCCGTCAAATCCCGTACGCGAAATCGCAACGTTGACTGACTCACGTCCGAGGCGTGTCCTGTCAAAGCATGCTGCCATCGGTGCTCACCGCCGCGGAAGCGCTCGCTGCAGCCCGCGAGTCCCGTTGTTATGTGCTTCTCGTTGCGCAAAGCGAAGCCGCAGCTTTCGGTGCACCCGGCTGGACGAGAGTCGAGCCACCTCGCAACGGAGCGGTCATTTTCGTCAACCGAGAGCGCGAGTTGCTATCCGTTCGTTCTCGCGGGCTCTCTAGCGCTGGGCGACGTGGAACGGCTCCTGCAGGGGAGCAGGAGTGCACAAGCAACTGAGTCGGGCCTTGGCGGGCGTCGTGGCGGGTTTAGTAGCGACGGGCGTCATGTCGCTCGTGATGTTCGGCGCGAAGCGCTTGGGAGCGCTCGGTGAACCGCCGCCTCGCCGCCTCACCCGGCGTCTACTGTCGCCACTTGGAGCGCAACCGCGGGGGGGCGGGTTGAATGCAATGGCGCTGTTCGCGCACGCGGCATTCGGCGGGGCGATGGGCGGCCCGTTCGCTCTGCTGCCAGGGCGCTACAAAACCCAGGCAACCGGCCGCCTCTTCGGGCTCGGGGTATGGGCCGCCATGTACGGCGTGCTGCTCCCGCGGCTGGGCCTGATGCCTCGTGTCCGAAGGGACAGACCCGGCCGACCCTCCGCCATGGTCGTCGCCCATCTCGCGTACGGAGCTACCTTAGCCGCTGTCGAGCGCGCGATTTCCCCCATCTCGGCCGAGCTGCGGGGCAAAGTCGTGGTCGTGTGTGGTGGGTCGCGGGGGCTCGGTCGAGCGCTGGCTGGCGAGCTCGTCCAACGCGGTGCTCGCGTCGCCATCTGCGCGCGCAAGGCTGAAGCGCTCATCGAGACCCAGCGCTGGCTCGAAAGCCAGGGGGACAAGGTCTTGGCTGACGTCTGTGATCTTCGGGACGAGGCTCAATCGCGGACGTTCCTGCGGCGCGTGGAGCAGGAGCTCGGTGCGATTGACGTACTGATTGCCAACGCTGCCACGATCGACGTGGGACCAGTCGAGGCGCTGCGACCGAGCGATTTCAACGCCGCCATGAGCGAGATCTTCGGTAGCGCCATGAACGCGACCTTGGCGGCCTTGCCAGCCATGCGTGCACGCCGGAACGGAGCCATCGTCATCGTCAGCTCCGTCGGTGGTCGGCTCGGCGTACCGCATCTGTCGGCCTATTCGAGCGCGAAGTTCGCGCAAATTGGCTTCGCCGAAGCGCTCAGCGCCGAGGTCGCCAAGGACGGGGTGCGCGTCCTGACGGTCACGCCCGGCTTGATGCGCACGGGGTCTCACGTTCATGCCACTTTCCGCGGCCAGTCCGAGCATGAGCTCGCCTGGTTTGGCGCTTCTGCGATGGCGCCGCTCGTGTCGATTGGCGTGGAGCGCGCCGCGCGCCATATCGTGCGAGCGATTGCCCGCCGTGAGCGATACCTCACGTTTACGCCGGCGGCTCACGTCGGCATTTGGCTGCACGACGTAGCGCCGCATCTATTTGCGTTCCTAGCTGCCGCTGTCGCGCGGCTGCTGCCCAACGGGGGGGGCCCGGCAGCGAGCTCGCAAGGTCGTAAAGGGTCCGAAGTATTCCGCGAATCGCCGTCTACCCTGCTTCGCTGGATGGCCCAGTGGTCCGCCCCGCTGATGGCCAAGAACGGTCAGTAGTACGCACGCCGCTACAGATGCATCTGGCTCGCACTGGCTGCGCCTTCAGTGGTCACACTCGCCACCGACCATGTTGATCGAGCCGAAGCAAGGCACCAAGTCCGACAACATTTGGCCAGAAATCATGTGCTCTACTCCGGACGTCGTAAAGAAACACGACGGCCTGATGCGGACGCGATAGGGCGTGCCGCTACCGTCACTCACGAGGTAGAAGCCGAGCTCACCGTTGCCAGCCTCCGTATAGCCGTAGACTTCGCCCGCGGGCAGCCGTGACCAAGGCAGATTTGCCTGTCGCTTATTGCCGCGGCTGTCGCGCGTCCGTGACAGGAGTTTCCCGCTCTCCACTGAGCGGGAATGCTGCCGTAGACGTTACCGGGCGTTGTCCTCGTAGAACGCGTAGTAGTCGTCGAGATCTTCTGGCGCTTCTTCGGCCTCCAAGTAGCAATAGAACAGCTGCTTGGCCCTCAGTTGCTGGGCTCTGAGCTCTTGGAACGAGTATTCGGCCTCTTCGGTGGCGCTGGGGGCGGGCGGTCCGTGCTGCATGGTGTGTCTCCGTGCATGGTCCACAAGCAACAGTCGGGCCGAGTCAGCGCTCGGGCTCGTCCTGAGCATCGACCACGATGGGTGGCGGGCCGATGGGGCCTGATTCCGCGCCTGCCACAATCTGAAAAATGGTTTCAACCGGCAGCTTGGGACGGCGGTCGGCGTACAAAAGCCCGTTGGCTTCTTGATACGTGTCCGTCAGCTGCGTGTAACAAAAGCCCGACAACGCCTCCAAGCGTCGGACCACCTTCAGCAGTTGACTAAAGATGCGCTCGAAAGACTCGAGGTTCTCGGCGCTCGTGTAGCCCCAAGTGCCGTCCGCCGCTCGCAAGGCTAGCCCGCCGAACTCGGAGAGCACGATCGGATGCTCGCGCCGTGAGTGGCCCTCCAACACCAGCGCGCGCCCGGCTGGACGCTCGCGCTTGAAGAGCTTCGGCAGCACGTCATGCGCCCAATAGCGGCGCGCGATGCGATCATGGTTGGCGTCGTAGTCGTGAATTCCGATGATGTCGGTCGACACGCTTTCCCACCCATCGTTCCCCACTACCGGTCGCGACGGGTCCTGGGTCTTGGTCAAATAGTAGAGCGCTCTCACATAGTTACGCTCGGGCGCGCTGTCCGGCAGGTTGGGCACGCCCCACGATTCGTTGAAGGGAACCCAGGCCATGATGCAAGGGTGGCTCATGTCTCGCTGCAGCACTTCCATCCACTGTTTGGTGAGCCGCTCGATCGAGCGCCTCGAAAAGCGGTAGGCGCTCGGCATTTCCTCCCAGACCAAGAGCCCGAGCCGATCCGCCCAATACAGGTAGCGCGGCACCTCGATCTTCTGGTGCTTGCGGACGCCGTTGAAGCCCATCGCCTTCGTCAGCTCTACGTCACGACGCAAGGCGGCGTCACTAGGCGGGGTTAGACCAGTCTCGGGCCAGTAGCCTTGGTCGAGCACCATGCGCAGCATGTAAGGACGCCCGTTCAAGAGCAGGCGGTCGCGATGCACGGCGATCGTGCGCAGCGCGGTATAGCTCTTCACACGATCGATGACGCGCCCTTCGGCGTCCGATAGCTCGAGCTCCGCCTCTATCAAACGTGGCGCGGCCGGGCTCCACAAGAGCTCGTTCCGAAAGTCGTCGATGCCAGGATCGGACAGGGCGATGCGACGATGCACCTCACCGGCGACGACGGTGTAGTGATCGTGAGCCAGCACGAGATCACCCAGGGTCAGCTTGACGCCGAGCCGCAGCTTGGCGTTCAGCGGCGCGCTGATCGAAGCGTCGAGACCGATCTCCCAACGCTCGACGTTGGTCGTCCAGAGCAGCTGTTGAATGCGCACCTCCGGTACGCGCTCGAGCCACACCGTTTGCCAAATGCCGGTCGTGCGCGGGTACCAAATGGAGTGAGGGTTTAGCTGCCAGTCCTGCTTTCCGCGGGGTTTTTCCAGGTCCGTCGGGTCGTCGTCGACGTGCACGATCACGGTCTGCTCGGCGCGCGTAGAGTCGAGGTGGCGCGTCACGTCGAAGTGAAAGGGTGAATAGCCGCCCTCGTGCTCACCAAGCCGCGCACCGTTCAGCCAAACCGTCGCGTGGTAGTCGACCGCTCCAAAGTGCAACAGCAAGCGCTCGCCCTCCGCGAGCTTGGGAACCGGGAAGGTGCGGCGGTACCAGCAGGCGCGATACAGGCCAGTGTCGTTGATTCCGCTTCGGCTCGTCTCGGGCGCGAAGGGTACGACGATCTGCGACGGCCATTGCACTTCCTCCGGCGCGCGCGTGGTCGCCTCCTGCTCGATCTCGAACTCCCAAGTTCCATCGAGTGAGAACCATTCTTCTCGTCTCAGTTGCGGGCGCGGGTAGCCCATCGTGTCGGAAGGCTCGGCAGCGGGATCGAGTTGCGCAGGCGGTGGCGACGACTCGAGAAGCCCGATGCGCGATTGGTAGCGACGCGGCATCGAAGCTGAAGGTAGTACCGGGTTCGCTCAGCGTCGACACCTGCTTTGGGTGCGAGCGCAACTGCGCGTGTCCCGCCCATCGCGCCACGCTTCGGCAAAGATGACTCACGTTGCTGCTCAGCCAACTGCCAATCTGGTGTGCCCCTAACCCGCGGGGGATGGCACGCCGCGTGCTCTAGCGCCCAACATGTTCGATCTCCTCTGCTTCTCGCACCTGCGCTGGGACTTCGTGTTCCAGCGCCCGCAGCATCTGCTCACGCGCTGCGCCAAAACGCGGCGTGTCTTCTATGTCGAGGAACCGCATTTGGGCGCGGAAGTGGCGCGGCTCGAGGTGCGAGTGGCGGACAGCGGCGTTCACGTGGTGGTTCCGCACCTGCCCGACGGCATGACTGAAGCCGAGATGGTCTGGAGACAACGCGCACTCTTGCGCGATCTCTGCGAGAGACACGCGATCCGCGATCATGTTCAGTGGTTGTACACTCCCATGGCGCTGCCTCTGGCTGAGCAACTGCCGGCACCGTTGGCTCGCGTCTACGACTGTATGGACGAGCTCTCGGCGTTCAAAAACGCCCCAAAGGCACTGCTCTCGCTAGAGGCTGAGCTGTTCCAAAAGGCCGATCTGGTGCTGACCGGTGGTCAGACTCTGTTCGAAGCCAAACGCCACCTCCACCACAACATCTATCCGTTCCCCAGCAGCGTCGATCGCGAGCACTTTGCCCAGGCGCGCGTCGCTCAACCCGATCCGTTGGATCAGGCTGGCATTGCCCACCCCAGGCTCGGCTTCTTCGGAGTGATCGACGAACGCATGGATCTCGACCTCCTGGAAGGCGTCGCGCGGCTTCGGCCGGATTGGCAACTCGTGATGCTCGGGCCAGTCGTCAAGATCGACGAAAACGACCTGCCCCGCCTGGACAACATTCACTATCTCGGCAGCAAAGCTTACGCCGACCTGCCGCGCTACGTCGCTGGCTGGGACGTTGCGCTGATGCCCTTCGCCAAGAACGAGTCGACCAAGTTCATCAGCCCGACGAAAACGCCCGAGTACCTGGCGGCGGGCAAGCCGGTGGTCTCGACCTCGATTCGCGACGTCGTTCGACCCTACTCCGTTCAAGGCTTGGCGCACATTGCCGATACTCCGGCGGACTTCGTGGCGGCCTGCGAGGCAAGTATGAAGGAGCCAGCTCAGAAGCGCCTGAGGCGCGCCGACGTCTTCTTGTCGCGTACGTCGTGGGACAGCACCTGGTCTGCGATCGCAGAGCTGATGCAACGAGCCGTCGATAGATCCCAGCTTCGCGGCAGTGGCGAGCACGCCTTCTCGGACTTCCGCGACGACGCGCTCGAGGTTGGATGATGTTCGACTACATGGTGGTGGGGGCGGGCTTCGCCGGTAGTGTGCTCGCCGAACGACTAGCCAGGGTACTCGATAAGAAGGTGCTGGTCGTCGAGAAGCGCAGCCACGTCGGCGGCAACGCTCACGACTACTTCGACGACCATGGCCTGCTCGTCCACAAGTATGGTCCGCACATCTTCCACACCAACAGCGCGGACATTTTTGGGTATCTTTCGCGCTTCACGGAGTGGCGGCCTTACGAGCACCGCGTTCTAGCGAGCGTAGACGGGCAGCTCTTGCCGATGCCGATCAACCTCGACACGGTCAACCGGCTCTATGGCTGCAACCTGACCTGTCTCGAGCTGCCCGCGTTCTTCGAGAAGATGGCCGAAAAACGCCCGCTGAAGACAGCGGAGGACGTGGTGCTTTCGTCCGTCGGCCGCGACCTCTACGAGAAGTTCTTCCGCGGTTACACCAAGAAGCAGTGGGGCCTGGACCCATCGGAGCTGGACGCCTCGGTGACCGCGCGCGTTCCCACGCGTGCCAGCCGCGACGATCGCTACTTTACGGACACCTATCAGGCCATGCCCAAGCACGGCTACACGCGGATGTTCGACCGCATGCTGGCGCACCCGAACATCAAGCTGCTGCTCAACGCCGACTACCGCGAGGTGGCCAGCGAGCTCAAATGCGAGCGCATGGTCTACACGGGACCGGTCGATGCATTCTTCGACTTTCGCCTAGGTAAGCTGCCGTATCGCTCGATCGAATTTCATCACGAAACGAAGCACGTGCGCCGGTTCCAGGCAGTCGGCACCGTGAACTACCCGAACGAGCACCTCTACACCCGCATCACCGAGTTCAAGCACCTGACGGGGCAAGAGCACGAGAGCACGAGCGTGGTCTACGAGATACCGCGAGCCGAAGGTGATCCGTACTATCCGGTACCACGGCGCGAGAACAACGAGCTCTACCAACGCTACAAGGAGCTGGCAGACGCGGAAGCAAACGTCCACTTCGTCGGCCGCTTGGCCACTTACAAGTACTACAACATGGATCAGGTGGTGGGGCAGGCGCTAGCGGTCTTCAACAAGATTCGTGAGGCGCACCAACCAGCCATCGCCGACGTTCGGGAGCGCGCGCATGAAACGTCACTCGCTCGAGCTGTGGGGGGGAATTGAGTGCACGGTCAATCGCGTTGGTCATCGGTTCCATGATCAGCTGCGGTTTGCCGGGCACCACTTGCGACTGCGCGACTTCGACGCGCTGGCGTCCATCGGCATCGGTACGCTCCGCTACCCCGTTTTGTGGGAGCATGTAGCTCCTCGCGCGCTAGAACGCGCGTCGTTCGAACACAGCGATCGACAGCTCCATCGACTGCGCCAATCTGGGCTCGATCCGATCATCGGGCTACTGCATCACGGCAGCGGGCCGCGTTACACGTCGCTGCTCGATCCAAAATTTCCCCAGAAATTCGCGGCGTATGCAGGGCGGGTGGCGCGTCGCTACCCGTGGCTGCGCCGCTTTACGCCCATCAACGAGCCGCTGACCACGGCGCGCTTCAGCGCCCTGTACGGTCACTGGTACCCCCACGCGCGCGACGACCGCAGCTTCGCACGCGCGCTCCTCAACCAGGTGCAGGGCACGGCGCTCGCCATGCGCGCCATTCGCGAGGTAATACCCCACGCCGAGCTCGTTCAAACGGAAGACTTGGGCCACGTTCGCAGCACACCTGATCTGGCCTACCAGGCCGACTTCGAGAACGAGCGGCGCTTTCTCAGCTTGGAGCTCTTGATGGGGCGCGTCACGCCGCGCCACTCCATGTTCGAATACCTGACCGAATCCGGCATTGCCGAGGAGCAGCTGCAGCAGCTCGTAGAGCGGCCATGTCCCCCCGACGTGGTGGGGTTCAACTACTACATTACGGGGGAGCGCTTTCTGGACAGCCGCGTGCAGCGCTACCTGCCGCACTGCATCGGCGGCAACGCAGAGCAACGCTACGCTGATGTGGAAGCCGTCAGGGTATGTCGTGGCGGGCTACTGGGACCCGGGGCGTTGCTGCGGCAGGCCTGGTCACGTCTGGGGTTACCGCTCGCCATCACCGAAGCACACTTGGCGGGGTGTCCCGAGGACCGAGCGCGTTGGTTCTCCTACGTTTGGAGCGAAGCGGAGGCAGCGGTCGATGCCGGAGTGCCCGTACGGGCCGTGACGGCGTGGGCGCTGCTCGGGTCGTACGGTTGGGACGCGCTGGTGACTCGCGGGGCCTGTTCGTACGAGCCGGGTGCGTTCGAGGTTCGCGGCCGCAAGTTGAAAGAGACACCGTACGCTGGGTTCTTGCGCGCGTTGGAGCAAGGCACGCCGCGCGTGGTCGAAGGAGGGTGGTGGCGCGGCGACGAGCGCCTGCTCTATCCGCCGTGGGAGTCCGAGCTGAGAGACTCGGCGACGGGAGAATCACAATCCCCGGCAGAGCTCGAGGGTCTTGCGTAACGCTGCGCGGCTTGCTTCCAAGGTTTGGTCTACGTCGGCTTCGGTGTGGGCCGCGCTCAGAAACCAAAGGTGACGTGGGTGAAGCAAGCTGCCCGCCGCCAACACCTCTCGGTAGAAGCAGCGCGTGAGCTCGGCGTTCAGCTCGGCGTCAGGCTCGGTGAACTTGAAGAATGGCATGGCTGGTAGGGGCTCGGCGTAGGCGATCCCCGAAACCGGGCTATCGGTGATGGCGGCGTTCAAGCCGTCGAGCAGGCGCTGGCCCAGGTCATGCACGCGCTGTTGCACGTCGTCCCGATGCACGATGCGTACGGTGGTAAGGGCTGCCGCAATCGCGGACGTTTCGCCGTGGAACGTCCCCGAATAGTGCATGCCCGCGGCAACCTCCATCACTTCACGACGACCGAGCGTTGCCGCGATTGGCCAGCCGTTGCCGAGCGCCTTGCTGATCGTCAAAATGTCGGGCTCGAGCCCGATGCGCGCCGATATCGAGCCCGGAGCGATGCGGAGCCCAGTCTTCACTTCGTCCATGACGAACAGCGCGCCGTGCGCGCGAGTAATTCGGAAGAGCTCGTGAAAAACCGCCGGATCGTGCGGCACGACCATCTCGGGCGCCAAGATTACGGCCGCAATATCGCGTGGATTTGCGGCGAACAACGCCTGCAAGCTAGCGGGGTCGTTGGCGGAGAACTCCGCGACCTGGTGCTCCAAACCGTCAGGAACGAATCGTTCGAGCGGCAGGCACCAGTCGTGCCACCCATGGTACCCGGCTCGCGCGACGCACCTCCTGCCGGTCTTCTGGCGCGCGATACGCAGCGCTGCGGTCGTGGCCTCCGAGCCATTCTTCACGAACACGCCCATCTCCATGCCAGGAAACAGCGGCAAAAGCGTTTCGATGAGCTCGACGTGTAGCGGGTGGTTCAAAGACAGCAGATTGCCGCGTTGGCCTTGCTGATGGGCCGCCGCTTCGACCTCCGGGTGGGCATAGCCGAGCAGCTGAGCGCCGAAGGCCATCAAGTAGTCGAGGTACGTGTGCCCGTCGACGTCGCGCAGCGTGGCGCCCTGGCCGTAGTCGAAATAGCTTGGGGTGGTCTGGAAGTCGACCAGCGCTTTGCCAGACAGGTGGTGGCCACCCGGTATGACGCTTCGTGCCCGCTGGGATAGCTCGAAGGAACGCGGATAGCGCGCGCGGAGCTCGCCCTCTCGCTCGCGTCGCAATTGCTGCAAACTAGGTGAGTCGTGGTTCATGCCGTGCCTTCCCGACTTTGGGCGCGCCGTCCGCTGCGGGTGCCACGAGCCAGCGCGCTAGCCACGGCGTCCGTCGTCTCGCCAGGTTCGGGATAGCGGCCCGACCTCTTGCCAATCCGCTGATCCTGCTTCGCCCCTCACGCCGCGCGGCGCGGGGGCGCTGCTGACTATGCCGCTAGCTAGCTGCGCCTTGCCCAGCGTGCGCAAGATGGTACCCAGCATCGACACTGCCTGGCGCGCCCGGCCAGGGCTTGCGGCCAAAAGCGGCGCTAACGGTCGCAAGCCCGGCAGCCGAAATGAGGCAACGGTCAAGGCTTCGTTCTCGTCGCAGCTGGAGCGCGCGCTCTCGATAGCTGTGGCAAGCTGTTCCGCCTCTGCTCCGACGATGTGCGCGCCGCGGCTGAGCGCTAGCAGCTCGTTGAACAACAGCACGTCACCTTCGGGATAAGCAGCGACGGGCAAGACACTCATGGGGCCCCCACACGAAGGGCAGGACTCCCGCCCGCTGACGCGAGCCGTGCAAGAAATCAGCACGATGGTTTGGCAGCGGTCGCAGCTGCTCGGCAGGAAAATCATGGACGAACCTAAGACTGTCGAGCTAGGCGCGTCTGTCCGGGCAACAACCGACGTCCCAGCCCCTTGCGGCTCGACCCGCAGCGATGTCGCAACCAAAGTGCTCACCGTTGCCGATCGGTGCCAGTAGTCTTCCGGACACTGCTCGATGGTCAGCCTGCGCCCTTCGATTGCTCGGTACGTCCGCAGCTACACACGGCTGGAGGTTGCGCGTGCACCTTGCAGTCCGGTTCGTGCAGGCCATCGCGAACGCACGCTTCACACGCGCACTCGAAAGCCGTACGCGGTGGTTCCGTGGCCCGGGGGTCGGTCATTGCCGAGCCTCGAGGCAGCGAAGCCGCACCGGCAGCCGCTTTTGCTGGCTCGTGACCGTCATTTCATCGTTGAGCTGGATCAACCGGTTGCGTACATCGTGGCCGGCGTCTGCCGACACCACCGCCACCAGCTCGGACAAGGTCTGCGAGTTTTCCGCGTGTTCGGCAATGGCTTGGCCAACCCGCCGTCGGGCCGCGCACGTCGGCTCATCGTGCCGGGAGCCGACGAACAGCTCCGCCGCCGCGAAGTACTGACCGGAGCGCTGCGCAGAAGCTAGTCGTCGCAGCGTGCGCTCGGCAAAATCAGCCGGCCGTTCACCGGCGACTTGTGTGATCGCCACGGTCTCGTCGAACTGATCCGTATCGAATGGCACCAGCAGCGGCGCCCCACTTTCGATCATGACTAGTCGAGAGCGTACGGTGCCGTGAACGTGAGACTGAGGCCGGGCAGGCATCCTCTTGCTTGGAGCAAGTTGTGTTCCACATCGTCAGGCCCCTGCGTCAGTGCCGCCGGGGCCACGCGCGCCAGGCGAGGCGTTGCCCGGCACCGCCAGGAGGTCTCGGACGGCCTTGTCGGTGTCCTTGCTAGCCTGGGGCAACTCGCTGGAGTCCTGCCGGGTACTCTGCTGACCCGCGAGTACCATGTCTCGTAGCGTGTCAGCGTGCTGGGCCATGGTGCGCTGCTTGTCCAAGAAGCGCGCATGCAGCTGCCCGTGTGCCGTGTCGGCCAAGCGCGTCGCCAGAGCTGCGCTCTCTTCTAGAGCCCGGATGGCAGCCCACATGGCAAACTCCACCTGGTCCGCTTGCTCAGCATACAGGCTGCGCAGACTGAACCTGTGGCCCACGTGGCAGCCGAATTCTGCAACGCCACTCCTCGTCGTCTCTTGCAGCGAGCCATGACAGCTGGGGCACGTTACGAAAGCAAAGGCCTTGACCTCGGGTGGGAGGGGGCTTGGTTCGGCGTCGATACCGCCTTGGCGCGTCAAGTCGCTAAGCAGCGCCGCCATGCGCGACAGCGGCACGATATGGTCGACGACCCCGGCTCGGATGGCGTTCTCGGGCATGTCGCGGCAAGCCGCACTGTCGGGGTCTTGCGCGACTGCGACACCACCGTTCGCCTTGACGGAGAGCAGGCCGGCCGTGCCGCAATCCAGAGCGCCCGTGAGCACGACGGCAACGACCCGCGAGCGGTAGGCCTCGGCAGCGGATCTGAACAGCGGGTTTACCGCTGGGCGAAAGCCGTTTTCTCGCGCCAATCGCAGCACCTCGACACGCCCTTCGCGGACCATCAGGTGATTGTCCGCTGGTGCTATGTAGACACGGCCGCGCTCGATGAGATCGCCGTGCAGCGCGTCGACCACCCGGAGCGCGCAATCTGCACCCAAGATGCGCGCCAGCTCGCTGCCCGCTACTTCCGCCTGGTGCTGAACCACGAACACCGCAGCGGGAAAGTCGCCAGGCAGCTGAGCTAGAATCTGCCGCAGCGCGAGCACGCCGCCCGTCGACGCCCCCATGCACACGATGTCCCGCCGGAGTGGCTGTACCATCGAGTTAGGCAGTCTTTCGCGACTTCTTCGGGCGTGCAGGTTCGCTTTCCTTGGGGTCGGTCTTGATGGCGCCCGCGAAGACTTGGCGAAGGTTTTCGTAAAGCGGACCTTGGAAGTCCCCCTCACGCGCGTCCTCGAAGGCTTCTGTCATTTCTTCGGTCAACAACTCCAGCGTGTCCTTGCCCAGGGCTTTCTCCGCCTTTGGGAAGAATTCTTCCTCTTCCTCCTCCACATGGTGCTCTACCAACTCCCTGAGCACCTTCACCTTGAAGTCGAAGTCTTCTTTGCCCAATGCTTCATTGGCTTGATACAGGCTGAACTCGATGACCCCGTGCTCGACGAGCGCCTC